>NZ_JBDJLE010000001.1:0-394915 GCF_039673205.1 Stenotrophomonas sp. TWI809 | reverse complement strand
GGCCAAGCCTGTTGCGGCGGCCGCGGCTGCCGCGGCGCCGGCCGAGCCCAAGCGCAAGCTGAGCTACAAGGATGCGCGTGAGCTGGAACAGCTGCCGTTGAAGATCGAAACGCTGGAGAAGGACGTCGAAGGCCTCACCGCCGCGATGAACGACCCGGCGTTCTATCAGCGCAGCGCGCCCGACATGGCCGCGCACAATGCGAAGCTCGCCAAGGTGCAGGCCGAGCTGGATGCCGCGTACGCGCGCTGGGAAGAGCTGGACGCCTGATCCAGCAATCGATGTAGAGCCGACCGTTGGTCGGCTTGACGGTGGGGGACGTATGGAACCGACCGTTGGTCGGCCGCCCGCGTAACGCCGCCGACCGTTGGTCGCCCGCACGCGTAGAGCCGACCGTTGGTCGGCTGGCGTCAGAGGTTCATGACGCCCTGACGAAGGGCAGCCGACCAACGGTCGGCTCTACCGCTGTCACTTCAAGCCGTGCAGATCCCGCAGCTGGGTCGGCCGTGAGCCGAAATAGGCCGCCAGATCGGCGATGTCCTGATCACTCAGGTCGGTCGCCTGCGGGGTCATCAGCGCGTGCTGACGATCCCCCGCGCGGTAGGCCTGCAGGCTGTGCGCCAGGTAATCCCCGTACTGCCCACCCAGTTTCGGATAGGTCGGGTCGATCGGCTTGTTGCCGTCCGCCCCGTGGCAGTCGATGCAGCTCTGGCCGGTGGCTTTGCCCTTCACCTGGGCACGCGCCTCACCGGCAGCGATGCGGCCGGCCGGCAGGCCGGCGGAGGAGCCGGACCCGTGTTCACCACTGGCGTGGCCCGGATCGGCGGCGGAATCTGCGCTGTTCTCCACCTGTGACTGCGAGCACGCAGTCATCAGCAGGGCAACGGACAGGGCGATGGCGTAACGCTGGAGTGGCGTGGCTTTCGACATGAGCGCGCTTATTTGACGGTGGACAGGTAAACAGCGAGATCGGCGATCTCCTGTTCGCTGAAACTCATCGACTGCGCCTGCATCGTCGGATGCTTGCGCTTGCCGTGGCGGTACTCGGTCAGCGCCTGGCTGAGGTACTCACGGGTCTGCCCGCCGATCTTGGGCACCTTGTAGCTGGGGTAGGCGTTCTTGTACCCGGTGATGCCGTGGCACCCCTGGCACGTGTAGGCCAGGACACGGCCATTGTCGAACCGGCCGGTGACGGCGGCGGGCGCCGGCGCGGTGGCGGCCGGAGCGGGGGTGGCGGGTACTGCAGGAGCGGGTGTTGCGGCCTGTGCGGCGGCCCCGAGGGGCAGGAGGACGGCCAGAACGAGACAAGCGGCGAGCGGCTGCGGGCGCATGATGTCCTTTTCCGATAAACGGGTCTGGTCGTTCCGGCGTGGGGTACGGAACTGGGCCGAGTATAGCCTGCCATTTCATCTAGCTGAAACCGGGCCCGGGAAGCCATCGCCGCAGGTCACCATGACCTTTGGGATATGGTGTGGTCGTGACGTGGTGCATTACTTTGCTACCACACCTGCCCACGCATCCTTAGGGACACGACGATGTCGCGACACACTTTCCTGCTCGGCCGCACCGGACGCTGTGCCGCTGCACTGCTGATCACCTCCACCCTGCTGCTGAGCGGCTGCGGTGGCGCCGGCCCCGCCGAAGCCAACGCTGCTGAAAAGGACGGCAAGGCCGAGAAGAAGGTCGATGCGGTACCGGTCGAAGCCGTCGCTGCCAGCCGTCGCGCCGTCGCCGCCAGCTACACCGGCACGGCCGCACTGGAACCGCGGGGCGAGTCGCAGGTGGTCGCCAAGACCTCCGGCGTCGCGCTGGTCGTTCTGGTCGAAGAAGGGCAGCAGGTACGTGCCGGCCAGCCGCTGGTGCGGCTGGACCCGGACCGTGCGCGCCTGGCGGTTGCCCAGAGCGAAGCGCAGATGCGCAAGCTGGAGAACAATTACCAGCGTGCCCACAAGCTGGTCGGCGAGCAGATGGTCAGCGCCGCCGATGTCGACCAGATCAAGTACGACCTCGACAACGCCCGCGCGCAGTACCGCCTGGCCACGCTTGAACTGTCCTACACCACGGTGGTCGCGCCGATCTCGGGCGTGATCGCCTCGCGCTCGATCAAGACCGGCAACTTCGTGCAGATCAACACTCCGATCTTCCGCATCGTCGACAACTCGCGTCTGGAAGCCACGCTCAACGTGCCCGAGCGCGAGCTGGCGACGCTGCGCCCGGGCCAGCCGGTCACGCTGATCGCCGACGCGCTGCCGGGCAAGACCTTCCCGGGCACGGTGGACCGCATCTCGCCGGTGGTCGATGCCGGTAGCGGCACGTTCCGCGTGGTCAGCGGCTTCGGCGAAGACGCTGAAGGCCTGCAGCCGGGCATGTTCGGCCGCATCCGGATCGACTACGACCAGCGTGCCGATGCTCTGGTGGTGCCGCGCATCGCACTGCTCGACGATGGCGAGCCGGCGGTGTTCCGCGTGCGCGAGGGCAAGGCCGCACGCGTGCCGGTCAAGCTGGGCTATGCCGAAGGCCCGTGGGTGGAAATCCGCGAGGGCCTGGCCGCAGGCGATCAGGTGGTTACAGCCGGCAAGGTGGCGCTGCGTGACGGCACCGCGGTGCAGGTGATCGGTGCCAAGCCGGCCGCCACTGCCGTCGCCAAGCCGGCGCCGGCCAAGGCGGAGAGCCGTCAATGACAGCGGCCGGCAACGACCACGGCAATGATCCGCACCAGGGCGAGCGCCCCGGTGCCCAAGGCGGCGGCCTGGTGGAATTCGCCACCCGCCGCCGCGTCACCATCGCGATGTTCACCGTCACGCTGATGCTGTTCGGCTTCATCGCGCTGGGCAATCTCAAGGTCAATCTGCTGCCCGACCTGAGCTACCCGACCCTGACCGTGCGCACCGAGTACACCGGTGCAGCGCCGGCGGAAATCGAAACGCTGATCACCGAGCCGGTCGAAGAAGCCGTCGGCGTGGTCAAGAACCTGCGCAAGCTCAAATCGATTTCGCGTACCGGCCAGAGCGATGTGGTGCTCGAGTTCGCCTGGGGCACCAACATGGACCAGGCCAGCCTGGAGGTGCGCGACAAGATGGAAGCGCTGAACCTGCCGCTGGAGGCGAAGTCCCCGGTGCTGCTGCGCTTCAATCCGTCCACCGAACCGATCATGCGGCTGGTGATCTCGGCGAAGACCGATCCGTCCAGCGATGCCGAGGCCGTGCGCCAGCTCACCGAGCTGCGCCGCTACGCCGATGAAGACCTGAAGAAGAAACTGGAGCCGGTCACCGGCGTGGCGGCGGTCAAGGTCGGCGGCGGTCTGGAGGATGAAATCCAGGTCGACATCGACCAGCAGAAGCTGGCCCAGCTCAACCTGCCGATCGACAATGTCATCAAGCGGCTCAAGGAAGAGAACATCAATATCTCCGGCGGTCGCCTGGAGGAAGGCTCGCAGCGTTACCTGGTGCGCACCCTCAACCAGTTCGCCGATCTGGAGGACATCCGCAATCTGCTGGTGACCACCCAGAGCAGCAACGGCAGCGCCGCCGATGCAGCGATGCAGCAGATGTTCGCCATCGCCGCCTCGACCGGCTCGGATGCCGCCGTGGCCGCCGCCTCGGCCGCGCAGAGCGCATCCAGCAGCAGCTCCACCAACATCGCCAACGGCGTGCCGGTGCGGCTGAAGGATGTCGCCACCGTGCGCCAGGGCTACAAGGAACGCGAAGCGATCATCCGTCTGGGCGGCAAGGAAGCGGTCGAGCTGGCGATCTACAAGGAGGGCGATGCCAACACGGTGTCGACCGCCGAAGCGCTGCGTGCGCGGCTGGAGCAGATCAAGGGCCAGGTGCCCGGCGATGCCGAGCTGACCACGATCGAAGACCAGTCGCGCTTCATCGAACACGCCATCAGCGACGTCAAGAAAGACGCCGTGATCGGCGGCATCCTCGCCATCCTGATCATCTTCCTGTTCCTGCGCGATGGCTGGAGCACGTTCGTGATCAGCCTGTCGCTGCCGGTCTCGATCATCACCACGTTCTTCTTCATGGGCCAGCTCGGCCTGAGCTTGAACGTGATGTCGCTGGGCGGTCTGGCGCTGGCCACCGGCCTGGTGGTGGACGACTCCATCGTGGTGCTGGAGAGCATCGCCAAGGCGCGCGAGCGTGGCCTGAGCATCCTGCAGGCCGCCATCGTCGGCACCCGTGAAGTGAGCATGGCCGTGGTCGCCTCGACCCTGACCACCATCGCGGTGTTCCTGCCGCTGGTGTTCGTGGATGGCATCGCCGGCCAGCTGTTCCGCGACCAGGCGCTGACCGTGGCGATCGCGATCGCGATCTCGCTGTTGGTCTCGATGACCCTGATCCCGATGCTGAGCTCGCTCAAGGGCCGCCCACCGCTGGCCTTCCCGGAAGAACCCGCGCATCAGCCGTGGCAGCCGGACAGCCGCTGGTTGAAGCCGGTCGCCGGCAGCCGTCGTGGCGTAGGCACGCTGGTGCGCTGGATCTGCTTCGGGATGGCCTGGTCGGTGATCCGCGTCTGGCGCGGTCTGGTGGCCGTGGTCGGCCCGGTGATGCGCAAGGCCAGCGATGTGGCGATGAAGCCGTACGCCGGTGCCGAACGCGGTTACCTGAAGCTGCTGCCGGGCGCGCTGCACCACCCGGGCAAGGTGCTGGGTCTGGCCGCGCTGGCCTTCGTCGGCACGATGGCGCTGGTGCCGATGCTGGGTGCGGATCTGATCCCGCAGCTGGCCCAGGACCGCTTCGAAATGACCGCCAAGCTGCCGGCCGGCACGCCGCTGAAGCAGACCGATGCACTGGTCCGCGAGATGCAGCTGGCCCATGCCAAGGACGACAGCATCGCCTCGTTGTACGGCGTCAGTGGCAGCGGCACGCGCCTGGATGCCAGCCCGACCGAGAGTGGCGAAAACATCGGCAAGCTGACCGTGGTGATGGCCGGTGGCGGCAACGCACGCACCGAAGCGGCGATCACCGAGCGTCTGCGTGAGTCGATGCAGCAGCATCCCGGCGTGCAGGTCGATTTCGCCCGCCCGGCGCTCTTCAGCTTCTCCACCCCGCTGGAAGTGGAACTGCGCGGCCAGGACATGGCCACGCTGGAAACGGCCGGCAAGGCGCTGGCCGCGATGCTGCGCAACAACCCGCACTACGCAGACGTCAAATCCACGGTGGAAGAGGGCTTCCCGGAGATCCAGATCCGCTTCGACCAGGAGCGCGCCGGTGCCTTGGGCCTGACCACGCGGCAGATCGCCGATGTGGTGGTCAAGAAGGTGCGCGGTGATGTGGCCACGCGCTACAGCTTCCGCGACCGCAAGATCGACGTGCTGGTCCGTGCCCAGGAAGGCGACCGGGCCAGCGTGGACAGCATCCGCCGGCTGATCGTCAATCCGGGCAGCAACCGGCCGGTGACGCTGGATTCGGTGGCCGAGGTGGTCGCCACCAACGGCCCGAGCGAGATCCATCGCGCCGATCAGACCCGCGTGGCGGTGGTCTCGGCCAACCTGCGCGATATCGACCTGGGCGGCGCCGTGCGCGAAGTGCAGGACATGGTCGCCAAGCAGCCGCTGGGTGCCGGTGTGGGCATGCACATCGGCGGCCAGGGTGAGGAGCTGGCCGATTCGGCGCGCTCGCTGATCTTCGCCTTCGGCCTGGCCATCTTCCTGGTGTATCTGGTGATGGCCTCGCAGTTCGAGTCGCTGCTGCACCCGTTCGTCATCCTGTTCACCATCCCGCTGGCGCTGGTCGGTGCGATCCTGGCGTTGATGCTGACCGGCAAGCCGATCTCGGTGGTCGTGTTCATCGGGTTGATCCTGCTGGTGGGCCTGGTGACCAAGAACGCGATCATCCTGATCGACAAGGTCAACCAGCTGCGCGAGGCCGGTGTGCCCAAGCGCGAGGCGTTGGTGGAAGGCGCGCGCTCCCGCCTGCGGCCGATCATCATGACCACCCTGTGCACGCTGTTCGGCTTCCTGCCGCTGGCGGTGGCGATGGGCGAAGGCGCCGAAGTGCGTGCGCCGATGGCGATCACCGTGATCGGTGGCCTGCTGATCTCCACCCTGCTGACCCTGGTGGTGATCCCGGTGGTGTACGACCTGCTGGATCGTCGTGGCGACGCCTACTACCGCGCGCGTGGCCGGCACCTCAAGACGCCGCTGGCCGATGCCGGCCATGACACCGCACAGGAGCCGGCATGAGCATTGCCGAGTTCTCCATCCGCCGGCCCATCACCACGATCATGTGTTTTGTGTCGTTGGCGGTGGTGGGCCTGATCGCCTCGTTCCGGCTGCCGCTGGAAGCACTGCCGGACATCTCCGCGCCATTCCTGTTCGTGCAGGTGCCGTACACCGGTTCCACGCCGGAAGAGGTCGAGCGCAACATCATCCGGCCCACCGAAGAAGCGCTGGCAACGATGACCGGGATCAAGCGCATGCGCTCCTCGGCCACCTCCGAAGGTGCCAGCATCTTCATCGAGTTCACCGACTGGGATCGCGACATCGCCATCGCGGCCTCCGATGCCCGCGAGCGCATCGATGCGATCCGCAGCGACCTGCCTGACGACCTGCAGCGCTACAACGTGTTCAAGTGGTCCAGCAGCGATGACCCGGTGCTGAAGGTGCGCCTGGCCAGTGCCACCGACCTGACCGGCGCATACGACATGCTCGACCGCGAGTTCAAGCGGCGGATCGAGCGCATCCCGGGGGTGGCGCGGGTCAACATCTCCGGTGCCCCACCGAACGAGGTCGAGATCGCGATCAGCCCGGACCGGTTGACCGCCCACAACCTGAGCATCAACGAGCTCAGCGATCGCCTGCGCACGCTGAACTTCTCGATCTCGGCCGGGCAGATCGACGACAACGGCCAGCGCGTGCGCATCCAGCCGGTGGGCGAGATCACCGACCTGCAGGAACTGCGCGATCTGGTGATCGACACCAAGGGCCTGCGCCTGGGCGACATCGCCGAGATCCGGCTCAAGCCCACGCGCATGAACTACGGTCGCCGCCTGGACGGCAACCCGGCCGTCGGCCTGGATATCTACAAGGAGCGCAGCGCCAACCTGGTGGAGGTCTCGCGTGCCGCGCTGGCGGAAGTGGAGGCGATCCGCACGCAGCCCTCGATGCGCGATGTGCAGATCAAGGTGATCGACAACCAGGGCAAGATGGTGACGTCTTCGCTGCTGGAGCTGGCCGAGGCGGGTGCAGTGGGCCTGCTGTTGTCGATCACGGTGCTGTTCTTCTTCCTGCGCCATTGGCCCTCCACGCTGATGGTGACCCTGGCGATCCCGATCTGTTTCGTGATCACGCTGGGCTTCATGTATTTCGCCGGCGTCACGCTCAACATCCTGACCATGATGGGCCTGCTGCTGGCGGTCGGCATGCTGGTGGACAACGCCGTGGTGGTGGTGGAGAGCATTTACCAGGAACGTGAGCGGATGCCTGACCAGCCACGGCTGGCCTCGATCATCGGCACCCGCAACGTGGCCATCGCGCTGAGCGCCGGCACCCTGTGCCACTGCATCGTGTTCGTGCCGAACCTGTTCGGCGAGACCAACAACATCAGCATCTTCATGTCGCAGATCGCGATCACGATCTCGGTCTCGCTGCTGGCCTCCTGGCTGGTCGCGGTGAGCCTGATCCCGATGCTGTCCGCGCGCATGCAGACCCCCAAGCTGGTGCATTCGGACAGTGGCGTGATCGCCCGCCTGCAGCGCCGCTACGCCACCTTGCTGCAGTGGACGCTGGAACACCGTGGCTGGAGTGTGTTCGGCATCGTGATGGTAATCCTGATCAGCCTGGTGCCGATGAAGCTGACCAAGATCGACATGTTCGGTGGCGAGGGTGGCCACGAGGTGTTCATCGGGTACAACTGGAAGGGCGCCTATACCTTCGGGCAGATGTCCGAGGAAGTGGCACGCGTCGAACGCTACCTGGATGACAACCGCGAGGCGCTGCACATCACGCAGGTGTATTCCTGGTACAGCGAGCAGGAAGGCAGCAGCACGATCGTGACCTTCGATACCGCGCACGCCAAGAGCATGCCGGCCGTGCAGGAGGCACTGCGCAAGGGCTTGCCGCGGTCGGCGCGTGCCGATTACGTGGTCGGCAACTCGGGCGACGGCGGCGGCGGTGGCAACAACCAGGTGCAGGTGCAGCTGGTCGGCGACTCGACCAAGATGCTGCAGGAGATCGGCGAGGAAGTGGTGCCGCTGCTGGCCCAGCGCAAGGAACTGCGCGACGTGCGCATCGACAACGGCGAGAAGGGCAGCGAGTTGTCCATCCATGTGGACCGCGAGCGCGCGGCTGCGTTCGGCTTCAATGCCGAGCAGGTGGCCAGTTTCGTCGGCCTGGCCCTGCGTGGCGCGCCGCTGCGCGAGTTCCGCCGCGGTGACAGCGAAGTGCCGGTGTGGGTGCGTTTCGCCGGTGCCGAGCAGAGCAGTCCGGAAGACCTGGCCAGCTACACCGTGCGCACCGGTGACGGCCGCTCGGTGCCCCTGCTGAGCCTGGTGGATGTGGCGATCAAACCCTCGGCCACGCAGATCGGCCGCACCAACCGCCAGACCACGCTGACCATCAAGGCCAACCTGGCCGAGAAGGTCACCGTGCCGGAAGGGCGCAAGGCCATGGAGGAGATGCTCACGCCGATGAGTTTCCCGGCCGGCTACACCTTCAGCTTCGACGGCGGCGACTACGGCGACGACGACCAGGCGATGTCGCAGATGATGTTCAATCTGGTGATCGCATTGGTGATGATCTACGTGGTGATGGCGGCCGTGTTCGAGTCGCTGCTGTTCCCGGCGGCGATCATGAGCGGCGTGCTGTTCTCGATCTTCGGCGTGTTCTGGCTGTTCTGGATCACCGGCACCTCGTTCGGGATCATGTCCTTCATCGGCATCCTGGTGTTGATGGGCGTGGTGGTGAACAACGGCATCGTGATGATCGAGCACATCAACAACCTGCGCCGCCGCGGGATGGGGCGGACCCAGGCGCTGGTGGAAGGCTCACGCGAGCGCCTGCGCCCGATCATGATGACGATGGGCACCGCGATCCTGGCGATGATCCCGATCTCCATGACCGACACCCAGCTGCTCGGCAATGGTCCGCCGTACTACCCGATGGCCCGCGCCATCGCTGGCGGCCTGGCGTTCTCCACGGTGGTGAGCCTGCTGTTCCTGCCGACCATCTACGCGATGCTCGATGACATGAGCACGGCGGTGTCGCGGATCATCCGGCGCGCGCGTGGCCGCGGCGTGGATGCTCCGGTGGTCGAGCCGGGCGCAGAATCGGTTTGAGGGTGGATGGAGGCCCGTTGGGCGGGCCTCCTTTTTTCGCGGACCGCATCCACGCATGGCGTGGATCTACCGTTGAGAACCCCCAATTCTGCCGCATGGCAAGGGATTACACGCTTGGCGGTAGTGCCGGCCGCTGGCCGGCTCACGCGGTATCGACCGGAGACAGGAGACGGCCAGCGGCCGGTACCACCAAGGGCGTAGCCGGCCAGCGGCCGGCACTACCCGCGGTTCCCACATGCGTGCACAAAAAAGGCCACGCATTGCGTGGCCTTTCGATTACAGCCGGCGCGGGAATCACCCCGCGACCTTGCCCCACACCTGGAACCCGGTCAGCCACAACCCGAGCATGCTGCCCAGGTTGGTCAGCATGAAGGTCAGCACCACGCGGGTCACCCGGTTGCGGTACCAGCCCTTGACGCTCTGCGCATCGTCGCGCAGCTTCAGGAAATCCTCGTAGGCCGGTTTGCGCAGGCGCGCTTCCACCAGGGCCGAGAACGCACCGGTCGGGATGCTCAGCCGGAACGGCTTGAACGGCGCGACCACGATCGCGGTCAGGATGCTCAGCGGGTGGCTGCCGGCCAACAGGCAGCCCAGACCGGCCAGACCGCCGGTGTACATCGCCCAGACCGCCAGCAGCTCACTGCCGACACCCAGGCCACCGCGATAGAAGCCCACGCCGATACCGGTCAGCACGATGGCCAGGATCGCCAGCGTGATCCACGGGATGTTGCGCTTCTTCGGCACGTCTTCCAGCGACTCGCGCAGCGGGCCCGGCGCGTCGGTGTCGGTTTCCAGGTACCTGGCCAGCCCGGCCAGATGACCGGCACCGACCACGGCCAGCACTTCGCGCTGGGCCGGATCGTGCACTTCGCGCAGGCGCGTGGCCATGTAGCGGTCGCGCTCGCCGATGATGGTTTCGTACAGGGCCGGGCTCTCGCTGGCGAACTCGCCGAAGCTGGCTTCGAGCATGTCGCCCTGCTTGAGCTTCTCGATCTCGTCTTCGCCGACTTCCTCGGACGCGAACAGGCCAGCGCCCAGGCCCATCACCAGCTTGATCTTGCCGAAGAAGCCCAGGCGCTGCGAGGCACGCCGGAACGTCAGGCCGACCTCGCGGTCGATCAGATGCACGGGCAGGTTGCGTTCGTTGGCCAGGGTGACCGCGCGCTTGAGCTCGGCACCCGGCTCGATCTCGAGCTGTTCGGCCAGGCGGCGCTGGTAGGCGGCCAAGGCCAGGTTGGCGGCGAACAGGGCGACGCGGCCCTTGCGGATCACCTCGACCAGGTCCAGCTTGGCCAGCGCATCCGGATCGGTCAGTGCCTGCAGGCGCTGGGCGTCCAGTTCGACCGCGACCGCATCGAAGCGGCCACTCTCGATCGCACGTTCCACCGCTTCCACGCTGGCCTGCGAGACGTGCGCGGTACCCAGCAGGGTGTAGCGCACGCCATCGCGTTCGACGATGCGGACGGGCTGGCCGGCGAACAACGTGTCGCCGGCGTCAATCAGGGTATCGGTCATTGCATCATTCATTCGAAGGGGCGCTGTCGGCACCATCGCCGAGCGCGCGCTGCATCTGGACGGTATCCAGCCAGCGGCCATGCTTGCGGCCGAGGCCGCGGAAAACGCCGACGGTATGGAAACCGAAACGCTCGTGCAGTTTGATGGAGGCGGTGTTGGTGGGCTCGCCGATGACGGCCACCATCTGCCGGTAACCGCGCGCGACGCAGGCATCGATCAGGCCCTGCATCAGCGCGGTGCCGACACCGCGGCCCTGGAACGCCGCGTCCACATAGACCGAGTTCTCCACGGTCCACTGATAGGCGATCCGGCCGCGGTAGGTATTGGCGTAGGCATAGCCGGCCACCTGGCCATCGACCTCGGCCACGAGGTACGGAAAGCCGCGGCCGACGATGTCCTGCATGCGGCGGTGCATTTCCGCCGCCTCCGGGATCTCGTACTCGTAGGTGTTGACGAAGTCGGTTACTTCCACCGCATAGATCGCGGTGATGGCCGCGATATCGGCATCGGTGGCATCGCGCAGGTGCACGGTCACGGTGGGGTGTCCTGGTCGGTCAGTCGATGTAGCGCTTGAGCAGATCGCCGTATGCATCGATGCGGCGATCACGCAGGAACGGCCAGATGCGGCGGACGTGTTCGCTGCGCTGCAGGTCCACATCGCAGACCAGCACGGTCGGCTCGCCACTGGCTTCAGCGATGAATTCACCCTGCGGGCCCAGCACGTGGCTGTTGCCCCAGAACTGGATGCCCGAAGCACCCATCGGCGAGGCTTCATGGCCGACGCGGTTGCAGCTCAGCACCGGCACGCCGTTGGCCACGGCATGGCCGCGGTGGCTCAGCACCCACGCATCACGCTGGCGGCCCTGTTCGTCGCGCTGGTCATCCGGGTCCCAGCCGATCGCGGTGGGGTAGAGCAGCAGCTCGGCACCGGCCAGCGCCATCAGGCGCGCCGCTTCCGGATACCACTGGTCCCAACAGACGAGCACGCCGAGGCGACCCACCGAGGTATCGATCGGGGTGAAGCCCAGATCGCCCGGGGTGAAGTAGAACTTCTCGTAGAAGCCCGGATCATCCGGGATGTGCATCTTGCGGTACTTGCCGAGCAGGGTGCCGTCTTTCTCGAAGACCACCGCGGTGTTGTGGTACAGCCCGGCAGCGCGACGCTCGAACAGCGACCCGACGATCACCACGCCATGCTTCCTGGCCAGCGCGCCCAGGCGCTCCGTGCTCGGGCCCGGGATCGGCTCGGCCAGATCGAATTCATCCACCGATTCGTGCTGGCAGAAGTACGCGCCGTTGTGCAGTTCCTGCAGCAGGATCAGCTTGGCACCCTGCGCGGCCGCTTCAGCCACGCGCGCTTCGATGACGGCCAGATTGGCCTCGGCATCGCCGTGGTTGCGCTCCTGGATCAGGGCGACGGAAAGGGTGTGGCGTGAGCTCATCCGGAGACGGTCCTGCAAGGGGAAAAACGCAGTTTATCGCGGATGGGTGCACGCAGCGTGCTGGCTGCTAAATGGGCAACACCCGCACCGGTAGTGCCGGCCGCTGGCCGGCTCTGCAGGATGACCGGAACAGCGGCGGACAGGCCACAACCATCGGTCGTGGGCTGTCGCTCTTCCGTCGGCTGCCGACCCGCCAAGGCGCTCACTGGTCGATCAGGCCAGCAATCCCGCCGGCAGCTGCATCGTGATGCAGTGCAGGCTGCCGTTCTGCCAGATCAGCGAACGGCACGGCACCGGCACGATCTCGCGGTCCGGATAGGCCTGGGCCAACACCGCACGCGCCGCTTCGTCGGCCGCATCGCCGTAGGCCGGCATCAGCACCGCGCCGTTGAGGATCAGGTAGTTCGCATACGAAGCCGCCAGGCGGCGGCCATCGTCGATCACCGGCTGCGCCCACGGCAGCGGGAACAGGCGGTACGGCTGGCCGTCGGTGGTACGCAGCGCCGCCAGCTCGGCACCCATCGCCTGCAGTTCGGCGTAGTGCGAATCGCCGGCGTCGTCGCAGGCCTGGTAGACGATGCTGTCGGTCGAGGCGAAGCGGGCCAGGGTATCGATGTGGGCGTCGGTATCGTCGCCTTCCAGATAGCCATGGTCCAGCCACAGCACGCGGTCCTGGGCCAGCCAGGTGGCCAGGTCGGCGCTGAGCGAGTCGCGGCTGCGGTCCGGATGACGCTCGTGCAGGCACTGCCAGGTGGTCAGCAGGGTGCCGGCGCCGTCGGTCTCGATGCCGCCGCCCTCCAGCGCGAACGGAATGCTCTGCAGCTCCGCGTTGTTGAACAGGCCCGCCGCGTGCAGGACGCCGACCAGCTGGTCATCCAGGCTGGCGTCGAACTTGCCGCCCCAGCCGGTGAAGCGGAAATCCAGCAGGCGGAAGCCACCATCGGCACGCGTGAGCGTGATCGGACCGGAGTCGCGCAGCCAGGTATCGTCGTACTGGGCAGTCACGAACCGCACGCGGTCCGTGTCGATCCGGTTCGAACGCAGGCGCGCATCGGCGTACGCCTCCAGGTCGTCGTCGGCAACGATGATCACCACCGGCTGGAAGCGGGTGATGGCCGCGACGAGCGCGATGTAGGTGTCCTCGACGTCACCCAGGCGGTCGGCCCAGTCGGTGTCGGCGTGGGGCCAGGCGATCAGGATGGCGGACTGGGATTCCCATTCGGCCGGAAAGCGGAGCGTGTCGTTCATGATCTCAGTGCGATGGCCCGCCGGCTGGCGGGCAAAGGGAAAGGGGTCAGCGGATCGGCGGTTTCGGACCGATCTCGTTGGCGTCGGCGCGGTTGGCGACCACGTCGATCACCTTCTGCTTTTCGAAGTACACGGTGAACTGCGGGTAGACCCAGCGGTTGATCGTGGGCCACTGGCGCTTCTGACCGCCGCGGGGTTCCAGGCGTTCGCCCGGGTCGCCGAACTGGGCCTGGACCTGCTGCATGCTCTGGCCGCGGACGGGCAGGGCGACGGCGGGCTTTTCACGGCTGCGGTCGATCAGCAGCGTGTCGGCGTGGGCGCTGGAAACGGCCAGTACGGCCAGTACGGCCAGTACGGCCAGTACGGCCAGTACGGCCAGCAACGGCAAGGTGGTCAGGTAACGCTTCATCTCGATCTACTCCCCAGTGGTCAAGAATGCGGAAGGTCTCACGACTGCAGGTCTCATGACCAACGGTCGTGAGCTACCTGGCGATTACACCAAAAATGGCAGCAAAAAGCCGCCCGGAGGCGGCTTTTTGTTCATCACCCGGTCCGGTGAGGGACCGATGGCGGCCGTGAGGCCAGCCGGCTCAGCGCTGGCGAGCCTTGAAGCGCGGGTTCGACTTGCAGATCACGAAGATCTTGCCGCGACGACGGACGACCTTGCAGTCGCGGTGACGGGTCTTGGCCGACTTCAGGGAAGACAGGACTTTCATTGCATACCTCGGCGTAAACGTTGGATTCGGTTGGAGCGCGGCCGCGATATGCAGATGACAATCGGCAGGTGACGCCCGTTCAAGCCCGCCATTCTACCGGCCTTTTTCCCATCCTTTCAAGTGGTTGGGCCAAAAAAGTCTCAGGGCGCCCCGGGCAGGGGCTAGAATGGGCGGTCACATCTACCGGGAAACCCATGAATCAGCTTCCATCCGTGCTCACCATCGACGGTCCTTCCGGGGCCGGCAAAGGCACTGTCAGCCGCATTGTCGCACGCCGCCTGGGCTGGCATTACCTGGATTCGGGCGCCCTGTACCGGGCGGTGGGCGTGGCCGCCAGCTGGGCTGATATCGATACCTCCGACGCTTCAGCGCTGGTGCGCTGCACCTTCGACACCCACGTGCGCTTCGTGGAATCGGCCGATGGCGGGCTGCGGGTGCTGGTCAACGAGACCGATGCCACCGACGAGCTGCGCCTGGAGACCACCGGCGCGCTGGCCTCGGCCATTGCCGCCATCCCGGAGGTCCGGGCGGCGCTGAAAGAGCGCCAGCGCGCATTCAGGATGGAGCCGGGGCTTGTCGCCGACGGACGGGACATGGGTACGGTCATCTTCCCGGACGCTCCATTCAAGGTGTTTTTGACCGCCAGCGCCGAGGAACGGGCCGAGCGGCGGCATAAGCAGTTGAAAGACAAGGGTGTTTCGGTTAACTTTGACGACCTCCTGCGCGAGATCATGGCCCGCGACGCCCGTGATGCACAGCGCACAGTGGCGCCCCTGAAGCCGGCAGACGATGCCGTCGTCATCGACACCAGTGGTATTGGCATCGACGCTGTCGTTGCCAAGGTATTGGATCTGCTTCCGGTTTCGGGTGCCTGATCCGTTGTAAAGGAGGGCCGTCAATCCATCGACGGTGTCGCACCATCGCAAGGCAACAAAAGCTCCGTCCCGCAATGATGCGTGGCGGTTTTCCTACTTAACACACGACCTGCCTTACCGGGGTCGACCAACAGGCGGGCAGTAAGCGGTTCCCTTCGGGGGCCAATGCCCATGTGTCCAACAGAGTAAATCTAATGACCGAATCATTTGCAGAGCTGTTCGAAGCCAGTCAGGCCAATCTGGCCAAGCTGAAGCCGGGCTCGATCGTCAGCGGTGTCGTTGTTGAAGTCCGCGGCGATGTCGTGGTGATCAACGCCGGCCTGAAGTCCGAAGGCATCGTGCCGATCGAACAGTTCCGTAACGACGCTGGCGAGATCGACGTTGCTGAAGGCGACGTCGTCAAGGTCGCCCTCGATTCCATCGAGAACGGCTTCGGTGAAACCGTTCTGTCGCGTGAGAAAGCCAAGCGCGCGATGGTGTGGGACGAGCTGGAAGAAGCGTTGGAAAAGAACGAAACCATCACCGGCCGCATCAGCGGCAAGGTCAAGGGTGGTTTCACCGTGGACATCAAGGATGTCCGCGCGTTCCTGCCCGGTTCGCTGGTGGATGTGCGCCCCGTGCGCGACCCGGCCTACCTGGAAGGCAAGGAGCTGGAATTCAAGCTCATCAAGCTGGACCGCAAGCGTAACAACGTCGTTGTGTCCCGTCGTGCAGTCGTCGAAAGCGAGCATTCGGAAGAGCGCGAGCAGCTGATGGACAAGCTGCAGGAAGGCGCGATCCTGAAGGGTGTCGTCAAGAACCTGACCGATTACGGCGCATTCGTGGACCTGGGCGGTATCGACGGCCTGCTGCACATCACCGACATGGCCTGGAAGCGCGTGCGCCATCCGTCCGAAGTCGTGAACGTCGGCGACGAGCTGGACGTGCGCGTGCTGAAGTTCGACCGCGAGCGCAACCGCGTTTCGCTGGGTCTGAAGCAGCTGGGTGAAGATCCGTGGGACAACATCGCCCGTCGTTACCCGGCCAACAGCCGCGTCTTCGGCAAGGTCTCCAACGTCACCGATTACGGCGCATTCGTCGAGATCGAGCCGGGCGTCGAAGGTCTGGTGCACGTCTCCGAAATGGATTGGACCAACAAGAACGTCAACCCGTCCAAGGTTGTGCAGGTCGGTGACGAAGTTGAAGTCATGGTCCTGGACGTCGACGAGGAGCGTCGCCGCATCTCGCTGGGCATGAAGCAGGTTGCCGCCAATCCGTGGGAAACCTTCGCTGCCATCCACAAGAAGGGCGACAAGGTGTCGGGCCAGATCAAGTCGATCACCGACTTCGGCATCTTCATCGGCCTGGACGGCGGTATCGATGGCCTGGTGCACCTGTCCGACATCAGCTGGAACACCACCGGCGAAGACGTGGTCCGCAACTACAAGAAGGGCGACAACCTGGACGCAGTGGTCCTGGCCGTCGATCCGGAGCGCGAGCGCATCAGCCTGGGCGTCAAGCAGCTGGAGCAGGATCCGTTCGGTCAGTACATGGCGGCCAACCCGAAGGGTTCCAAGGTCGAAGGCGTGGTCAAGGAAGTGGACGCCAAGGGCGCTACCATCGAACTGGCTGACGGCATCGAAGGCTACGTGGCCGCTCGCGACGTTGCGAACGAGCGCGTGGACGACGCGACCCAGTTCCTGAAGGTCGGCGACAAGGTGGAAGCCAAGTTCGTGGGCATGGATCGCAAGGGTCGTACCCTGCAGCTGTCGATCAAGGCCAAGGACGACGCGGAAATGCGAGAAGTGCTGGAGGAATACCAGTCCTCTTCGGCTTCCAGTGGCACCACCCAGCTCGGCGCGCTGCTGCGTGCACAGCTGAACGGCAACAAGTCCGAGTAATCGGTCTGTCGCTGTCGTAGTTTCCTGGGCGGCCCGGACATCAGTCCGGGCCGTTTCAGGGTCTGAGTTCCTCCCCAAGAGCCCGTAATGACCAAATCCGAGCTGATCGAAATCCTGGCGCGCCGACAGGCGCATTTGAAGTCGGACGATGTCGATCTGGCCGTGAAGTCGTTGCTGGAAATGATGGGTGGGGCGCTGGCCGGCGGGGATCGCATCGAGATCCGCGGGTTCGGCAGTTTTTCGTTGCACTACCGGCCCGCACGGCTGGGGCGCAATCCCAAGACCGGGGAATCGGTCGCGTTGCCGGGCAAGCATGTCCCGCACTTCAAGCCGGGCAAGGAACTGCGCGAGCGCGTCAGCGCCGTGGTACCGCTGGAAAGCGACCCCGCGTAGAGCGGACCGTTGGTCCGCTGCTTTTTTCGTTCCGGGCCTCTTTGTCCCGCTGCTCTATATTCCGCTACTCTTGAATCTCCCGGAACTGGAGCTGCTGCATGAACATCGTACGTCTGCTGATCCTGCTGGCGGTTCTGGTCGTGGGTCTCATCATCGGCGCCCTCAACTCGCAGCCGATCATCATCAGCCTGGGCTTTACCCAGATCAATTCCACCACCGGCGTGGCGATCATCATCGCCCTGTTGTCCGGTGCAATCATCGGCGGCGGCCTCGTGCTCGCCAGTGTGGTGATCCCGTTGTACGCCAAACTGCGCCGTGCGCAGAAGGCCGCGCCTGCCGTGGTCGTGGCACCCCCTTCTTCTTCTACATTCGACGGACGCTGAGCGCCGATGGAATTTGTCTCCGAGTGGTTCTGGTTCTTCCTGTTCCTGCCCCTGGCCGCGTTGTCGGGCTGGGTGATCGGGCGTCGCGGCGGTCAACGCCATGGCGACAACCAGGTCAGCCATCTGTCCAGCACGTACTTCCGCGGCCTGAACTATCTGCTCAACGAGCAGCCGGACAAGGCGATCGAGCTGTTCCTGCACATCGCCGAACTGGACAAGGAAACCTTCGAGACCCAGGTCGCGCTGGGCCATCTGTTCCGCCGCCGCGGTGAGGTTGATCGTGCGATCCGCCTGCACCAGGGCCTGGTCAACCGCGCGGACCTGAGTGATCAGCAGCGTGTCCAGGCACTGCTGGCGCTGGGCGAGGACTACATGAAGTCCGGCCTGCTTGATCGCGCCGAAACCGTGTTCACCGAGCTCGCCCAGATCGACCAGCGCGCACCGCAGGCGCTCAAGCACCTGATCGGCATCTACCAGGCCGAGCGCGACTGGGAAAAGGCGATCGACAACGCCAGCCGCTTCGAAGAGGTCACCGGCGAGCCGATGGGCAAGCTGATCGGACAGTTCGAATGCGAGCTGGCCGAGCGTTACCGTGGCGCTGGCAAGATCGAAGAGGCCCGCGCGGCCATCGCGCGCGCCTACCAGGCCGATGCGATGTCGGTGCGGGCCGGCATCATCGAAGGGCGCCTGGAGAACGATGCGGGCAATGCTGAAGCCGCCGTGCGTGCCTTCGAGCGGGCCGCCCGCAACGATCCGGAGTACCTGCCGGAAGTGCTGCAGGCGCTGATGCAGAACTACCGCAAGGTCGGCGACCTCGGTGGCGCGCGCGCGTTCCTCTCGGAGATGACCGAGCACTATCGCGGCATCGCCCCGGTGCTGGCCCTGACCCAGCTGATGGAAGAGCAGGAGGGTGTCGCTCCGGCGCGCGCCTACCTCGGCCGCCAGCTCAAGGATCGTCCGTCGGTGCGTGGCGAGTCGGCCCTGATCGACCTGACCCTGGCCGAGGGCGCGGATTCCACCGCGACCCTGCACGACCTCAAGCACATCACCGACCAGTTGCTGGTCCGCAATCCGGCGTACCGTTGCACCCGCTGTGGCTTTGGGGCGCGCACGCATCACTGGCAGTGCCCGAGCTGCAAGGAATGGGGCACCGTCAAGCCGCTGCTCAACTACGCGGTGCTCTGAACCATGATGGTCGCCTGGATGGCGGGGCTGCTGGCGGTGCTGGCGGTATCGGCGGGCCTCACCTGGGGCGCACGCGCCTATGCGCTGCGCCGCAATCTACTGGATGAGCCCGGCGAGCGCCGCAGCCACGGGGTGGCGACGCCACGCGGCGGCGGCATCGCGATCGTGCTGACCCTGCTGCTGGCCTGCGTGGTCGCCGCGGTGATCTGGCCCACGGCCGGACTCACCCTGGCGATATTCGCGCTGGGGCTGGTGCTGGTCGCGGGCATCGGTTGGTGGGACGACCATCGGCCGCTGCCGGCGGTGCGTCGCCTGTTGGTCCATGTCATCGCGGCCGCGCTGCTGGCTGGGTTGGTCTGGCACGCCAGTGGCAATCCCTGGCAGGCGCTGCTGGCGCTGTTGTTTGCCACTTCGTTGATCAACATCTGGAACTTCATGGATGGGATCAACGGGATAGCCACCACGCAGGCGATCCTGGCCGGTCTCGCGTTCGCCCTTGTCCTGCCGCCACCTTACGGGCTGGCCGGCGTGGTGTTGGGGCTGGCCTGCCTGGGCTTCCTGCCGTTCAACTACCCGAAGGCGCGCATCTTCATGGGTGACGTGGGCAGCGGGGCGCTGGGCTATGCGATCGCGGCGCTGGTCTGTCTGGTCAGCGTGCGCACCGATATCCACTGGCTGCTGTTGCTGGTGCCGCTTTCGGCCTTTCTTGTGGACGCAGGCTTCACATTGCTTTCGCGCATCCTGTCCGGACAGCGCTGGATGGAACCCCACACGCAGCATCTCTATCAGCGCGCGGTGAAAGGTGGTGCAAGCCACACTTTCGTCACCGGGATGTATCTTGTTTTTGGAATATTCAGTGCGGCAGTGTTTAATGCATGCACGAATTTGCAGCCGAGGTGGGAGGCTGCCGTGGCCATCGCGTGGTTGATCTTCGCGTCCGGCCTTTGGCTGCTCCTGCGCAAGGGAATGCGCAACTAGAAGGATTACGTTGTTTATGACGCCTTGGCAGGACCGACTTACCGGCTTGATGCCCCGCGCGGCCATCGTCGCCCACGACCTGTTCATGGTCTGGGCGTGCTGGCAGTTGCTGCACGCCGGACGCTACTCGATGCTGGTCGACGCGCCGGCGTTGCCGCTGTGGAACATCGACACCTCGCTGGTGCTGGTCATCCAGGCCGTGGTGTTCTGGCGGGTGGGCCTGTACCGCGGCCTGTGGCGCTTTGCCAGCGTCGCCGATCTGCTCAATATTTTCAAAGCCAGCTTCATCGGCCTGCTCGCCATCGTGGTGGCCTTGGCGTACAAGCGCTTTGAAGGCGTGCCGATGTCGGTGCTGGTCATCTACCCCTTCGCGCTGTCCGCGCTGCTGGGCGCGCCGCGCCTGCTGTACCGCGCATGGAAGGACTATCAGGCGCTGCAGTCCGACGTCACCGCGCGCCGTGTGCTGATCCTGGGTGCCGGCCAGGCGGCCGAGGCCCTGGTCCGCGACCTGCGCCGCTCGGGTGATTTCGAGCCGGTCGGCCTGCTCGACGACGCCCCTCACCTGCAGGGCGCCAAGCTGCAGGGCCTGCCGATCCTTGGCACCCTGGAAGATGCCCCGGCCGTGGTCCGCGAGACCGCCGCCAAGCTGCTGGTGATCGCCATTCCCTCGCTGGATGCCGTGGGCATGCAGCGGGTGGTGGCCATCTGCGAAAGCACCGGCGTGCCGTTCCGGATGGTGCCCAAGCTCAACGACATCCTGCTGGGTCATTCCTTGCCGGGTGAGCTCAAGGAAGTGGCGATCGAGGACCTGCTCGGCCGCAAGCCGATCCTGCCGGACTGGGCGCTGATCCGTGGCTGGCTGGGCGGGCGCACCGTGCTGGTCACCGGCGCGGGCGGTTCGATCGGTTCGGAGCTGTGCCGCCAGTGTGCACGCCACGGGGCAGGGCGCATCGTCCTGGTGGAGATGAGCGAGCTGCTCCTGCTCACCATCGAGGCCGAGCTGCAGCGCAGCTTCCCGGATCTGGTGGTGGAAGCGGTGCTGGGTGACTGCGGCGACCCCGCGGTGATCCGCCATGCGCTGTCGCTGTCACGGGTGGACTCGGTCTTCCATGCCGCCGCCTACAAGCAGGTGCCGGTGCTGGAGCGCCAGCTCCGCGAGGCGGTGCGCAACAACATCCTCTCCACCGAAACGGTGGCGCGTGCCTGCGTCGAAGCGCGCATCGAGCATTTCGTCTTCATCTCCACCGACAAGGCGGTCGATCCGGTCAACGCCCTGGGTGCCAGCAAGCGCTACGCGGAGATGATCTGCCAGAGCCTGGACCAGAAGACCAGCCACACCCGTTTCGTGACCGTGCGCTTCGGCAACGTGCTGGCCTCGGCCGGCAGCGTGGTGCCGGTGTTCCGCGAGCAGATTCTCAAGGGTGGCCCGGTCACCGTGACCGACCCGGAAGTCACCCGCTACTTCATGACCATTCCCGAGGCCTGTCAGCTGATCCTGCAGGCGGCCGCGTCGGCCTCGCATGGGGCGATCTATACGCTGGACATGGGCGAGCCGGTGCCGATCCGCGTGCTGGCCGAGCAGATGATCCGCCTGGCCGGCAAGCAGCCGTACAAGGACATCGCCATCGTCTATACGGGCCTGCGCCCGGGCGAGAAACTGCACGAAACGCTGTTCTATTCCGACGAAGATTATCGTCCGACCGCGCACCCGAAGATTCTCGAGGCCGGCGTACGCACGTTCGCGCGCGAACAGGTATTGGCCAATGTGCCGAAACTGCGCGAGGCGATTGCCAGCTACGATACTGATGCGATCAACAGCATTCTGTTTGCGACCATGCCGGAATTTTCTCCGCTGCAACAGGACGATCACGTCAGTTCTGCTAAAGTGCTCGCCTTTCCGGCGCGTGAGGCCACTAGGTTCTGATGAGCAAGCGTATTCGCAAGGCGGTATTTCCTGTCGCAGGGTTGGGAACGCGATTCCTTCCGGCTACCAAAACCGTTCCGAAGGAAATGCTGCCGATCATTGATCGGCCGTTGATCCAATATGCCGTGGATGAGGCGATCGAGGCGGGCTGTGACACGCTGATCTTCATCACCAACCGCTACAAGCATGCGGTCGCAGATTATTTCGACAAGGCCTACGAGCTGGAGCAGAAACTCGAGCGCGCCGGCAAGCAGGAGCAGCTCGAACTGGTTCGCCATGTGCTGCCCAATGGCGTGCGCGCCGTGTTCGTGACCCAGGCTGAAGCGCTGGGCCTGGGCCATGCGGTGCTGTGCGCCAAGGCGATTGTCGGTGACGAGCCGTTCGCCGTGCTGCTGCCGGACGATCTGATCTGGAACCGCGGCAACGGTGCGCTCAAGCAGATGGCCGACGCCAACGAAGCCACCGGCGCCAGCATCATCGCGGTCGAAGACGTACCGCATGACAAGACCGGCAGCTACGGCATCGTGGCCACAGAAGCCTTCGACGGCCGCCAGGGCAGGATCAGTGCCATCGTCGAAAAGCCCAAGCCCGAAGATGCCCCGAGCGACCTGGCCGTGGTCGGCCGTTACGTGCTCAGCCCGAAGATCTTCGAGCTGCTCGAAGCAACCGGGACCGGTGCAGGTGGCGAGATCCAGCTGACCGACGCGATCGCCGAGCTGCTCAAGACCGAACGTGTCGACGCGTTCCGCTTTGAAGGCCGTCGCTTCGACTGCGGCACCCATCTGGGCCTGGTCGAAGCCACGATCCGCTTTGCGCTCGACAACGAGAAGCTGGCCGGTCCGGCGCGCGAAGTGCTGCAGAAGATGCTGGCTGAAGGCTGAGGACGAGCTGCCGCCGCGCGATGCAGAGGCGGTAGTGCCGGCCGCTGGCCGGCTCTTCAAGCAGCTGTGGTAGTGCCGGCCGCTGGCCGGCTCCCGGCAGAACAGAAAAGGGCAGCCGCGAGGCTGCCCTTTTCGTTTCCGACCGTGCACCGACCAACGGTCGGTGCCTACCCGTTGCATTGGTGCCACCGGTTGGACCGGTGATACCCGTTGCATTGGTGCCACCGGTGGGGCCGGTTATCCGCCGGATCGGCGCCGACCCGTGGGCCGGCACCGATCAATGCCTTACAGCGATTCGAAGATACCCGCCGCGCCCATGCCGGTGCCGATGCACATGGTCACCATGCCGTACTTCTGCTGACGACGGCGCAGGCCGTGCAACAGGGTGGCGGTGCGGATCGCGCCGGTGGCGCCCAGCGGGTGGCCCAGGGCGATCGCGCCGCCCAGCGGGTTGACCTTGGACGGGTCCAGGCCGCAATCGCGGATCACCGCCAGCGACTGTGCGGCGAAGGCTTCGTTGAGCTCGATCCAGTCCAGCTGGTCCTGGGTCAGGCCGGCCTGCTTGAGCGCCTTGGGGATCGCGGCGATCGGGCCGATGCCCATCACTTCGGGGCGCACACCGGCGACCGAGAAGCTGACGAAGCGGGCCAGCGGGGTCAGGCCGTAGTCCTTGATCGCCTGCTCGGAGGCCAGCAGCACCGCACCGGCGCCATCGCTCATCTGCGAGGAGTTGCCGGCGGTGACCGTGCCGCCGAACTGGCCGTTGCGGAACACCGGGCGCAGCTTGGCCAGGCCTTCAGCGGAGGAATCCAGGCGCGGGCCTTCGTCGGTATCCACGATCGTGTCGCGGGTGATGATGCGGCGGCCGTCGGCCAGGTCCGGCTGGCGGGTGCGCACGTCGTACGGGCTGATCTCGTCCTTGAACTCGCCGTTCTGGATCGCGGCGATGGCCTTCTGGTGCGAGGCGAGGGCGAAGGCGTCCTGCTCCTCACGCGAGACCTTCCATTCTTCGGCGACCTTCTCGGCGGTGATGCCCATGCCGTAGGCGATGGCGACGTGGTCGTTGTCGAACACGCTCGGTGCCATGGCGATCTTGTTGCCCATCATCGGCACCATCGACATCGACTCGGTACCACCGGCCAGCATCAGGTCCGAATTGCCCAGACGGATCTGGTCGGCGGCCATGGCCACGGCCTGCAGGCCGGAGGAGCAGAAGCGGTTGACGGTCTGCGCGGCGATGGTGTCCGGCAGGCCGGCCAGCAGCACGCCGATGCGGGCCACGTTCATGCCCTGCTCGGCTTCCGGCATCGCGCAGCCGATGATCGCGTCATCGATGCGGTTGAGGTCGATGCCCGGCGCCTGTGCGACCACGGAGCGGAGCACATGGGCCAGCATGTCGTCGGGACGGGTATTGCGGAACACGCCCTTGGGCGCCTTGCCCACCGGGGTACGGGTGGCGGCGACGATGTAGGCGTCCTGGATTTGCTTGGTCATTGCAGTGATCTCTCTAAAAGGGTCAGTTGCGCAGCGGCTTGCCGGTCTTGAGCATGTGCGCGATGCGGGCCTGGGTCTTTTCCTGCTGGGCCAGTTCGACGAAGTGCTTGCGCTCCAGCGTCAGCAGCCACTCTTCGTCCACCAGCGTGCCGCGATCCACTTCGCCACCGCACAGCACGGTGGCGATGCGCACGGCGATCTCGTAGTCGTACGGGCTGATGAAGCGGCCTTCCAGCATGTTGACCAGCATCATCTTGAACGTGGCGATGCCGACGTCACCGGCGACCTGGATGCGGCGGGCCGGCATCGGCGGACGGTAGCCACCTTCGGCCAGCGCCAGCACTTCGGCCTTGGCGATGTGCAGCGTCTCGAAGCTGTTGAACACCACCTTGTCGGTCGCGCGCATCAGGCCCAGTTCCTTGGCGTTGACCGCCGAGTTGGAGACCTTGGCCATCGCGACGGTTTCGAAGGTCTTCTTCAGCTCGGCGAACACGTCACCGCCTGGACCGGCGGCCTGCGAGGCGCGCACGGCCAGTTCCTTCAGGCCACCACCGGCCGGCAGCAGACCCACGCCCGCTTCAACCAGACCGATGTAGCTTTCCAGCGCGGCCACGCTCTTGGCGCTGTGCATCTGGAACTCGCAGCCACCGCCCAAGGCCAGGCCGCGCACCGCGGTCACCACCGGCACCAGCGAATACTTGATCGCCTGGCTGGTGCGCTGGAAGTTGTGCACCATCTCTTCGAACTGGTCCACCTTGCCGGCCTGCAGCAGGCCGAGCGCACCGGACAGATCGGCGCCGGCGGAGAAGGGTTCCTTCTGCTGCCAGATCACCAGGCCCTTGTAGTCCTGCTCGGCGCGCTTGATCGCTTCCTGCAGGCCGTTGAGCACGTGGTCGGACACAGTGTTCATCTTGGTCTTGAAGCTGACCACCGCGATGCCGTCGCCGTCGTGCCACATGCGCACGCCGTCGTTCTCGAACACGGTTTCGCCCGGGCTGAAGGTCTCGCCCAGCAGCGGATCCGGGAAGCGCTGGCGCTGGTACACCGGCAGCGCCGAACGCGGCAGCTTGGCATTGCGCGATGGGCTGTAGCTGCCTTCGGCGGCGTGCACGCCGTCGCGGCCGTCGAACACCCAATCGGGCAGCGGTGCGCTGCTCATGCTCTTGCCGGCCACGATGTCATCGGCGATCCACTGCGCGACCTGCTTCCAGCCGGCAGCCTGCCAGGTTTCGAACGGGCCGAGCGACCAGCCGTAGCCCCAGCGGATGGCCAGATCGACGTCGCGCGCGGTTTCGGCGATGTCGGCCAGGTGGTAGGCGCTGTAGTGGAACAGGTCGCGGAAGGTCGCCCACAGGAACTGCGCCTGCGGGTGCTGGCTTTCGCGCAGCTTGGCGAACTTCTCGGCCGGGTTCTTGATCTTCAGGATCTCGACCACTTCCGGTGCGGCGGTGCGGTCGGCGGGGCGGTAGTCCTGCTTCTCCAGGTCCAGCACCACGATGTCCTTGCCGACCTTGCGGAAGATGCCGGCACCGGTCTTCTGGCCGAGCGCGCCCTTGGAAATCAGCGCGTCCAGCCACTTCGGCGACTTGAAGAATTCATGCCACGGATCGTTGGGCAGAGTGTCGCCCATGGTCTTGATCACGTGGGCCATGGTGTCCAGGCCGACCACGTCGGAGGTGCGGTAGGTGGCGGACTTCGGGCGGCCGACCAGCGGGCCGGTCAGGCCGTCCACTTCATCGAAGCCCAGTCCGAATTCCTGGGTATGGTGGATGGTGGACAGGATCGAGAATACGCCGATGCGGTTGCCGATGAAGTTCGGGGTGTCCTTGGCGTACACCACGCCCTTGCCCAGGGTGGTGACCAGGAACGCTTCCAGGCCTTCCAGCACCGAGGCATCGGTGGTGGTCGCCGGGATCAGCTCGGCCAGGTGCATGTAGCGCGGCGGGTTGAAGAAATGCACACCGCAGAAGCGGTGGCGCAGCTGTTCTGGCAGTACGTCGGCGAGCTTGTTGATGCCCAGGCCCGAGGTGTTGGAAGCCAGCACGGCGTGATCGGCCACGAACGGGGCGATCTTCTTGTACAGGTCCTGCTTCCAGTCCATCCGTTCGGCGATGGCCTCGATGATCAGGTCGCAGTCCTTCAACTGCTCCAGGCCGGTTTCGTAGTTGGCCGGCGTGATCGCCTCGGCGTAGGACTTGCTGGCGAGCGGGGCAGGGCTGAGCTTGCCCAGGTTGGCAATCGCCTTGAGCACGATGCCATCGGCCGGACCTTCCTTGGCGGGCAGGTCGAACAGCACCGTGTCGACGCCGGCGTTGGTCAGGTGGGCGGCGATCTGGGCACCCATGACGCCGGCACCCAGCACGGCGGCACGGCGGACTAGCAGGGAATTGGACATGTCGATAAGCCTTTGGTTGTCTGGAAGCCGGTCAACGCCCGGCTCTACGGGGTGGAAAGGGAGGTCGTCGAAGCGCTCGAGGCCCCGCTGGCGCGGAATCCGGCTTCGGCGAAATGAATCAGTTCCTGGGCGGCATGGGCACGATGCGCCGCTTCGGTGACACCGGCGGGTCGCTTGATCAGGCCGAAGTCGGCCATCGCGTAAGTCAGCGAGCCGGCGAGGAAATCCAGGCGCCAGTACAGCTCCTCCTTGCTCAGCTCCGGCACGCAGGCGGAGATCGCCTTGCCGAAGTCGCGCAGGACGTGGCCGTAATGGTCGGACAGGAACTTGCGCAGGTTGTCGTTCTTTTCGGCGTAGGCGCGGGCGATGACCCGCACGAACGCGCCGCCGGTCTGGCGGTCCTGGGCCATCGCCAGCGCCGGCTCGACGAAGGCGGCCAGCACCGGGCGCAGCGCGCCGGGGTGCTCACGGCGTGCAGCCTCCAGCTGGGCAAGGCGGGCCGAGGTCATCTCGTCCATGCGGCGGCGGAAGACCTCGTTGACGAGGTTCTCCTTGGAGCCGAAGTGGTAGTTGACCGCGGCGATGTTCACATCGGCCTGGCTGGTGACCTGGCGCAGCGAGGTGCCCGCGAACCCGTGCAGGGCGAACAGTTCTTCAGCGGCGCCGAGGATGCGGTCCTTGGTGGAGAAGTGGGCAGGTTTGGCCATGGGGCAGGGCAGTTCAATCAAACGATTGTTTGATATTAGACCTGCGGCTGCGGCATCGCATTGTGCGGCGCAGCAGAAATGGGCGTCCGTTCATCCGCCCGCTCGGTAGTGCCGGCCGCTGGCCGGCAACCCTTCATTCCCTGAACGGGGCGAGCGATCCCATGCGGTCCAAGCCTGCCACGCAAGGCGTGGCACTACCGGAGATGGGGAGGACACGTTAGAATTGGCGCACGTATATCAGGCTAAGCCCGCGTTTTGACGCGGGTTTTTTTCATGTTAACCTCGGGCCGATCAAGTGGCCCGCCCAACGGAGTATTCCCATGGCGCTGGAGCGCACCCTTTCCATCATCAAGCCGGACGCCGTCGCCAAGAACGTCATCGGCGAAATCTACGCCCGCTTTGAAAAGGCCGGCCTGAAGGTCGTCGCCGCCAAGTACAAGCAGCTGTCGCGCCGTGAAGCCGAAGGCTTCTACGCCGTGCACCGCGAGCGTCCGTTCTTCAACGCGCTGGTCGAGTTCATGATCTCCGGCCCGGTGATGATCCAGGCGCTGGAAGGCGAGAACGCCGTGCTGGCCCACCGCGACCTGCTGGGCGCCACCAACCCGAAGGAAGCCGCCGCAGGCACCATCCGCGCCGACTTCGCTGAATCCATCGATGCCAATGCCGCCCACGGCTCGGACTCGGTTGAGAATGCCGCGATCGAAATCGCCTACTTCTTCGCCGCGACTGAAGTCGTCTCGCGCTGAGAGTGATGCCGTGAACGAGGTCGTACAGCCAACCGCCATCCCATCCGTGCTCGTCTCGAGCCCGGCTGTGGCCAAGCAGAACCTGCTCGACCTCGATCGCGAGGGTCTGGAGCGCTTCTTCGCCGAGACACTCGGCGAAGCGCGCTACCGTGCCCACCAGGTGATGAAGTGGATCCACCATCACTACGTCACCGATTTCGATGACATGACCGACCTCGGCAAGGCGTTGCGCGCCAAGCTCAAGCAGCATGCCGAGGTGCTGGTTCCGAACATCGTGTTCGACAAGCCCTCCGCCGATGGCACCCACAAGTGGCTGCTGGCCATGGGCACCGACGGCAAGAACGCGATTGAAGCGGTCTACATCCCGGACAAGAACCGCGGCACGCTGTGCGTATCGTCGCAGGTCGGCTGCGCGCTGAACTGCACCTTCTGTTCGACCGCCACCCAGGGCTTCAACCGCAACCTGTCCACCGCCGAGATCATCGGCCAGGTGTGGGTCGCGGCGCGCCATCTGGGCAACATCCCGCACAAGCAGCGTCGTCTCACCAATGTGGTGATGATGGGCATGGGCGAGCCGTTGATGAATTTCGACAACGTCGTGCGCGCCATGAGCGTGATGCGCGACGATCTGGGCTATGGCCTGGCCAACAAGCGCGTGACGCTGTCCACCTCCGGCCTGGTGCCGCAGATCGACCGCCTCTCCACCGAGAGTGACGTGTCGCTGGCGGTGTCGCTGCATGCGCCCAACGATGCACTGCGCGAGACCCTGGTCCCGCTCAACAAGAAGTACCCGATCGTCGAGCTGATGGCCTCGTGCGCACGTTACCTGCGCGCCAACAAGCGCCGCGAATCGGTCACCTTCGAATACACCCTGATGAAGGGCATCAATGACCAGCCCGAGCACGCCCGCCAGCTGGCGCGGCTGATGCGCCAGTTCGACAACGCCGTACAGGCCTCGAACTCGGGCAAGGTCAACCTGATTCCGTTCAATCCATTCCCGGGCACGCGCTATGAGCGCTCCGGCGAAACCGACATCCGCGCCTTCCAGAAGATCCTGCTCGATGCGAAGGTGCTGACGATGGTGCGACGCACCCGTGGCGACGACATCGATGCCGCCTGCGGCCAGCTCAAGGGCCAGGTCATGGATCGCACGCGCCGCCAGGCCGAGTTCAATAAAACGCTGCAGGACGGGAAAGGCCGGGATGCGGCTGCCTGATTGCCGATTGCCAGCCGTTGTTTTCCTCGCGCTGGCAGTGGTCGGCTGTGGCAAGCAAGGCATCAAACCGCCGTCCGGGCCCCTTGAGGTCGCGCCGACCTATGAGGCCCGGGACAACCCTGAGATCCGCAAGCGCGTGAACTACCAGGACCAGATGGTCCTGGCTGGCGAATCGCTGCGCGCAGGTGCCCCGGATGCCGCCGAGAAGCGGGTGCGGGCGGCCATGAAGATCGATGCGCGGCGTCCCGAGGCCTACATGCTGCTGGCGGCCATCGCCGCCCAGCGCGGCAACGAGGCCGAGGCCGGCCAGCTGTACGCCAAGGCCGCCGAGCTGGGCCCGGAGCGCGGCGACGTCCTCAACAATTATGGCGCGTGGCTATGTGCTCATGGCCGGCCGGCCGAGTCGCTGGTCTGGTTCGACCGGGCGCTTCAGGCGCCGGGCTACACCACGCCGGCGTCCGCCCTGGCCAATGCCGGTGGCTGTGCGCTGGACGCAGGCCAGCCCGAACGGGCGGTGCCGGACCTGCGACGGGCGCTTGAGATAGATCCCGTCAATGCCTATGCGCTGGAGTCGATGGCCCGCAACGAGTACGCCCAAGGGCGCTATTTCGAGGCCCGGGCCTTTTCGCAACGGCGTTTGACGGCTGCACCGGCCACACGTTCCGTGTTACAACTTGCCTCTCAAATCGAGGCGCGGCTTGGCGACAGCGTGGCATCCGGTCGCTATCTGCAGCGAATTCATGACGAATTTCCGCAGGATGCGGCACCTAATCCCCGGGGTTGAAGCATTGTGATTGATGACCAGACTGTGAACGCTTTTGATACTGCGGCCGGTTGCGGAGCTCGTCTTCGCCAGGCCCGGGAAGCGGCCGGACTGACCCTGGAGGCGGTGGGGCAGCAGCTGCATATGCCGGTTCAGGTACTCAAGTCCCTCGAAGAAGAACAGTGGCAGCGTCTCGGCGCGCCGGTCTTCGTCCGCGGCCAGCTGCGCAGTTATGCCCGCCTGCTCAAGGTGGACATCGGCGAGATCCTCGAGCAGGCGCATATCGGGCCGATCGTGCCGCCGCAGCTGGTCAGCCACACCCATACCCCGCGGGCCCGGCGCATTGCCGAGAGCCTGGGGCGTCGTGTCCTGTATGTCGGCATCACCGCCGTTCTGGCCGTGCCGGTCTGGTTCGCCACCCGCGGCCATTTCGATGGCACGGCGACCACCCCGAACACCGCCTCGCTGGATGTGATCCCGGCGGCGGTACCGGTGGCCGGTGGCGACACCCCGGACCCGGCCGCACCGGTGGCGGTCGAAGCGGCCAAGCCTTCGGCACCGGCGGCGCCGTATCTGGCATCGCTGACCCCGGTTCCGCGTCCGGCCGCTGCGCCGGCATCGCAGGCCGGCGCCCTGAGCCTGCAGTTCAAAGGCGACAGCTGGGTGGATATTTCCGGGCCCGACGGCACCACCGTCGAAAAGGCCCTGATCAAGTCGGGCGAGACCCGCAGCTTCCCGCCAGGCCAGGTGGCCCGCATGGTGCTGGGCAATGCATCGGCGGTCGAGGTTCAGCAGGCCGGCACTATCGTCGACCTTTCGCCGTACCAGCGAGCCAACGTGGCACGCTTTACGGTATCCTCTGACGGCTCCGTGGTCCCAGTTTCGCACTGAACCGCGTTTCCCCAATCCAATTCAAATAGCTCCTCCTCATGGGCGGGGCGAGAGTACGCATGGCGATCGACGACCTGCTCGACGAGCACGAACAAAGTGAACGCGTCCGCGGCTGGCTGCGGAAGAACGGTGTCAGCATCCTCGCTGGCGTAGCCATCGCGATTGGTGGCATCTGGGGCTGGAAAGAGTGGCAGACCCGGCACAGCAACAGCCTGGCCGGCGCCAACGTCCAATACCAGATCGTCCTCAAGAGCCTGGAAGAAAAGGATCTGGAGCAGGCCGCCAAGGGTGTGAAGGACCTGGAAAGCGGCAAGGCCAACATCTATGCCGATCTGGCCGCACTGCAGCTGGCCAAGGCCCAGGTCGATGCCGGCAAGAACGAAGACGCGCTGGCGACCCTGCGCGCGATCAAGGCCGACCCCGAATTCAAGCCGGTGATCGAGCAGCGCGTTGCGCGCCTGCTGGTGGCCACCGGCAAGACCGAGGATGCGATCAAGCAGCTCGGCACCGCAACCGACAGCGCCAGCCTGGAAATCCATGGCGACGCACTGATGGCGCAGGGCAAGCGTGATGCCGCCCGCGAGCAGTATGAGAAGGCGCTCAAGACGCTGGACGTGGCAGCGCCCCAGCGGCGCCTGCTGGAAACCAAGTTGACGGATGCCGGTGGCACCGTCACCGATCCTGCGGAGTCGGTGTAATGAATCAGATGGTCATGATCAAGCGCGTTGCCACGGTCGCCCTGTTGGGCATGGCCCTGACCGGCTGCAGCACGATGAAGGGCTGGTTCGCCGGCAAAGATGCGGCGGCCAAGAAGGCGCTGGAGCCGGCCGAGCTGGTCAAGTTCGATGCCACCGCCAAGGTCGACAAGATCTGGACGGCCAACGTCGGCAAGGGTGAGAAGCGCATCGGCGTCCGTCAGGGCCCGGTGGTCGCCGATGGTCGCGTGTACGCGGCCGCCATCTACGGTGGCGTACATGCCATCGACCTGCAGACCGGCAAGAAGATCTGGACCTATGAACCGGCCAAGGTGAAGAGGCAGCCCAAGCTGCGTCTGTCCGGTGGCCCGGGCGTGGGTGACGGCCTGGTCGTCATCGGCACCCTGGATGGCGAAGTCATCGCGTTGAACGCGGCCGACGGCACTGAGAAGTGGCGTGCCAAGGTGCCGGGTGAAGTGATCTCCGCGCCGGCCGTGGGCCAGGGCATGGTGTTCGTGCGCAGCAACGACGGCCGCGTGACCGGCCTGGATGCCGAAAATGGCACCCAGCGCTGGTTCAACCCGCGCGAGCTGCCGGCACTGACCGTGCGTGGCAACGCGCCGGTCGTCGCCGGCCCGGGCGTGCTGTTCATCGGTAACGACGACGGTTCCATCGCCGCGCTGGCCATGCAGGACGGCCGCACGCTGTGGGACCAGATGGTCGGCACCGGCGAAGGCCGTACCGAGCTGGAGCGCATGGCCGATATCGATGGCGCCCCGGTGCTGGAAGGCAATACGCTGTTCGTCAGCAGTTTCAAGAACCAGACCATGGCGATCGAAGGCCCGACCGGCCGTCCGCTGTGGGCACGTGATCATGGTGGCGCCGGTGGCGTGGCCCTGACCTCGAGCAATGTGTTCGTCACCGACAACAAGGGCGGCGTGTTCGGCCTGGACAAGGCCAGCGGTTCGGCCATGTGGTCGCAGACGGGCCTGGCCCGTCGTTCGCTGACCGGTCCGGTCATCCACGGCGATTACGTTGTGGTCGGTGATTACAAGGGGTATCTGCACTGGTTGCGGACCGATAACGGTGAGTTCGCGGCGCGCGCCAAGAGTGGCGGCGACGCCCTCCTGGCACAGCCGGTAGCTGCCGATGGGATTCTGCTGGTGCAGAACGTTGATGGAAAGCTGACCGCGTTCCGGTTGGCACAATAAGGAGTTACCGCGATGCTGCCCTTGGTCGCCCTGGTTGGACGGCCGAATGTCGGCAAGTCCACGCTGTTCAATGCGTTTACCCGTACGCGCGACGCGCTGGTCCATGACCAGCCCGGCGTGACCCGGGACCGTAATTACGGTGTTTGTCGTCTTGATGAAGACCACCCGTTCCTGGTGGTCGATACCGGCGGTATCGCCGGTGAAGAAGAAGGTCTGGCCGGCGCTACTGCCCGCCAGGCCCGCGCCGCCGCCGCCGAGGCGGACCTGATCCTGTTCGTGGTCGATGCCCGTGAGGGCCCGATGGACGACGAGATCCTGTCCTGGCTGCGCAAACTGGCCCGTCCGACCCTGCTGCTGATCAACAAGATCGACGGCATGAACGAAGACACCGTGCGTTCGGAGTTTGCCCGTTACGGCTTCAGCGAAATGCTGACCGTCTCGGCCGCGCACCGTCAGGGCCTGGATGATCTGCTGGACGAGGTCGTGGAACGGTTGCCGGAAGAGGGCACCACCGAGACCCTGGACACCGATCCGAACCGCATTCGCATCGCCTTCGTCGGCCGCCCCAACGTGGGCAAGTCGACGCTGGTCAATCGTCTGCTCGGCGAAGAGCGCATGATCGCCTCCGAAGTGCCCGGTACCACCCGTGATTCGATCGCGGTGGACATGGAGCGTGACGGGCGCGAGTACCGCCTGATCGATACCGCGGGCCTGCGTCGCAAGGCGCGCGTCGAGGAAGTGGTCGAGAAGTTCAGCGTCATCAAGACCCTGCAGGCCATCGAGCAGTGCCAGGTCGCGGTGCTGATGCTCGATGCCTCTGAAGGTGTCACCGATCAGGACGCCAGCGTGCTGGGTGCGGTGCTCGATGCCGGCCGTGCGTTGGTGGTGGCGATCAACAAGTGGGATGGCCTGACCGATTACCAGCGCGAGCAGGCTGAAGCACTGGTGTCGCGCAAGCTCGGCTTCGTGCCGTGGGCCGAAGTGGTGCGCATCTCGGCCAAGCACGGCTCGGGCCTGCGTGAGCTGTTCCGCTGCATCCACGCCGCGCATGCCTCGGCGACGCATGAGTTCAGCACCAGCGAAGTCAACAAGGCGCTGGAAACGGCCTACGAGACCAACCCGCCGCCGGCGATCCGTGGTCACGTGTCCAAGCTGCGCTACGTGCATCCGGGCGGTTCCAACCCGCCGACCTTCATCGTCCACGGCACCCGTCTGAAAGACCTGCCGGAGTCGTACAAGCGCTATCTGGAGAACTTCTTCCGCAAGCGCTTCAAGCTGGTCGGCACGCCCGTGCAGTTCATCTTCCGCGAGGGTGTGAACCCGTACGAGGGCAAGAAGAACGTGCTCACCGAACGTCAGCTCAAGCGCAAACGCCGCTTGATCAAGCACGTCAAGGGCAAGTGATGCAGAAAGAGCCGGCGCAAGCCGGCTCTTTTCATTGGGGCTGCCGGCCAGTGGCCGCACGCAGCGGTAGTGCCGGCCGCTGGCCGGCAACCCGGACGAACCGGCGGCCGGCGCGCCCGTGCGCGATAATCCCCGCATGAGCACTATCCCCGAACTCACCCCTGCGCAGGCCCGCGAACGCCTCGCCCAGGGCGCGCTGCTGGTCGACGTCCGAGAGGCGCACGAGCGTGCCACCGGCATGGCCGAAGGCGCCCTCGGCATCGCCACGGGCGATCTCCAGGCCGAACCCGGCACGCACCTGCCGGCCATCGACCGCGAGGTCGTCCTGATCTGCCAGAGCGGCAAGCGCTCGATGGAGGCCGCGAACGTCCTGGCCGGTCTCGGCTATACGCATGTCGCCTCCGTCCACGGCGGCACGTCCGCGTGGCGCGCTGACGGGCTGCCGTTGGTGCAGCCGATGCAGAGCGACGCCGAGCGCGATTTCAACGAACGGTACTCGCGTCATCTGCTGTTGCCGCAGGTGGGTGTCCAGGGCCAGAAGACGCTGCTCGCCTCGCGCGTGCTGGTGCTCGGCGCCGGCGGTCTGGGCGCACCGGCCAGCTTCTACCTGGCCGCGGCCGGGGTAGGGCACCTGCGCATCGCCGACGACGACGTGGTGGATCGCAGCAACCTGCATCGGCAGATCATCCATACCGATGCCAGCGTCGGCGAGCCCAAGGTGCGCTCCGCCCGCGCGCGCCTGCTCGCGCTCAATCCTTCGCTGGATGTGGAGGCCGTGCAGGCGCGGGTCACCTCGGACAACGTCGATGCGCTGCTCGAGGGGGTCGACGTGGTGCTGGATGGCTCGGACAACTTCCCGCTGCGTTATCTGCTCAACGATGCCTGCCTCCAGCACGGCATCCCGCTGGTGTATGGCGCGGTGGAGCGCTTTTCCGGCCAGGTCAGTGTGTTCGATGCCGGTCGCCAGCGTGGCACTGCGCCGTGCTACCGCTGCCTGTTCCCGGAGCCGCCGCCGCCCGAGTTCGCGCCCAACTGCTCGGAGGCCGGTGTCCTGGGCGTGCTGCCGGGCATGGTCGGTCTGCTGCAGGCCACCGAAGTGCTCAAGCTGCTGCTCGGCATCGGCGAGCCACTGATCGGACGCCTGCTGACCTTCGATGCGCTGGGCATGCGCTTCCGCGAGACGCGGCTCAGGCCGGACCCGGCCTGTCCGCTCTGCGCGCCCGGGCAAGCATTCCCTGGGTACATCGATTACGCCGCGTTCTGCAGCGACTGAGAGGCAGGGTGTAGATCCACGCCATGCGTGGCTGCTCGATCTGTCCGTGAGGCGCGTAGATCCACGCCATGCGTGGATGCGGTTCGCCGGGACGCTATGCGTGGATGCCGTCGTTGGCGAGGGGCCGCCGGGTGAGCGCAGCCACGCGTGGCGTGGCTCTACCGGTGGGTTCGGTGGCGATTTCGGGACGATGCGGCATCCAGATTCAATATCGTTCTGAATTCAGCACGATAAAACGCATCATCCGCGCTATTGCCCTCCACCGCTTTGCCCTATCGTTGACCCATCTTGTGTAGTCCGGGGAAACAACCGCATGGCGGTGGAAGCAGGTGCCAGTGAACTGGTGAAAGTCGTCGCTCTGCTGGGCGCGGCAGTGGTCATGGTGCCGCTGTTCCGCCGGCTCGGGTTGGGCTCGGTGCTGGGCTATTTCGCCGCGGGCCTGGCCATCGGCCCGTTCGGGTTCGGCTGGTTCTCCGATCCGCAGGCCATCCTGCATACCGCCGAGCTCGGCGTGGTGATGTTCCTGTTCGTGATCGGCCTGGAGATGCGGCCCTCGCACCTGTGGAGTCTGCGCAACGAGATCTTCGGCCTGGGCACGCTGCAGATCGTGGTCTGCGGCGCGGTGCTGACCGGCGTGTGCATGCTGCTCGGCTTCCCCTTGCCGGTGGCCTTCATCGGCGCCGCCGGGTTCGTGTTGACCTCCACCGCGGTGGTGATGCAACTGCTCGCCGAACGCGGCGACATCGCGCTGCCGACCGGCCAGAAGATCGTCTCGATCCTGCTGTTCGAAGATCTGCTGATCGTGCCGCTGCTGGCGGTGGTCGCGTTCATGGCGCCGGTGCACAGTGATGCGGGCGAGAGCTCGCGCTGGGTCACCGTGGGTATCGCTGCCGGTGCGATCGTCGGCCTGGTGCTGGTCGGCCGCTTCCTGCTCAATCCGTTGTTCCGCATCCTCGCCGCCGCCAAGGCGCGCGAGGTGATGACGGCCGCTGCCCTGCTGGTCGTGCTCGGCGCCGCGCTGCTGATGCAGCTGGGTGGGTTGTCGATGGCGATGGGCGCGTTCCTCGCGGGCGTGCTGCTCAGCGAATCCACCTTCCGCCACCAGATCGAAGCGGACATCGAGCCGTTCCGCGGCATCCTGCTCGGCTTGTTCTTCCTCAGCGTCGGCATGGCGTTGGACCTCACCGTCGTGGTCAACAACTGGCCGCTGATCGTCTCCGGCGTGTTCGCGCTGATGCTGGCCAAGGCGGTCTGCATCTACGTGGTCGCGCGCATCCTGGGCAGTGATCATCGGCAGGCGCTGGACCGTGGCGTGGTGATGGCGCAGGGCGGCGAGTTCGCCTTCGTGCTGTTCTCCGCCGCGGCGGTGGCCGGTGTGATCGACGTACAGGTCAATGCCAATCTGACCGCGATCGTGGTGCTTTCGATGGCGCTGACGCCGCTGTTCGTGCTGCTGCACGACAAGCTGATGCCGGACCGGGAAGTCTCGCTCGATGGCGTCGAAGAAGCCGACGGCTTGTCCGGCAGCGTGCTGCTGATCGGCTTTGGTCGCTTCGGCCAGGTGGCGAGTCAGTCGCTGCTGGCGCGCGATGTGGATGTGACCATCATCGACAACGACGTGGACATGATCCACAACGCCGAGCGCTTCGGGTTCAAGATCTACTACGGCGACGGTACCCGGCTGGATGTACTGCATGCGTCCGGCGCGGGGTCGGCGCGTGCGATCGCGGTGTGCGTCAACAGCGACCAGGATGCCGATCGCATCGTCGAGCTGGTCACCCACGAGTTCCCCCAGGCCAAGCTGCTGGTGCGCTCGTTCGATCGCGAGCATTCGCTGCGCCTGATCCATGCCGGCGTGGACTTCCAGATCCGCGAGACCTTCGAGTCGGCGCTGCAGTTCGGCCAGGCCGCGTTGATGGAGCTGGGTGCCGATCCGGACGATGCGCGTGAGATCGCCGAGCAGATCCGCGAGCGTGATGCGGAACGCTTCGAGCTGGAGATGGCGGGCGGAGACCTGCGCGCCGGGGCGCACATGGTGTTCGGCACGGCGCTGCCCGGCGTGCCCACGCCGACCCCGTTCACCGCGCCCAAGCGCAAAGCGCGCACGCTCAACGCGGACGAGGTGCCGGAAGAGGAATGAGGCTCCGGTAGTGCCGGCCGCTGGCCGGCACCCAGATGGGCCCATCCCACGCGCCGGCCAGCGGCCGGCACTACCGGTGGGCGGGGCGGGCCGAATCAGGGACAATAGCCGACCGTCGCCCCCACGCCTGCCGCCCTCGATGAGCTCACCGACTTCCGACACCGCTTCTTCCGCCCGCATTCTCGACGGCCGCCGCATCGCCGAAGACCTGCTGGACAGCCTCAAGGTCCGGGTGGACGCCCGCCTGGCTGCCGGTGGCAGCCGTCCGGGCCTGGCCGTGGTGCTGGTCGGTGGCGATCCGGCGTCGACCGTGTACGTGCGCAACAAGCGCCGCGCGGCCGAGAAAGTGGGCATCGAAGCCTTTGATTACGATCTGCCGGCCGGCACCACCGAGGCCGAGCTGCTGACGTTGATCGACCAGCTCAACGCCGATCCGAAGATCCACGGCATCCTGGTCCAGCTGCCGCTGCCGGGCATCCCGGACGCCAATCGCCTGATCCACCGCATCGACCCGCGCAAGGACGTGGACGGCTTCCACCCGGAAAACGTCGGCCATCTGGCCCTGCGCGAGTTCGGCCTGCGCCCGTGCACGCCGCGCGGCATCGTGACCCTGCTGGGCCATACCGACCAGCCGGTGCGCGGTCGCAACGCCACCATCGTCGGCGTCAGCAACCACGTCGGCCGCCCGATGGGCCTGGAGCTGCTGATCGCCGGCTGCACCGTGACCAGCTGCCACAAGTTCACCCCCAAGGACGTGCTGGAGCAGTCGGTGCGCAACGCCGACATCCTGGTGGTCGCCGTGGGCCGCCCGGGCATCGTCCCGGGCGAGTGGGTCAAGCCGGGCGCCGTGGTGATCGACGTGGGCATCAACCGCCTGGAGGATGGCCGCCTGGTCGGCGACGTGGGCTTCGAGGCCGCCGCCCAGCGCGCCAGCTGGATCACCCCGGTCCCGGGCGGGGTAGGGCCGATGACCGTGGCCACGTTGATGCAGAACACGATCGAGGCCGCCGAGGCGTTCTGACCGCCCTGTGCGGCCCCACGGTCGGCACCTCCCGCGGCCGCGCCTCCGGGCCGACCGACACCTGCCGCCCCTGGTAGAGCCGACCGTTGGTCGGCTGCTCTTGGCGCGGTGGCAGGGCGATCCAGGCGCAGCCGACCAACGGTCGGCTCTACGGGCTCAGACGGCGCCGACAGGCTCTACCCGATCCAGGCGTAGCCGACCAACGGTCGGCTCTACCGGGTTCGTCGGCGCGACACAGCGTCGCACCTGCCCCCTGCCAAAGACGCCCGAATCAGGGTAAAATGTCGCGCTTCCCCACATCTCGGGTATGCCGATGCTGCGCATCCAGGCTGAAGCTCTCACCTACGACGACGTCTCCCTCGTCCCCGCTCATTCCATCATCCTGCCCAAGGATGTCAGTCTGGAAACGCGCCTGACGCGCGACCTGCGGCTGAAGCTTCCGATCCTCTCGGCTGCCATGGATACCGTCACCGAAGCCCGCCTGGCCATCGCCATGGCCCAGCTCGGCGGCATGGGCATCATCCACAAGAATCTGAGCGTCGAGCAGCAGGCTGCCGAAGTCGCCAAGGTCAAGAAGTTCGAGGCCGGCGTCATCCGCGACCCGATCACCGTCGGCCCGGAGACCACCATCCGCGACGTGCTGGCCCTGACCCAGGCGCGCAACATCTCCGGTGTGCCGGTAGTGGACGGCGGCGGCCAGCTGGTCGGCATCGTCACCCACCGTGACATGCGCTTCGAGACCGAGCTGGACGATCCGGTCCGCCACATCATGACCAAGAAGGATCGGCTGATCACGGTCAAGGAAGGCGCGGCCTCGGATGAAGTGCTGCAGCTGCTGCACCGCAACCGCATCGAGAAGATCCTGGTCGTCAACGATGAGTTCGCCCTGCGCGGCCTGATCACCGTCAAGGACATCCAGAAGAACACCGATTACCCGAACGCGGCCAAGGACACCGCCACCCGCCTGCTGGTCGGCGCGGCCGTCGGCGTCGGTGGCGATACCGACCGCCGGGTCGAGGCGCTGGTCGCCGCCGGGGTGGACGTGCTGGTGGTGGACACCGCGCACGGCCACTCGCAGGGCGTGCTGGACCGCGTCAGCTGGGTCAAGAAGCACTTCCCGCAGGTGCAGGTTGTCGGTGGCAACATCTGCACCGGTGAAGCCGCACTGGCGCTGCTGGACAGCGGCGCGGACGCAGTCAAGGTCGGCATCGGCCCGGGCTCGATCTGCACCACGCGCGTCGTCGCCGGCGTTGGCGTGCCGCAGATCACCGCGATCGACCTGGTCGCCGAGGCGCTGCAGGATCGCATCCCGCTGATCGCCGACGGTGGCATCCGCTACTCCGGTGACATCGGCAAGGCGCTCGCCGCCGGTGCCTCCACCATCATGATCGGTGGCCTGCTGGCCGGTACCGAGGAATCGCCCGGCGAGACCGAGCTGTTCCAGGGCCGCTCCTACAAGAGCTACCGCGGCATGGGCTCGCTGGCCGCGATGGAGAAGGGCTCCAAGGACCGCTACTTCCAGGACGCCTCCAGCGCCGACAAGTTGGTGCCCGAAGGCATCGAAGGCCGCGTGCCGTATCGCGGCCCGGTCGGCGGCATCATCCACCAGCTGATGGGCGGCCTGCGCGCCACCATGGGTTACGTGGGCTGCGGCACCGTCGAAGACATGCGCAGCAAGCCGAAGTTCGTCAAGATCAGCGGCGCCGGCCAACGTGAGAGCCACGTCCACGACGTGCAGATCACCAAAGAGCCGCCGAACTACCGCGCCTGACGCGGCATGAGCAAAGAGGAACGAGGAAGCTGATTCCCGTTCCTCTTTCTCTATCGGCCGCCGGTAACGACGCTGTGTTTCCCGTATTTACTCCTGCATTGCCCGGGCACCATGACCAACATCCATAACGACAAGATCCTCATCCTCGATTTCGGCGCCCAGTACACCCAGCTGATCGCGCGCCGCATCCGCGAACTCGGCGTGTATTGCGAGATCTGGGCATGGGACCACAACCCGGCCGATATCGCCGCGTTCGGCGCCAAGGGCATCATCCTGTCCGGTGGCCCGGAATCGACCACGCTGCCGGGCGCGCCCGCCGCGCCGCAGGAAGTGTTCGACAGCGGCCTGCCGATCTTCGGCATCTGCTACGGCATGCAGACCCTGGCCGCCCAGCTCGGTGGTGCCACCGAAGCGGCCGACCAGCGTGAGTTCGGCCATGCCGAAGTCAACGTCGTCGCCCCGGATGCGCTGTTCAAGGGCCTGAGCGACCACGGTGGCGAGCCGAAGTTGAACGTCTGGATGAGCCACGGCGACCACGTCTCCGTCGCGCCCCCGGGCTTCACCGTCACCGCCGTGACCGATCGCATCCCGGTGGCCGCGATGGCCAACGAAGAGAAGCGCTGGTACGGCGTGCAGTTCCACCCGGAAGTGACCCACACCCTGCAGGGCCAGGCGCTGCTGCGCCGCTTCGTGGTGGATGTGTGCGGCTGCGAGACCCTGTGGACCGCCGCCAACATCATCGACGACCAGATCGCCCGCGTGCGCGAGCAGGTCGGCGATGACGAAGTGATCCTGGGCTTGTCCGGCGGCGTCGATTCGTCCGTCGTGGCTGCGCTGCTGCACAAGGCGATCGGTGACAAGCTGACCTGCGTGTTCGTCGATACCGGCCTGCTGCGCTGGCAGGAAGGCGACCAGGTGATGGCGATGTTCGCCGAGCACATGGGCGTCAAGGTGATCCGCGTAAATGCAGCGGACCGCTACTTCAGCAAGCTCGAAGGCGTCAGCGATCCGGAAGCCAAGCGCAAGATCATCGGCAACCTGTTCGTGGACATCTTCGATGAAGAATCCACCAAGCTGAAGAATGCCAAGTGGCTGGCGCAGGGCACCATCTACCCCGACGTGATCGAGTCGGCCGGCAGCAAGACCGGCAAGGCCCACGTGATCAAGAGCCACCACAACGTCGGCGGCCTGCCGGAGCACATGAAGCTGGGCCTGGTCGAGCCGCTGCGTGAGCTGTTCAAGGACGAAGTGCGTCGCCTCGGCGTCGAGCTCGGCCTGCCGCGCAGCATGGTCTACCGCCATCCGTTCCCGGGTCCGGGCCTGGGCGTGCGCATCCTCGGCGAAGTGAAGCGTGAGTACGCCGAACTGCTGGCCAAGGCCGATGCGATCTTCATCGACGAACTGCGCAAGGCCGATCTGTACGACAAGACCAGCCAAGCGTTTGCGGTGTTCCTGCCGGTGAAGTCGGTGGGCGTGGTCGGTGATGCGCGTGCGTATGAGTGGGTGATCGCGCTGCGCGCGGTGGAAACCATCGATTTCATGACGGCGCATTGGGCGCACCTGCCGTATGACTTCCTGGGCACGGTGAGCAACCGGATCATCAATGAGCTGCGGGGAGTGTCGCGGGTGGTTTATGACATCTCGGGGAAGCCGCCGGCGACGATCGAGTGGGAGTGAGTCTGCGTCCAGCCCTGGCTGGTATCTAGACACACGGACGTACACGGAAGCCCGCAGAAATGCGGGCTTTTTTGTTCTCTTCGGGTGTACGGGGTCAGAGGTGGTCGCGCATCAGCGCGATCACATCGCCAGCGGCACGTCGCACCGGCTTCCTGCGCAGCCACACCAGGTGCACCGGCATCGTCACGCCGTTCTCCAGGTTGTCGAACGCCAGCACTTTCACGCGTCCAGCAGAAACGGCGACCTCAACGACATCCGCCGGCAGGTTGGCCCAGCCAGCACCGCGTTCCACCAGCCCCAGCGCAGCCTCCACAGAGTCCACATGCCAGCGGGCGTCGGACACCAGCAGCCGACGATCTGCGACGTCGTCGTCAGGCCCAGCCACCACGATCTGGCGGCTGCCGCTGAGATCCTCCAGACGCCGAAGGTCCGCCGGGAGACCGGGCGTGTCCGCCGTGGCCGAAGCGACGGCGATGAAAAGAACGTTGGTGACATAGGTGAAGGCCTCTTCCCGATCCACCTCCGTGGAGACGGGCAGCAGGACCAGATCGGCCCGCTCCTGGTGCAGCATCTCGCGAACCTGGTCCTGGGGCAGTCGAAGCAGGTTCACCCGCAGCAGAGGGTACCGACAGCCCACCCGGGCGAGCGCCTCCAGCAACGTCTGGTCCGGAACGCCGGCGGCGACAGCGACGGTCAGAGTGCTCTCCAGATTCTGCGAAAGCTCCACGGCATGGATCTGCAACAGCCGCAACCTGCTGGCGACGGAGCGCGCGTGGGGCAGCAGGGCCAGTGCTTGTGCGGTCGGTAACGCCTCGCGGCGCGAGCGATCAAACAGTGGATAACCCAATCCGGCCTCGATGTTTGCGATGCCCATGCTCACTGCGGAGGGCACCCGACGCAGCGCGCGGGCCGCGCCGGAGAAGGAGCCGTGGTCGACCACAGCGAGGAAGAGATCGATGTCATCGCTGGAGAGGGACATATATCTTTCAATAATTCTGAAAGGAGATGACTTTTTCAGTCAGTGATTCTGAATATAGCATCCACACCCTTCGCCAGTGACCAAGCAGGAGGATGTGATGCAGGGCGTAAAACGCAAGGTGATCTACGTCGGGGGCTATGAGCTTCTGGGACTCGCGGTGGGAACGATGGTCATGACGGTGCTGACCGGCAAGTCACCGGCCACGACCGGACTGCTGGCGCTGATGATCACGGGGATAGCCACGGTATGGAACGTGAGCTTCAACTACCTGTTCGAGGCATGGGAGCGGCGCCAGCGCGACCGCACCCGCACGGTACGCCGACGTGTGCTGCATGCCGTGGCGTTCCAGCTGACCTTGGTGTGCTTTCTGGTCCCGCTCATCGCATGGTGGCTGGGCATCACGTTGACGCAGGCGTTCGTACTGGACCTTGTGTTCATCGTCTACATCCCTTTTTATACGTTCGCCTACAACTGGGCGTTCGACCGGTGCTTCGGCGTTCCCAGTTCCGCAGTGAATCACGAGGGGAACCCGCATCTTGGCTGATCAGAAAATTGTTTGACAGATCGGAAATTGCTTTGTAATCCTGTGAAGGTCCCCTTGCTGGATTGCCCCTGTGCTCCTTATCCCGCGCCTCTGCAGCCTGGCGAATGACCTAGACCACAGGGTGCGCGCATGAGCGCGCTCCGGTCATCCCGCGGCGTCGCACGCTACACGCTGCCACTGCTGCTCCTCAGCATCGTCATCGCCGCCTGGTCCGCCTGGAGCGCGCAGAAAACCCCGCCGCCAAAGCCAGCCACCATCGCCACCACCGAGTTCTCGGCCGCACGCGCGATGCAGCACCTGAGCTGGATCGCGGCCGAGCCCCATCCCACCGGCTCAGCGGCTGCGGCAAGGGTTCGCGACCAATTGGTGAACCACCTGCAGCAGGCCGGACTCCAGGTATCCGTGCAGCGTGGCCAGGCGGCTGCCGAGTACGGCAAGGGCGACGGTCGCGGTGTGCGGGCGGCCAATGTCGAGAACGTGGTTGCGGTGCTGCCGGGCCGCGATCGCAGCCTGCCGGCGGTGCTGCTGATGGCGCACTACGATACCGTTCCCCATTCGCCCGGCGCAGCCGACGATGGCCTCGGCGTGGCGGTGATGCTGGAGATCTCGCGTGCGCTGCAGAACGATCTGCGGCAGCGTGACGTGGTCTTCCTGTTCACCGATGCGGAGGAGGCCGGCCTGCTTGGCGCGCGTGCGTTTTTCGCCTCGCATCCGCTGTCGTCGCGTATCGGCACGGTCGTCAATCTGGAAGCCCGCGGCAGCAGCGGCCGTGCGGTGCTGTTTGAAACCGGGCCGGGCAACGCGGCGCTGCTGGGCATGTTCGCCAAACTCGCGCCGCAGCCGCTGGGCAATTCGCTGACCGGTTTCGTCTACCGCTACATGCCCAACGGCACCGACTTCACCGTGCCGGCGCAGAAGGGCATTCCGGGGCTCAATTTCGCGATCATCGGCAGCCAGATCGACTACCACGCCGCCACCGCGAGCGTGGCCAATCTCGACCCGGGCAGCGTGCAGCACATGGGCGCGCAGGTGCTGCCGCTGGTGCGCCGGCTGGCGACCTCGGCGACACTGCCGACCTCCACCCAGGATGCGATCTACAGCGATCTTCCTGGCGGCTGGATGATCAGCGTGCCGGTGTGGTCAGGCTGGTGCGTGCTGGCGGTCGGGCTGCTGGTCATTGTCGTCGTCGCACGGCGTGCCACGTTCAACCTGGGCGGATGGCGCGGCGTGGTCAGTGGTGTGGCCTGGTGGCCGCTGGCACTGCTGTCGGTCGCGCTGGCGGTGCGTGTGTCTTACCGGTTGCTGGGCGGTGGCGATGCCACGCTGGTGATCAATCGCGACCTGCTGGCGGCATTCTCGACGCTGGCGGCGGGCGAGGGGCTGTTGTCCATCGGGGTGGTGGTGGGGTTGGGTGCGTTGCTGGCCTGCAAGGCTGCGCGCAAACCGGCTGCCGCACTGGCGCTGCTGGCCGGTGCGTGCGCCTCACTGCGGGGTGGGTTCGATGTGATCGGGCTGGTGCTGGGCGTGCTGGTTGCGCTGCTGGCCTGGACAAGCGCGGGAACCGCTGCACGCGGTGAAAGCGTGCGGCTGGGCGCCTTGCTGGTGGCCTGGATCATCGGTGCGGCCGTGCAGGTGCTGGCGCCGGAGCTGGCGCCGTTGCTGCTGTGGCCGCTGCTGGCGGTGGCCGCGGTGGTCTGGCTGCTGCCGGCACACGCGCCGCTGACCGCATTGCGTGTCCTTGTCGCGGCAGTGATCACCGCGTTTGCTCTGGCGCACGTCTTCCACTTTGCCCTGCAGCTGTTCGAGGCGATCGGCTTCGGCACGCCGGAGGTGCTGGCGTTGCCGTTCGCGTGGCTGGCCGTATTGCTGCTGCCGTGGGTACGTATAGCCGAGGGTGGACGCGGGTTCGCGATCGCTGCGCTCGTGACGTTGCTGGCGGCTGCGGGTGTACTGGCCGCCGCGTCATTCACCGAGGCGGACCGCACGCGCTACCCCGAGCTGTCCCAGGTGCTGTTCGTTGCGGACCCAGACAACCAGCACTACCACCGCGTCAGTTCACTGCCGCAGCTGTCTGACTGGAGCCGGCGTGCGTTGGGCGGCGCGCAGGCTGAACCTGCCCGCCTGCCGATTCCTGCGATGGATCTGACATCTGTCTGGGCAACGACGGCGGACGCCATTGCGGTGCCAGGGCCGGTGCGTTTCGAGCGCTCCTACGATGCCGATACGGGCCAGGCGATATTGCGCGTGCTGGCACCAGCAGGCACGCGCGAACTCCGTGTACGGCTCAAGAGCGGGGCAATCGTGCGCAATGTGCAGCTGCAGGGCGAGGGCGCGCCCCTGCTGGACGAGGCAGGCCGCTGGTCACGACTGCGTTGGCAGGCGCCGGGCCCGGACGGGATCGAGCTGCGCTGGCCGGCAGACAGTGGCCCGGTCGAGGTGCAGGCCGCAGCCGGGATCGATGGCTGGCCCAGGGATGCGGCGCCATTGCCTGCGCGGTCTGCGCACATCGTGCCGTGGTCGACCTCGGACATGACCTGGATTCTGGGCGCGACGCGCGTGAGCCACGAGGGCGGAGCGCAGTAGGGCGGAGAGCATTGGGATCGGCGGCACTACGCAGGATGGGATGGACAGCCGGTGGCCCATCCGCCACAGCCAACAGCCACGGCCGCTCGTTGGGGCGTACCGGAAGCAACACAAAGAAACGGCCCGCAGTGCGGGCCGTTTCTTTTCCTGCCTGGACATCCAGCGCTGCCGATGCCTCAGCAGCGCCTTGCAGATGCCTCAGATATGCAACGCATGCCCCAACGCACGCAGCGCCGCTTCCTGCACCGCCTCGCCCAGCGTCGGGTGAGGGTGGATCGTGCCGGCGATATCTTCCAGCGTGGCGCCCATCTCAATCGACTGCACGAAGGCGATGGACAGTTCCGAGACCTGCACGCCCACGGCCTGCCAGCCGAGGATGCGGTGGTCACTGCTGCGTGCGACCACGCGCACGAAGCCATCGGTGGATTCCAGCGACATCGCACGGCCATTGGCCGCGAACGGGAACAGCGCGACCTTGGTCTCGATGCCCTGTGCCTTGGCTTCGTCCGGCGACAGCCCGACCACCACGATTTCCGGATCGGTGAAGCACACCGCCGGAATCGCGGCCGGCACGAAGTGCCGCTTCTTGCCGCTGACGATCTCGGCCACCAGTTCGCCCTGCGCCATCGCCCGGTGCGCGAGCATCGGCTCGCCGGCGACATCGCCGATGGCCCACACGTTGCGCATCGAGGTCTTGCACTGGTCGTCGATCTTGATTGCCTTGCCGGTCAGATCCAGCTGCAGCGATTCCAGATTGAAGCCGTCGGTCTTCGGGCGACGGCCGACTGCGACCAGGATCTGGTCGGCGTCCAGCGCGATTTCGTTACCGTCCTTGTCGCGCACGCGCAGCTGGCCGTTGTCGGCCAGGCCAAGCACGCTGTGGCCGGTCAGCAGCTTCACGCCGGACTTCTCCAGGTGCGTGGCCACCGGCTTGGTCAGCTCGGCGTCGTAGGCCGGCAGGATGCGTTCCTGGGCCTCGACCACCGTCACCTCGCAGCCGAGCTTGCGGTACACCGTGCCCAGCTCCAGGCCGATGTAGCCGCCACCGACGACGATCAGCTGCTTGGGCAGCGAGGTCGGCGAAAGGGCTTCGGTGGAGGAGATGACCTTGCCGCCGAACGGCAGGAACGGCAGTTCCACCGGCACCGAGCCGGTGGCCAGCAGCAGGTGCTCGCAGGTGATGCGCAGCGTGCCGCCGTCTTCGGCGGCACCGGCGATCTCGACGGTCTTGCCGTCGACGATCGTGGCCCAGCCCTTGATCAGCTGCGCGCCGTTCTTCTTCAGCAGCGCGCTGACGCCGCCGGTCAGCTTCTTGACGATACCGGCCTTCCACGCCACGGTCTTGGCCAGATCCAGCGACGGCGCCTGCACGCTGATGCCCAGCGGCGAGGTGCCTGCGGCATAGGCGGTGACCTTGGCGAATTCCTCGGCGGCATGGATCAGCGCCTTGGAGGGAATGCAGCCGATGTTGAGGCAGGTGCCACCCGGATTGACGCCCTCGACCACGATGGTCTTGACGCCGAGCTGGCCGGCGCGGATGCCGGCGATGTAACCGCCGGGACCGCCGCCGATGATCAGCAACTGGGTTTGAAGGGTATTGGACATCGCTTACTCCACGAACAGCAGGGCCGGGGTTTCCAGGCGGGTACGGATCGCCTGCACGAACTCGGCCGCATCCATGCCATCGACAATGCGATGGTCGAACGAAGACGACAGATTCATCAGCTTGCGCGCCACCACCTGGCCCTCGCGGAACATCGGGCGTTCGATGATGCGGTTCACACCGACGATCGCCACTTCCGGATGGTTGATGATCGGGGTCGACACCACACCGCCCACCGCACCGAGGCTGCTGATGGTGATGGTCGAGCCGGAGAGCTCCTCACGGGTCGCCTTGCCCACGCGCACGGCATTGGCCAGGCGCGCGATCTCGGTGGCGGTCTGCCACAGATCCAGCGACTCGGCATGCGCGACCACCGGCACCGACAGGCCGACCTCGCTCTGGGTCGCGATACCCAGCTGCACGCCCTCATAGCGGGTCACGATGTTGGCCTGGTCATCAAAGCGGGCGTTCATCTGCGGGAAGTCGCGTGCGGCCAGCACCACGGCGCGTGCCAGCAGCGGCAGCAGGGTCAGCTTGCCGCGCTCCTTGGCCCAACGTTCGTTGAGCTTGGCACGCAGGGCTTCCACTTCCGTGACGTCGATTTCTTCCACATAGGTGATGTGCGGAATGGTCGTCCAGGACTGCTGCATCTTCTGCGCGATCTTGCGGCGCAGGCCGATGATCGGCACCTGCTGCTCGCCGGTGCGGCGCGCGTAGCTGCTGCCGCCGGCACTGCCACCGACCGGCTGCGCCTTGCCACCGGCGGCGGCGTAGGCATCCAGATCGGCCTGCAGGATGCGGCCGCCCGGGCCGGTGGCCGGCACGTAGCGCAGCTCGATGCCCAGGTCCCAGGCGCGGCGACGCACGGCCGGCGAGGCCAGCGGGGCTTCACCGGCGTTGAGCACGCCGTTGGTGACCGCGCCACGCGCGTCCTGCTTGGCGGCGCAGGCAGGTGCGGAGGCAGCGGCGGCCTTGGCCGGCGTCGCAGCCGGTGCGGCCTCGGCGGCGGTGGCAGGTGCAGCGGCCGGTGCAGCCGCCTTGGGCGCAGCAACCGGTTCGGCCGGCGCGGCAGCAGCCGGTGCACTGGCAGCACTGGCATTGCCGGCGCCTTCCACTTCCAGGCGGATCAGCTCGCTGCCGACGGCCATCATCTGGCCGGGCGTGCCGCCCAGCGAGACCACGGTGCCTGACACCGGCGAGGGGATCTCGACCATGGCCTTGTCGGTCATGACCTCGGCCACGACCTGGTCTTCGGCGACCGGGCCGCCGACCTCGACCTTCCAGGTGATCAGTTCGACTTCGGCGATACCTTCACCGATGTCCGGCATCTTGATGACGTGATGTCCCATGGTTCAGTCCTCCAGCACGCGCTGCATTGCATCGATGACCCGGGACGGACCCGGGAAGTAGTCCCATTCCTGCGCGTGCGGATACGGGGTGTCCCAGCCGGTGACGCGTTCCACCGGTGCCTGCAGGTGGTAGAAGCAGTGCTCCTGCACCAGCGCGACCAGTTCGGCGCCGAAGCCGCAGGTGCGGGTGGCTTCGTGCAGCACGATGCAGCGGCCGGTCTTCTTGACCGAATTGACGATGGCCTCCAGATCCAGCGGCCACAGGCTGCGCAGGTCGATCACTTCAGCATCGATCCCGGCATCTTCGGCGGCGGCCTTGGCCACCCACACGGTGGTGCCGTACGTGATGATCGTCAGTGCCTTGCCTTCGCGGGCGATGGCGGCCTTGTCCAGCGGCACGTTGTAGTAGCCCTCCGGCACCAGGTTGTCCGGGTATTTGGACCACGCGGTGACCGGGCGGTCGTGGTGACCGTCGAACGGGCCGTTGTACAGGCGCTTGGGCTCCAGGAAGATCACCGGATCGTCGTTCTCGATCGAGGCGATCAGCAGGCCCTTGGCGTCGTACGGGTTGGACGGCATGACCGTGCGCAGGCCGGTGGCATGGGCGAAGATCGCTTCCGGGCTCTGGCTGTGGGTCTGGCCGCCGTAGATGCCACCACCGCACGGGGTGCGGAACACCAGCGAGGAGGTGAAGCTGCCGCCGGAGCGATAGCGCATGCGCGCCGCTTCGGACACGATCTGGTCGTAGGCCGGGTAGATGTAATCGGCGAACTGGATTTCAGCGACCGGGCGCAGGCCGTAGGCGGCCATGCCGATCGCCGCGCCGGCGATGCCGTTCTCGGAAATCGGCGCATCGAACACGCGCTGCTTGCCGTACTTGGTCTGCAGGCCGTCGGTGCAGCGGAACACGCCGCCGAAGTAGCCCACGTCCTGGCCGAAGACCACCACGTTGTCGTCGCGTTCCAGCATCACGTCCATCGCCGAGCGCAGCGCCTGGATCATGGTCATCGGCGTACCGCCGGTGTTGTTCTGTTCAATCCCGCTCATGTGTTCAGACTCCCAACTGCTGACGCTGGCGACGGAGGTGTTCGGGCATGTCCTTGTAGACGTCTTCGAACATGAGGGCCGCGCCGGGACGGTTGTCGCTGCCGAGCAACCCGTGGGTCTCGGCTTCCTTGAGGGCACGCAGGATCTCGGCATCCAGTTCGGTGCGCAGTTCGTCGTGCTGCTGCTCGCTCCACAGGCCGCGCTTGATCAGGTGCTGCTTCAGGCGGTCGATCGGATCGCCGAGCGGGAACTGCTGGGCATCATCGGCGGGGCGGTACTTGGACGGATCATCCGAGGTCGAATGCGGCCCGGCGCGGTAGGTCACCCACTCGATCAGGGTCGGGCCAAGATTGCTGCGGGCGCGTTCGGCAGCCCAGCGCGAGGCGGCGTACACCGCCAGCAGATCGTTGCCATCCACACGCAGCGACGGAATGCCGTAGCCCACGCCGCGCGCGGCGAAGGTGGTGTTCTCACCGCCGGCAATCGCCTGGAAGGTGGAGATCGCCCACTGGTTGTTGACCACGTTGAGCACGACCGGCGCGCGGTACACGTGCGCGAAGGTCAGCGCGGCGTGGAAGTCGCCTTCGGCGGTCGCGCCATCACCCACCCATGCGGTGGCGATGCGGGTGTCGCCCTTGATCGCCGAGGCCATCGCCCAGCCCACCGCCTGGATGTACTGGGTGGTCAGGTTGCCGGAGATCGAGAAGAAGCCGTAGTCCTTGTACGAATACATGATCGGCAGCTGGCGGCCCTTCAGCGGGTCGGCCGCGTTGGACAGCACCTGGCAGATCATGTCGACCAGCGAGACTTCCTTGGTGATCAGGATGCCCTGCTGGCGGTACGTCGGGAACTGCATGTCGTCATCGCGCAGCGCCAGGGTCTGGCCGACGGCGATCGCTTCCTCACCCAGGCACTGGATGTAGAACGAGGTCTTCTTCTGGCGCTGGGCGATCAGCAGGCGGGCGTCGTAGGCGCGCGTCTTGAGCATGGCGTGCATGGCACGCAGCAGCACGGCGTCGTCGATGTCGGCGGCCCACGGGCCCACGGCGTCGCCGTTGTCGTCCAGCACACGGATCAGCTGGCCGGTCAGCGGTGCGGTCTGGCTGGCGCTCACATCCACGGGCGGTTTGTCGACCGCGCCGGCGGGGCTCAGCTTCAGATAGGAAAAGTCGGTGGCCTCGCCGGGACGGGCGCTGGGCTCGGGCACGTGCAAACGCAACGGTTCACGCGTGGCGGGGATCTGGGGTGATGACATGTCAGGGGCCTCGCTGGGCTTGGGTCATGGAGCTACAGGCATACCGCAGGCGGGGGGCAACGGTAATGGCGATGTTGGCGCGCCGACATCCGGGCGGGATCTCGTCGCGAAGCGGGTAAGGGCCAGCGCTTGCAAGGCGGCTGGGGCCATGGCGCATTGCACCCGGTGTGAAGTCTAGAGGCACAGCGGCTTATCGTAAATTTGTTTAATTGCGTATGAGGTATTGTTTATTCAGATATCTTCATTCCGTGGGAGCCCGTGCATGCAAATCCCCGCCAACATGACCCTGCGCCAGCTGCGGTACTTTGCCGAAGCGGCCGAGTTGGGGCAGTTTTCGCAGGCTGCGCGCAAGCTGCACGTCTCCCAGTCGGTCATCACCACCGCGGTCGCCCAGCTGGAAACCTCGCTGGGGCTGAAGCTGTTCGACCGCATGCCGCACGGGGTCGGATTGACCGCCGAGGGGCACCGCTTCCACCAGCATGTGCGGCACATCCTGGATACGTTGCAGGACGCGCTCAGCGAGCCGATGTTCCTGGCCAACACACTGCCAGGCCGGGTGAGGATCGGCGCCTCCTACACGGTGCTGGGCTATTTCCTGCCGAGCCTGCTGGCGCGCTTCAAGCGCTCCTACCCGCAGGTGGAGGTGGATCTGGTCGACATGGACCGCGCGGCGATCGAACAGGGCGTCGGCAGCGGTGAGCTCGATTTCGGGCTGTGCATCATCTCCAACATGGCCGAGCCCTATGTGCTGCGGCGCCAGGTCCTGATCCGCTCGCGCCGCCAGCTGTGGCTGGCCGAGTCGCATCCGCTGCTGCAGCTGCCGGTGATCAGCCCGGCCGACGTCGAGCCGTACCCGTACATCATGCTGATGGTCGACGAAGGGCAGGAGTCGGCGATGCGCTACTGGCGCTCGGTCGGGCGCGAACCCAACGTGGTGTTCCGCACCTCGTCGCTGGAAGCGCTGCGTGGCATGGTCGCCTACGGCTTCGGGGTCAGCATCCTGTCGGACATGGTCTATCGACCGTGGTCGCTGGAGGGGCGCCGGATCGACGTACGCACCCTCACCGATGCGGTACCGCCGATGGAAGTCGGCCTGGTCTGGCGCCCGGACGAAGACCTGTCCGCGCCGGCACGCGCACTGCATCAGTTCCTGGTCTTCGCCTGTGGCGGATGAGCGCCGATGGCATCGGCCAGCGCGGGGCGCGGATCGGGCAGTTCACCCACCGGGGCGGTGAAGGCCTGCCCGCGGCGTGACCAGATCTGCCACGCCGAATAGGCCAGCAACGGCACCACGTAGGTGGCCAGGATGGCGTAGGCCAGAAGCCGGTAGCCCTTTGCGATCAGCGCGACCAGGCCGATGCCATCGGCCATGAACACGGCCATCAGCAGGATCGCCACGATGATCGCCACGCGGACCCCGCGCTTCGGTGCGGTACCGGTGCGTTCCTTCCAGTTGACGCTGATGCGGCCGTCCACCGAGGCCATCAGGGTGACGCCGGTTTCGACCAGGGCCACCATGATCATCAGGCGGAACAGCAGCTGGAACCACGGCAGGCCGAGCTGGCCGAGCATGAGGTCCGACGGCAGCGGCGCGTCGGCGATGTCCGGCAGGAACGCGATCATGCAGACGTAGAACACGATCGCCGGCAGGATCGCCAGCGGGCCGGCCAGGGCGCCTGCGATCACCGCATCGCGCCGGCACAGCAGGTGGCGCACCACCAGCAGGATCGAGACCGCCGCGAACATGTTGTAGCCGGCGTAGGTCACGCCGTTGAGCACCCAGTCCTTGCCCAGTTCATGGGTGTTGGAGAGCTGTGCCATCGCGCCGCCACCGAAGCGGTACAGGATCAGGCACGCGGCAATGGCGTAGACCAGATACATGAAGGCCGACATCAGCTTGAACATGCGTTCGACGGCATTGGTGCCGGCCTGCACCACGCCGGTGATGATCGCCACCAGCAGCAGGGTGCCCACGATGCGCGGCCAGCCGAACATGGTCGCGGCCAGTTCGCCGGCGGCGGCACCGAACACGGCCAGCACCACCACGATCAGCGCCAGGTAGGCCACCTCGAAGGTCCACCAGCCACGGCCGAGCAGATGCCGGAAGAAGGTGCGGTAGTCGTTGGCACGGATCGCCCGTGCCAACAGGAACGTCAGGATGCAGATCACGCTCCAGATCAGCATCGACAACACCATCGCCGCCAGGCCGCCCCAGGGGCCCGAGGGCAGGAAAAACTCCGCCAGCTCACGGCCGGTGGCGTAGCCGCCGCCGATCACGGCCGACTTGAACGCCAAACCGGGCAACAGATACCGCTGGAACCGGCTGGCGGCGGCGGTCACTTGCGGGCGGCCGTGGGCTGCAGCAGGTAGAAGTCACGCACGGTGCGGGCGATCTCGGCGATCACACGCTCACGTTCGCTGCGCGGGGCATTGCTGGCTTTGACGAACACGGAGATCGCGAACTGGCTGCCATCGGGCAGGGTGACCACGCCCACATCGTTGACGGTGCCGGCCACGGTGCCGCTCTTGTCGGCCACCTTGGTGCCCGGCGGCAGGCTGCCCCGCAGGCGTGCACTGCAGGTGCGGCAACGTTCCATGATCTGCACCAGCACCTCGGTGCTGGCCGGACTCAGCGCCTTGCCGGTGAACAGCTGGGTCAGCAGGGTCGACATCGCCCGCGGCGTGGAGGTGTCGCGCGGATCCTTGTCGAAGGCTTCATTGCCGGATTTGGTGCGCTTGACGACCTCGGGGTCGAGGGTCAGTTCGGCCACGCGCTCCTTGGTCAGCGGCTCGTCACCGAGGCCGAAGATATCGCTGAGCAGCTGCCGGGTGTTGCGATCCAGGCGCTGGCCTTCAATGCCCTGCGCGCGCAGCCAGGCAGTGACCGCAGCCGGCCCGCCAGCCTGCGCCACCAGCACGTCGGTGGCGGTGTTGTCGCTCTGGGTCAGCATGACCTCCAGCAGGTTGTGCACCGACAGGCTCACGCCGTCGTGGATGAAACGATCGGCGATCACTTCCGAATCGACATAGAACGATTTCGGCACCGGCACCATCGTGGTCAACGCCAGTTCGCCGGCATCGACCTTGGTCAGGATCACGGCCGCCACGGCGACCTTGAACGTGCTGGCCATCGGGAATGCTTCGTCGGGATTGAGATGGACCTGCGCCCCCTTGCCATCCAGGCGCCACGCCGAGACACCCACCTTGCCGTCGACCAGGGTAGCCAGGCGCGCGACTTCGGTTTCCACCGGGCTGGTCTTGCTGGCGCTGAACGCGGCGAGCGGACTCAGGCCCAGCAACGCGGCAACGCACAGGCTCAAGGTACGGGATGTCATCTTCATGCGATGCAGGCCTCCAGCAAACGGTTGAATTCCCCATCTTGCCGCATCGGGTCGGCCACCGGCAGACCAAGACGCGCGCTGACCTCGGCACAGGCGGCCGATGCCGCGGCCTCGGTCATGCCATGGGTGTTGAGACTGACGCCGACGCAGCGGATATCAGGATTGGTACGGCGTCCCAGCTGTACGGTCAACGCGATCACCTCCTCGATGGAGGGCAGCGGATAGTCTGGATACCCCAGCACGTGCTTGCGCCCCGGCTGGTGGCAGACCACGAACACATCCGGCTGGCTGCCATGCAGCAGACCGAGGCTGACGCCGGCGTAGGCGGGATGGAACAGCGAACCCTGGCCTTCGATGACATCCCAGTGATTGTCGGCCGCATTCGGGCTGAGCAGTTCGGCGGCACCGGCCGAGAAATCGGCGACCACCGCGTCCATCGGAATGCCGCTGCCGGCGATCAGGATGCCGGTCTGGCCGCTGGCACGGAAGTCGGCATCCACGCCGAGTCCACGCAGGCCGCGTGCCAGCGCCAGCGCGGTGTATTTCTTGCCCAGCGCGCAGTCCGTGCCGACGGTCAGCACGCGCTTGCCGGTGCGCTTGCGGCCGTTGCCGACCGGGATGCCGCGCGGCGGCACGCGCACGTTGATCAGCTCGCGTCCGTGGCGTTCGGCCGCGGCAGCCAGTTCCGGAATGTCATCCAGCTTCTGGTGCATGCCACTGACCAGGTCCAGGCCGTTTTCCAGTGCGTCCACCAGCGCCGGCAGCCACTGCGAGGGAATCACCCCACCGCCGTTGGCCACGCCGATCACCATCGCACGGGCACCGGCGGCGCGCGCCTGCGCGGGGGTCATGCTCGGCAGGCCGGTGGTGATCGGGCAGCCGGGCAGGCTCCACTCGGCCACGCACACCTCCGGTGCCCAGTCCTTCAGGCCGATCGCGGTCTTGGCGAAGCCCGCTTCGGTGGTATCACCCAGGAACAGAAGGTACGGCTGGGGGAGGGCGGCGAGAGCCTGTACGGCAGCGGTGGGCGTTGCGCTCATGAGGGATCCAGTAGTCGGCGGAGAGAAGAGAGGGGAGGCATTCACGACGAGGGGCTCGCAGTTGTTAGACCTGGTTGGATCTGTATAAGTCCTAATCAGAGAATATGCAACCCAATCAGGATAATCCTTTAGTCTCTTCCGACGGTGGGCCCGGCGACGGCGTGCGCGCCACCGGGCATGGCGCTACGGCACTCAGTAGCGATAGTCGATCGACATGCCGATCGTGCGGGGCTGCAGCGGCACGCCGGTCACCGCGACGTAGCGGTTGAGCGCGTCCCGCACCGAGCCGGTGGAGACGTAGGCACGCTCGTCGGTGGCATTGCGGGCGTACAGGCGGACCGTCCAGGTCATGTTGGTCAGCTCGGCATGCAGGTCCAGCGCGTTGTAGCTGTCGATGTCGTACGCGCCGGCCACGCGCTCGCCGGTGACGCGGTAGCCGGCGCCGACCCGGCCCTGCCACTGGTCGCTCACATCGAAGTCGTAGTCGATCGTGCTCGACCAGCTCAGGCGCGGCGTCATCGGCATCCGGCTGCCGGACACCAGTCCGCTGGACGGCGGTACATCACCGATCTTCGAATCGATGTAGGCGGCATTGAGGCCGATCGTCAGGCGCTCGGCCGGGCGGACCATGAAGCTCAGTTCCGCCCCCTGGCTGCGCGCGCTGCCGGCGTTGCCCATCCAGCTCAGGCCGTTCTCGGAAACGCGCACCTGGATGTCGTCCCAGTCGATCCGGAACAGCGCCAGGTCGATCATCGCGCGGCGGTCCCAGAAGTGCGATTTGAAGCCGAGCTCGAGGTTGTCCAGCGTGTCGGCCTTGGTCATCGGCACCACGCCGGAGGTCGATACGTTCGGTCCACCCGGGCGATAGCCGGTGGCGTAGCGCGCGTAGATCATTGAACTGTCGTTGAGGTGCCAGCGCGAGGCCAGCTTCCACGTGGTCACGCTGTCATCGGCGGAGTCGGCCAGATCGATCGGCCGCGGGCCGTACAGCAGCCCGGTGCTGTGCTGTTCGAAATCCTGCTGGTTGCGCGCGTGCCGCACACCGGCGGAGACATCGAAGCGTGGGCTGAACTTATACGTGACGTCGGCAAAGATCGCCTGCTCGTCGTAGGTGCCGGGCAGGCTGGCGGCACCGGGGTTGAACGGCAGCGGGACGCCGTTTGCATCGTAGGCACTGACCTGCTGGCGGTTGGTGTTTTTCTCGCCGGTGAAGAAGGTGCCAAGCAACCATTCGAAGCGCTCGTTCTCCTTGGAGTTCAGGCGGAACTCCTGGGTCCACTTGCGCGTGCCGAGGAAGACATCGAACTGGGCCTGGCCGGCCGGGTACGGGGTCAGCAGCGGCCAGGCCACGCCATAGACCAGCGTGGAATCCTGCACTTCGTCCATGCGGGTTTCGGAGAAGCTGGTGGCGGAGACGAAATCAACGTTGCCCAGATCCCAGTCCAGGATCGCCGAGTAGTAGTCGGTTTCCATCCGGTACGGCGTGGCGCGCTGGAGGATGCCTTCGAGCGGGCCGCGGATCGGCTCCAGCGTGGGATAGGTCAAGCCCACCGCACTGGAGTTGTCGGCATCCACGATCTGCGACAACGCCTGCACGCGCAGGTTGGCGGTGTCGCTGATGCGCCAGGTCAGCGCCAGGCGGGAGGCCAGCTGGTAGTAGCCGTTGCTGTCCTTGGCGTCCTCGCCGGTGAGGTCGGGTTGATCCACATAGCCGGGCGTGCCCTGGCGCGAGAGGCTGGCGCGCAGGCCCAGCTTGCCTTCGATCAGCGGCACGTTGAACGAGGTGCGCACGCCGGTGCCCACGTCGCCCGCTTCCTTGGTGGCATTGACGTCCATGCCGGCGCGGAACTCGAAACCATCCGGATCAGCCGCCTTGGTGACGTACTTGAACAGGCCGCCCATCGAGCTGGCGCCGTACAGCGTGCCCTGCGGGCCGCGCAGCACTTCCACGCTCTGGATGTCATACGGCAGCAGATCCAGTGCATAGGTGGTCGCGCGCTGCTTGTTGCTGCTCGGGCCGATCGGGGTGTCATCGATGTAGGTGCCGATGATCGAGCCACCGCCGAGGGGCGCGACACCGCGCAGTGCCATCGTGGTCTGACCCGGTGCGCCGCCGCTGTCCACCTGGAAGCCCGGTACGTACGCGGCGAAGTCGTTCAGGCGGGTGGCGCCGAACGCCTCGAGACGTTCTTCGCTGATCACGCTGACCCCGGCCGCCACCTCCATCACGTTCTCGGCGCGCTTCTGTGCGGTCGCCACCACGCGATCAAGCTCCACCACATCGGGTGTGCTGCGGCTGCCATCGGCGTCGGCATCCTGGGCCATCGCCGCGGTGGCAAGGCCCATGCAGCACAGGGTGACGGTGGAGGCGAGGATCGAACGTTTCATCGGCTTGCGCATGTGGCGGGCTCTCCGGAATCAGCAACGGGGTCAGGCAGGAAAAACGACGGCCGTGCACGGCGGTAACCGCCGTGCAGGGGTAGGGACGCGCGCGCTGTCGCAGCCGCGCCGGGTTGGCACGTCGGTAAGGGGAGGGGGCGTGGGGGAAGGAAACGGCAGGTAACGGGCGTTGGCAGGTGCAAGGCCGTGTTGCTGGCCAGCGGCGCGATGGGCGCGGAAGCTGGCGGTCAGTGCGGGCGCGCGGGCATACCGGCGGCTGGGGTCGTACGGAAACTGATCGGGCATTTCGACATCCCTACAAATCCTATGTAAGGAATATTTAGCCTGATCAGGTATATGTCAAGCGCAATCAGAAAACATCATCCCATTACGGACTATTGCGCTGCAGCATTTCAGCGGGTGCCGAACGGCGTTGCCGCGCGGCCTGATCTGTCCCAGGGGCGTACGCCGGGAAACGGGTCGCTATCGGCCGCGATCGTCGCTGCGGCCGATCGCGATGCTCAACGCTGCCGGCTCAACCCGACGTCACGGCACCGTCGGCCGCGGCGGCACGCTGTGGTGCAGGTGCAGCATTGCCGGCGAGCAATGGTCGGGCACGTCGCTCCAGGCGCAGCATCAGCACCGCAACCAGCATGCAGGTGCCGGCCATCAGCGAGAAGAAGACGGCACTGGAGAGCGTTGACCACAGCGTGCCGACCGCGCCGGCCAGCAGGTTGCCGCCGAACGAGGCCAGGAACCAGAACGCGATGATCGTGGCACCAAAACCGACCGGCGCCAGCCGTGCGAACAGGCCCAGTCCCACCGGCAGGATGAAGAGCTCGCCGAAGGTGAAGATCGCAAAGAACAGCACGGCCCACAGCCAGCCCACCTTGGCCGACGGTTCACCGCCCAGCATCGCCACCAGGGCAAAGGACAGGCCGACCACCGCAGCACCGATCGCCATCTTGGTCAGTGCGGCCGGCTCGCGGCCGTTGCGGGCCTGGCGGGTCCAGTGCTGCACCAGCATCGGCGTGATCAGGAACACCAGCAGCGGATTGAGCGAGAAGAACCAGGTCATCGGCAGGGTGAAATCGGCGGTGAGCACGCGGTCCACGCCGGTATCGAGCCAGATCGCGATGGTGTTGCCGATCTGCTCGTAGGCCAGGCGGAACACCACGATCAAGCCGGCAATCATCGCCATCACCTGCAGCAGCGGGCGGTAGGCTGGCTGCCACAGGGCGGAGAAGGGCAGCGTGGCGCGTTCGCTGCGCGGCGGATCCGGCGGCAGATGGCGGCGGCCGGTGATGTAGATCACCAGGCCGAGCAGCATGCCGATGCCGGCCGCGGAGAAGCCAACGTGCCAGCCATACACCTCACCCAGCGTGCCGCAGATCAGCGGGGCGAGAAACGCACCGAGGTTGATGCCCACGTAGTACACATTGAACGCCGAGCCACGGCGCGGATCATCGCGCTGGTACAGATCGCCGACCTGTCCCGGCAAGGTCGGCAGGAACAGCCCGTTGCCGAGCACGATCGCCAGCAATGCCGGATACAGCAGTGCATCGAAGGCCATCAGGAAGTGGCCGAACGCCATGATCGCGCCGCCCAGGATCACGGCCCGCCGCTTGCCCAGCCAGCGATCGGCGAGCATGCCGCCGAACACCGGGCTGAGGTAGGCCAGCGCCGTGTACAGGCCGTAGACCATCGAGGCCTGTTCCTGCGAGAACAGCAGCTGCTTGGTCATGTAATAGACCAGCAGCGCCCGCATGCCGTAATAGGAGAACTTCTCCCACATCTCGGTGAGGAACAGGATGGTCAGGCCTGGCGGTTGCCCGAACCAGGCCTTGCGCGGTGCATCGAGGGTCATCGGGCAGGGCGTCCGTAGGTCAGAGCTGCAGACCGGTGCTGATCAGGCGCTGGGTAATGGCGACGAACGCCACCACCACGCCTGCCAGTGCGACCACCCAGGCACCATGGCGGCGCGCACGCGGCCAGCTGGCCGGCGCACGGACCGCCACCCACACCAGGGCCACGGCGGCGAACACGCTCAGCCACGACAGCGCCTGCACCAGGATCAACGGCCCGTTGGTGTACGAGGAGATCGCGCCCGGGCCAGCGATCGATTTCACATACAGCGCCCAGGCGACGACGGTGCCCAGCTGCGTGGTGATCGACAGCGTCTGCAGCCAGCGCAGGCCGCGGCGTTCTGCCGGCGCGCCGACACGGTAGTAGCGGCGCACGAACACGCCCCCGATGCGCAGCACGGCCGACAGCGTCAGCAACCCCAGCGCGACGAACAGCGCCGGGCGCAGCCACGCCGGCGAACGCCAGCCCGGGATCGGTTCAAAGCCGAACACCGAGGCGAACGGGCCACCGGAGAAGTACACCGGCCGGCCGTCCTTGACCTTCACTTCCAACAGGCCGCGGCCGTTTTCCTGCTGCCACAACCACGGCGACACCTCGCGCCAGCGCAGCAGCTGGCCGTTGAGGCCCTTCTGGCCATCCACGGTGATGGTGCCGTCATCCTGCGGGTGCACACGGATCGGTGCGAAGAGCGTCAGCATGCGCAGATACGAACTGTCCGAACGGCGCGTGCTCTGCCAGCTCGTCCCGGCCAGCGCAGCGGCGTGCTCGCGGGCCGTGGCAGCATCCACGCCCGGGCCGGCGCGTTCGATCGGCAGGGTCGGCAGGAAATTCTCGACGAAGCGCTCCCACACCTGGGCGCGCAGGGCAGAACCGGCCGCATCACGCCCCACGCTGTTGGTGGAAACGAAGACGCCGATGTTGCGTTCCGGGATCATCCACAGCCACGAGTAGAAGAACAGCATCGTGCCGCCGTGCGAGCGCGTGTCGTAGCCCCCGGTGTCCGAGGCCATCCAGCCCAGGGCCATGCGCGGCAGATGCGGCAGGATCGCCGGCTGCGGGGTCAGCATCTGTGCGTTGGTCTCGGCGCGCATGATGCGCTGGCCGTCGAGCTCACCATGATTGAGCGTGGCCATCATGAAACGTGCCATCGCCGAGCCGGAGGCATACAGACCGCCCACGCCCGGCGCGGTGTTCTTCTCGGCCGGGTAGCTTTTGCCCGAGCCCAGCAGATAGCCCTTGGCGGCGTGCGGCAGCAGCTCGGCCGGCAGCTTCTGTTCGAAGCTGGCGTACTGCATGTCCAGCGGCTGCAGGATGTGCTGCCTGGCGTAGTCCTCGAAGCGCTGGCCGCTGACCCGCTCGACGATGTACGAGGCGATGCCGGTGGCGTAGTTGGAATACGCCGGCGTGGTGCCCGGTGCGGAGATCTGGTTGGGCACCCATTCCTTGAGGTAGTTGTCGCGGTTGGCCGGATGGTCCGGGCCGAGCACGATCAGGTAGCGCATGCGCTCTTCCAGACCGCTGGTGTGGGTCATGATCTGGCGCAGCGTGATCGGCTCACCCTTGGCCGGGACCTTGATGTCCAGGTAGGTGTTGATGTCGGTGTCCAGGTCCAGCTTGCCCTGTTCCACCAGCTGCATCACCGCGGTCCAGACGAACAGCTTGGAGATCGAGCCCGGGCGGAACAGGGTGGTCTTGGGATCCACCGGCGTGCGCTTTTCAACATCGGAGAAACCAAAGCCGCGCTCGGTGACGACCTTGCCGTTCTCGACCACGGTGACCACGGCGCCGGCGAGATCGCCCTGCGCCATCAGATAAGGCACCAGGCCATCCAGGAACGTATCGACACGGGCCGCATCCAGCGTGCCGGTGGCGGCCGGTGCGGGCGTGAGGGTGTCCGGCGTCTCGGCAGCCACCGGTGCGGTGGGTGTCGCGACGGGCGTGGGTGCCTGCGCATGCAGCGGCGAGAACGCGGCGGTGGAGGCCAGCAGCAGGCCGCAGATCAGGGGGCGCCAGAGACTCATGCCTGCACTCCCTTGCCCCACACGGCATCTTGGCAATGCACCAGGCCCTCGTCGTAACGCAGGCCCGGCACGCGATCGTCGCGCAGGAACAGCGGGCCATCCAGATCCACCACGTCGCAATGCTGGCCCACGATGAAGGCCGGGCCCATCGCCCAGCTGCTGCCGATCATGTTGCCGACCATCACCTGCATGCCCAGCGAGCGCGCCTTGCCGACCATCGCCAGGCTTTCGGTGAGGCCGCCGGCCTTGTCGAGCTTGATGTTGATGACGTCGAACAGGCCTGCCAGCGCTTCGATCTCTGAAGCGTCCTGCACGCTTTCGTCGGCGGCGAACGGCAGCGGCCGCGCAAAGCCCTTGAGCTCGGCTTCGCGACCGCGCGGCAGCGGCTGTTCCAGCAGCTTGATGTCGTTCTCCAGCAGCACCGGAATCAGCGCATCGAGCACATCCACGCTGTAGCCCTGGTTGGCGTCCACGCCCATCCACACCTCCGGGCGCACCTTGCGCACCGCGCGCACGCGCTCGATGTCGATATCCAGGTCACCGCTGAGCTTGAGCTTGAGTGCCTTGGCCGGCGCATAGCGTCCGGTGGCGATCGACTGCATCGTCGCCGGGTCATCGGCGCCCAGCGTCCAGGTGGTCAGCAGCGGCCGGGTCTGTGAGAGTCCGGCCAGCGCCCAGGCATGCTTGCCGGTGCGGCTTGCTTCCAGATCCCATAGCGCGCAGTCCAGCGCGTTGCGCGCACCGCCGCGGGGCAGCAGCTGCTGCAGTTCGGCGCGGGTGATGCCGGCTTCGATCCGCGCACGCAGCAGTTCCAGCGTGGCCAGCATCTGCTCGGGCGTGTCGTTGAAGTAGTACACGCCGCTGGCTTCGCCACGGCCGCGATGGCCGTCCTCTTCCAGTTCCACGCGCAGCACCGGCGCGTTTTCGAACACGTAACCGCTGATCCGGAACGGGGCCAGCAACGCAAGCGAGTCGATCTGCAGGGTCAGTTTCACAGGATGTCTCCAGCCCCACGGCGGGGCCATGGGTCAGTAGTTGAGAGCGAAGTCGGCCAGGCCCATCAGGACCAGGGCGTAAGCGAGCACGCAGGCCGACAGCAGCAGCAGCGCGGCCCACAGGCGCGCCAGCCAGCCGCGTCCAGCGCGGACCGTCTGCACCAGGTTCCAGGCCGTTGCGCCGATTCCGCCGATGATCGCGATCACCGTGGCGATGCCCAGCCCGATCACCGCCGGATCCAGACGATCATCCAGGCGCGCGAAATCGGCAGACGCCCAGGCCATCACGGCCATCGCGGCGGCAGGCACCAGCAGCAGGAGCCAGCAGGCGGCGCGGCTCAGGCGATAGGCCCGCAGCGTGCTGCGCGGCCAGCCCAGCACGCGGCCATGGCGGCGGCGGACGAACGCGGCGATCGGCCACGCCAGCGCGGCCAGTGCCAACACCGCCACCGCAGCGGTCAGCAACGGCTTGAGCCACAGCGCCGAGCGGTAGCCTTCCGCGACCAGGAACACGTTGAACGGGGAGGAGGAATCCACCGCGAAGCCGACCGGCTTGCCGTCCTTGAGGATGGCGGCCAAGCGCAGTTCGCTGTTGTTCGCCTGCCACAGCCACGGTCCGATCGGCTTGAAGGTGGTCGGCTGCCCGTTGGGCTGCTTCAGGCGCGGCAAGCGCAGGCTGCCATCGTCGAGGGCTTCCAGGCGCGTCTGGGTGAGGATGCCGGTGCGGCCGATGCCGGTCTCGGCGCGACGCGAATCGAGATAGCTCGGTGCGGCCAGCTGGCGGGCCTGCGCCTTGGCCAGCGCCGCGTCGACGGCCGCTGCCGGGGCCGCGGTGCCCGCCGGGAAGTAGCGGTCAGCGAAGTTCTCCAGCAGTTCACGCCGGATCGGGCCGGTGATGCCATTGGCGCCGGCGCTGTTGAGCGAGACGAACAGGCCGACATCGTGATCGCGGAACAGGAAGAGCTGTGAGTGGAACGAGTAAGTGTCACCGGCGTGTGACACCACGCGCTGGCCGTTGACATCGATCTCGTAGAAGCCGAGCGCCATGGTGTTCAGTGGCGGCGCGAAGCGGGTCTGCGGGGTCAGCATCAGCTGGCTGGTCGCGGCCTTCAGGATGGCGGTGTCGTGACCGCCGGCCGCACTGAGGTGCGCGATCATGAAGCGCGCCATGTCGCTGCCGGTGGCCGAGAGGGCGCCGGCCGGCGCGGACGGGGTCACTTCGAACTCACGCGGCTTGCCCGAGCCGAGGGCATAGCCCTTGGTGACCAGGGCGCGCAGCGCCGGCGGCAACGGCTGGTGGAAGCTGGCGTGCTGCATCTGCAGCGGCACGAAGATGTGCTGTTCGACATACTCGGCGAAGGGCTGGCCTGACACGCGCTCGACGATGTAGCCGGCCAGGCTGGTGCCGTAGTTCGAGTACGCGGGCACGGTACCTGGCGCGAAGATCTGCGCCGGCACGCGGCGCTTGAGGTACGGCCCCAGTTCAATGCCACCGGCTTCGGCCACGGCCTCGCTGGTCCACATGTACTTGATGTTGGCCTCGAAGCCGCCGGTATGCGTCATCAGCTGGCGCAGCGTGATCGGCAGGCCGCGTTCGGGCACCTTGAAATCCAGGTACTGGTTGATGTCCGCGTCCAGATCCAGCTTGCCCGCTTCCACCAGCTGCATCACCGCGGTCCAGGTCATCAGCTTGGAGACCGAGGCCATCCGGAACAGCGTGCGGTCCGGATCCACCGGCGTCTGCTTGGCCACATCGGAGACGCCGTAGCCGCGGCGGACCAGGATCTTGCCGTCCTTGACCACGGTGACCACCGCACCGGCGATATCGCCGCGCGCGATGGCATACGGCATGAAGCCATCCAGCCAGGTGGTCGCATCGTCGGCGGTCAGCCGGGCAACGGAATCCACGCCGGCAGGCGGTGTGGCCGCCTGGGGTGGGGAGGATGGCCGCTGTGCGTCGGCCTGGAAAGACAGCAATAGCCCACAGCACAAGCCGACAAGCCCTGACAACGCACGCATGTGACGATCCCCTTCAAACCATCTCAATCAGACAACAATATTCCTGATCAGAGAAATGTCAAATGCGCGTGATCGCGATTGGATCGCGCAAACCGGGCTGAATGTGACGTTTGGATGCCCAGCGCAGGCCGTTTTTTGACCATTGAGAACGTTTTCAGGGCGCAGAGAAGCGCTTAACGCGGCGAACGCGACAAGAAAGCATCCTGATCAGGATGGCATTCATCTCTACGTAGTATCGTATCGGCAACTTCACCAGCAATAGCCCAAAGGTCCTGTCGATGAGCCCCAAAAGCCCGACGCTCGGAACCCTGCTGCGCGGTCTGCGCACCCGCCAGGGATGGACGCTCAAGGAAATGAGCGAGCACACCGAAATTCCGCTGTCCACGCTGTCCAAGATCGAGCATGACCGCTTGACCTTGACCTACGACAAGCTGCAGCACCTGTCCCAGCGCTTGAACCTGCGCATGTCCGAGCTGTTCTCCGAGCCGGAGACCGACAGCGCGCCCAAACCGGTCACCGCGCGGCGCAGCCTCGGCTCGCTCGACAAAGCGCTGCGGGTGCAGACCGACAACTACGATTACTACTATCTGTGCACCGAACTGCGGCGCAAGCGGATGATCCCGATCCTCACCAAGGTGCGGGCCAAGACCACCGCCGAGTTCGGTGAGCTGGTCCGCCACCCGGGCGAGGAGTACGTGCATGTGATCGAAGGCCGCATCCAGGTCCACACCGAGTTCTACGATCCTGTGGTGCTGGAGACCGGGCAGGGCATCTACATCGACAGCCAGATGGGCCACGCCTACATCGTCGATACCGGCTGCGAGGAAGCGGTGCTGCTGGCCGTCTGTGCCAGCGCGGACGAGGATCTGATGGAGTCGCTGATCACCCTGCATGAGCAGGAGGGCGGCGTCTGACCTTCCCCAGTCTCACCACGTCGCCTCCAGCCGGCGGAACGGCTGCGTGAGCAGTACACCGCGTGCGTCGTAGTCAGTGAGCCTGCGCCCATCCACCCGCACGGACGTCGGGCGTGTCCGGCTCGGCCACCACACGCGCACCGCGGTGTCCTTGCGCAGTCCCTTGCCCAGCGTGACCTGCAGCGCTCCGTCGCGCTGCCGGGCCTGCAGCGCCAAGCTGCCATAGGCGGTCGGCAGGCGATCCACGGCCAGCCCATCGCCGACCAGCCATGACGGCGGGGTGCCCGGCAACAGTGACAGTGCGTCATCGTCTTCGCGCATCAGCATCCCGAACAGCGTGCGCCCGTATTCGGCACCGATCCAGGTATGCGGCATGTCGCCGAGGTAGCGCGGGAAGCGCAGCCGCGAGTGCACCACCTCGGCCAGCACCTGCCATTCCAGCGGGCGGCGGTCGTGCAGCAGGCCCTGCAGCAGTTCGTCGGCCGCCTCGGGCTGGTCCAGGTGCACGTAGCTCAGCACGTTGCGGATTTCATACGGCGTGTAGGCGTACAACGCGCCCGGCTCGCCGCGCTTGCGCACATCCTGCAGATACCGCGCGAACGTGGTGCGCAGTGCCTCCGCCGGCAGCACATCCTGCGCGCCGGTGGGGTCGAGCGCGATCGACACACCGGTCGGGTCGCCATCGCCAAGGTCGGCCGAAGAGGGAATGAAGTCGATGCCCTTCCACGCCATCGTGGCGCGGATCGAAGCAGCCAGCGCATCGTGCAGGGCGGTGTACTGATCGCGCGCCCACGCCGCGGTTTCGTGATCTCCCAGCGACTCGGCCAACCACGCGCCGTCATGCCAGCCCTTCAGGCCCCAGTAGTCGTCCCAGTAGCTGTGCGTGGGCGACGGGTAGCCCTCGTGGCTGATCGATGGCGCCAGGATCCCGGCGAAGCGTTCGGGCGCGGGCTGGCTGGCCATGTAGCCCGGCACCAGCGTGCGCTCGCGCAGTTCCTGCAGGAAGCGCATCGCTGCTTTCACCTTGGGCAGGTAGGGGCGCACCGATTCCGGGCCGCCATCCAGCCGCGCGACGTCGGCGACCAGACTGATGTACTGGCCTTGGCTGTCGTATTCGATATCGGAGCCGAAGCCGGTGTTGACGCTGCCGTCATCGTTGAGGATCGGCGAGACCAGGCCGTTGGCGTGTACACCGTGCTCGCTGTACCAGGCCAGGTAATCGCGGGCGACCTGGGATTCGCCCATGCGCAGCAGCACCGCCGAGGTGGCCATGCCGTCACGGATGAAGGAGCGGTTGTAGTTGCGCGGGCCGGGCTGCATCGCCGGGCCGGTCTGGTTGATCAGCATGTAAGCGGCCTGCGCGCGCAGCATGTCCACCAATGAGGGATCAGGCAGGCGCAGGCCGACCTGGCCCAGGCGCGCCTGCCAGTCGTCCGATGCACGTTTGGCCAGCGTGTCGTACGCGGCATCGGGTGTACGGGGTATGCCGGAGAGACCCAGCGCGGGCGCATCCGGCAGCGAGCCGTCTTTGGCTGCTGCCGCGGTGCCAAGCGGGAAGGCGACCACCACCGAGTGGCTGGCACCGGGCGCGAGCTGCACGCGGTAGGCCAGCGCCGCGGAGGCCAGGCCATCGGCATCGCGTGCCTGCATGGCGGCGGGCAAGGTGCCGCTGGCGATCGCCGCGGTGATCTCGCTGCTGCCGTCCGGGCCGAGTGGTGCCGCGCCGGCAGCATCCACCGGCGTCAGCGACTGCAGCAGGGCGCGACCATTGATGCGTACGCGTTGCCCCTCGATGGCGACTTCGCGGATCGGTGAGAGGCCACCGTTCTGCCACGGCGGATTCATCTGCATCGGCCGCACCGCCAAGGTCAGGGTGCCGTCGACGGGCGCACTGCCGGTGTTGCGCAGGCGGTGACGCACGAAGGTGACCGGCTGGCCATCGAGCTCGACGGCGAATGCCTCGCTCTGCAGTTCAAGCCCGGGTTGTGGCGACCAGGTGGCCGAGGGCATCGGCTTCCAGCCGTCGCGCAGTGCGTGCTGCACCGGTTGGTCGGCGGCGCCTGCGGCAACACCGTCGGCATTGCGCCAGATCGGCTGCACCAGCGGCGCGCCCTTGAAGGCCTCGATGTTGCCGTACTCGTCAAAAATCGATTTCTGCCGGCCGGCATGGATGCCGACTGCGGTCCAGTAGGTCTGCTGCAGGTGCAGCGAGGCCGGGAACAACGCGCGCTGCGCGCCACTGGCGGCAATCTGGTAACGCTTCATGGGCGTCATCACCGCCTTCGGCCCCAGCAGGCGCAGGCGGTCGACCTGTGGCGCGTCGCCCTCCACCGTCAGCCGCAGCGCCGTGGCGGTCACGGCCGCAGTGCCGGCCAGCCAACTCTGCTGGCGTGCAGCAGCCTGCGGATCGCGCGCAAGCTCCACCCAGCTACCCTGCGCATCACGTGCCTGCAGCCGTGCGGCGCCATGCGCGCCTGTCCAGTCCACGGCCAGGCCGGTGGTAGCCACGGCACGCGGCAAGGTGATCTCAAGCGTGTGCGTACCGACCTTGCCACGTGGAATCGTGACCGCGCTGCCGCCTTGCCACAGCGCCGCGGCCTGGGCTGCATCCACCCCGGCCACGCGCGCACGGGTGGTGCTGTCCAACGGCTCCAGTTCGAAGATCGACACGCCCCAGTCCGACGTGCGCTCCGGGCTCGCCAGGCGAAGGTAGCGGGCCTGGCGTGGCGCGAAGTAGAGCGTCTCGATACCGCCGAGCGAATCGCGCATGGTGTAAGCCGGCTGCCACTGCTGGCCGTCCAGCGAGGTCTGCAGGGTGTAGCCCTCGGGATTGGAAACGTCCCAGGTGATCTGCGCGCCGCTGAGCGTGCTCGGCGTGCCCAGGTCCACCTGGAACCAGTGCCCGGGGCTGAAGGCGCCGCCGGTCACCGTCTTCGGGTCGCCATCGATCAGGTGGCTGACCGCCATCGCCGGCACCTGCTGCGAGGAACTGCTGGCCTGCCACTGGCTGCGCGGCGGCAGGGTCTGGGCGGCAGCGCCGAAGCTCAGCGCGAGCGCAGAGAAGAGCAGGGTAGCGGCCATGACGCGGCGCGGCCGGTGCACAACAGTCGAACGGTCAGCATGCAGCCCCATCAACGTGCTCCTGATCTGAAACGACCCCGACGGCGGGGTAGAGGTCACGCTAGCAGGGGCTGTAACCGTTTACATGACGCGTCGCAATATCGAACGCGGCATCAGGTGAGTGGATTTGCGATCGGCTCGCGCGCGTCAGCGAATGTCCGTGCGCAGGCTGCCGCGGATCTGATCGCGCCAGATCTCGGCGACGCCGGCCTCGTCGGCAAAGTGCGGCCAGCGCAGCACGCTTTGCCGGACCTGCTCAATGATGTCCCGGGCGCGGCGGGCATTGATCGAGGCGGTCGCGGCGCATGCGGCCAGGTCGGCCACGTCGAACCCCTCGCGCTTGCCGTTGATCGACATCTGGTGCCGGGCCGTCCAGTCGCCGTCCGGGTTGTACGCCCAGGTGATGTCGAACGCCGGGGACAGCGACCATTGGCCCTGCCGGTCCATCAGGTAGGCGATGTTCTTGACGTGGTCGTCCTGGTTGCGCGCGATCACGTTGAACACCATCCGCCGGAACTGTTCCTCCAGCTGCGCCATGGGCAGGCGCAACTGACGCATGACCAGCAAGGCCTGCTCGTAGGAGTAGGCAGTGGGATCATTGAAGTCGAAGTGGGCCATCGCCGCCAACGACTGCATATGGCGCTTGCCCCCTGCATCGGTGCGGTCGAAGCGTTGGGTGATGAAGTGGCGGCGGCCGCCTTCCTCGAGCAGCCGGCACTCGCTGATCTGGATGCCCGCATCACGCGCCATCAGCGCGTACGCGTACTCGACCACGCCGTAGCCCTTGGGGTCCGCCAGTTCCTTGTCGCGGTTGTTCTGCACGCCATCGAACTTGAGCAGCCAGTAGCTGAAGCCTGGCGCCGCCGCGGCCTGGCCCGATCGGACCTCGCCGGTGCCTTCGTTCCAGGCGATGACGGCCTTGGCCCGTGCGCCACCGGCCGAGGTGCCCACGCGCAGAATATCGCGCAGCGCATCGGCGCGTTCTTCATCGCCGAACGAGGCACGCAGGTTGTCGCGGTTGCTCAGGACCTCGGTGGCCAGCGCGACCAGGGCATCGATCTGGATCTTGTGTGCCGTGCGGACGCGCGGCCCATGCACAGGCGAGAACTCCAGCGCCCCCATGCCGCGCGTGCCGGTATAGCAGAGCCGCTCCACCGCATTGAAGCTGTCCGGCGTGCGGCCCTGGGTCGCCAGCCACGCATTGATCAGGGTATTGCCGTACTTGTCCGGCAAGGCGTCGGCGAGCAGGCCGGGCAAGCCATGGAAGCCGGAAGGGTTGAGGGAGGGGAAACCGTAGATCCGATCCGCCGCGAGCGGCATGGTCAGTGGGGCGACCTCAATGCTGGAACGTGCGAAGGCCGGGTCGTAGGCAAATTGTGCGATCCGCTCGCCGTCGGCCAGCGTCACCGCGCCGATCCGGCTGCCCCACAGGCGCACCTCGGCCGTGGTGCTCATTGCTCATCGCCCCAGGTCCACGGCTTGGCCGGCGCCGCCACGGCCGCCCCCGGTCGCGCGCGCTGGCGCGGGTGGCCGCGGCGCTTCAGCAGATCGAGCGGATTGGGGCCGTCGCTGGGCAGCATCACGTCCAGCGCATCCAGCCTGCCGAGGGCCCGCAGGCAACGGATCAGGTTGGCCAGCTGGGCGGGCGTGCCGTCTTCGAGCCGCTGTACGGTGCGCTTGGAGACGCCGGCCGCATCAGCGAGCTGTTCCTGGGTGATGCCCTGCGACAGGCGCATGCGGGCAAGGCGGTGCCCGAGCTCCACCAGGACAGCCTCGTCGGTCATCAGATGTGTGATCGTCATAAAGTGACCCTCGTGACGCTTTATCATCCACTATTTGGATGCGGCGTCAAGCATGACGCTTTGTGTAAATTAAATGAGATTAATCGAAAGCGTCACATATGGCTATTTAACTGGCAAAAATCGCATAATGCGCCACAAATGACGTTTAACGATACATGTATTAACTGAGGTCATTGGGACCCCGAAACCCTGCGCTCGCACGATGGGCACCGGCCAGGCAGCGGCAATCACAGGGATCGGGTCGAAATGCCGCCCACCTGCGCCGGCGTTCAGTGCACGGCGTTTGCTAAAATTCGCAGTTCACTCTGGACGCTGTAAAAAAAGGACCTTGAATGAAGATTGCCGTCGCCGGTACCGGGTACGTGGGCCTGTCCAACGCGGTGCTGCTCGCACAGCATCACGAGGTGGTGGCGCTGGACATCGATCCGGCCAAAGTGGCGATGATCAATGCCCGCCAGTCGCCCATCGAAGATGTCGAGATCGAAGACTTCCTCGCCAACCGCGCGCTGAATCTCACCGCGACGCTGGATCCGGCGCAGGCCTATGAGGGCGCAGATTTCGTCATCGTCGCCACGCCGACGGATTACGATCCCAAATCGAATTACTTCAACACCGGCTCCGTGGAGGCGGTGATCGGCGATGTGCTGCGGATCCATCCGTCTGCCGTCATCGTCATCAAGTCGACCGTGCCGGTCGGCTGCACGGCCGCGTTGCGGGCCAAGTTCAACACCGACGCCATTCTGTTCTCGCCGGAGTTCCTCCGCGAAGGCCGCGCGCTGCATGACAACCTGCACCCGAGCCGGATCATCGTCGGCGAGCGCTCCGAGCGCGCCGCGGTATTCGCCGAACTGCTGAAGGAAGGCGCGATCAAGAAGGACGTGCCGGTGCTGTTCACCGACGCGACCGAGGCGGAGGCGATCAAGCTGTTCTCCAACACCTACCTGGCAATGCGGGTGGCCTACTTCAACGAACTGGATACCTACGCCAGTTCGCACGGGCTGGATACGCGCCAGATGATCGAGGGCGTCAGCCTGGATCCGCGCATCGGCGGTCACTACAACAACCCGTCCTTCGGCTACGGCGGCTACTGCCTGCCCAAGGATACGAAGCAGTTGCTGGCGAACTACAGCAAGGTGCCGCAGAACCTGATCCACGCCATCGTCGAGTCCAACCGCACGCGCAAGGATTTCATCGCCGATGACATCGTGGCCCGCAATCCGAAGGTGGTGGGCATCTACCGGCTGGTGATGAAGGCCGGCTCGGACAATTTCCGCGCCTCGGCGGTGCAGGGCGTGATGAAGCGGGTCAAGGCAAAGGGCATCGAGGTCATCGTCCACGAGCCGGTGCTCACCGAGGCGACGTTCTACCGCTCCCGCGTGGTGAACGATTTCGCCGCGTTCCTGGCCGAGGCGGACATCATCGTCGCCAACCGTCTGACGCCGGAGCTGGAGGGCGTGGCGCACAAGGTCTACACCCGCGATCTGTTCGGCTCGGATTGAGCCTGGAGAGCATCCACGCATGGCGTGGATCTACCCGCAGGCGACCGTTTGTCGCGGTAGGGCCACGCCGTGCGTGGCCGACTGCTCCGGGCCGCGCATCACCCCATGCGGGGGCTATTCCCCCGGCTTGGCGGCCGCTGTGACTGCCTGTGATTTCGCCCGCCGTGCCAGCGTCGCTTCGCGGTGGGCGATGTAGGCGTTGGCGCCGAGGATGATGCCGGCGCCGATCACGGTCCAGCGGTCCAGCGCTTCATTGAACAGCAGCCAGCCCAACAGGCTCACCAGCGGCAGCTGCATGAAGCTGATCGGGGTCAATGCGGAGACCTCGCCCAGGCGCAGCGCACGGGTCCACAGCAGCTGGCCCAGCGTGCCGAGCACGCCGGTCGCGACCAGCCAGACCCACGCCAGGCCGGTCGGCCAGACCCATACGAACAGCGCGGGCACCAGCGACAGCGGCACCCAGAACACATAGGTGTAGAACACCACCGTATCGGCGCTGTCCACGCGGGTGAGCTGCTTGATCTGGATCGCCACCAGCGAACTCAGCACCGCGGCGCCCACGGCGACCAGGGTGCCAGGGGTGAAGCTGGTCGAGCCCGGGCGCACGATGATCAGCACGCCGATGAAGCCGATGATCACCGCCGCCCAGCGGCGCATGCGCACGGTTTCGCCCAGCCACAACACGGCAGCGATGGTGACGAACAGCGGCGTGGAGTAGGAGAGCGAGATCGCCTGGGAGATCGGCAGATGCCCGATCGCCCAGAACGCGCACAGCATCGAGGCCAGCCCGATCGCACTGCGCAGGAAGTAGCGCGGCAGCTGCTGCGTCTTCAGCGGTGCACTGCCGGGACGGATCAGCATCGGCAGCAGCGCCAGCAGGCCGAAGGCGTTGCGGAAGAACGCAACTTCCTGGGTCGGCACGTACCGGGTGGCGTAGCGGATCGCAATCGCCATCAGGCCGAAGGCCAAGGTACTGCCGAGCATCAGCAAGGCGGCCCGCAACGGCGTGGCCACCGGTAACGCGGGGGCGGGGTTCACCACTGTGCGCCGATCAGCCTGGGCTCCGGTTCGATCGGCACGCCGAACTTCTCCAGGACCGAGGCGGAGATCCGCCGCGCCAGCGCGAGCAGTTCTTCACCGGTGGCCTGGCCATGGTTGACCAGTACCAGCGCATGGCTTGGCGCCACGCCGGCATCGCCATCGCGATAGCCCTTCCAGCCGCAGCTTTCGATCATCCAGGCAGCGGAGATCTTGCGGCGGCTGTCGTCGTCGGCCGGGAACACCGGCAGCTCGGGGAAGTGCTGCAGCAGCACCTCCACCTGTTCCAGTGGCAGGATCGGGTTCTTGAAGAAGCTGCCCGCATTGCCGAGCACGTCCGGATCGGGCAGCTTGCGGCGGCGGATGTTGATCACCGCGTTGGCCACATCGGCGGCCACCGGCAGTTCAACGCCCATCGCCTCCATTTCTTCGGCGATCCCGGCATAGCCCAGGCGCAGGCCATGCAGCAGCGGCAGCCGCAGTTCGATCGCGGTGATCAGGTAACGGTCCGGGTCGTGCTTGAAGATGCTGTCGCGGTAGGCGAACTGGCAGCCTTCCGCATCGAAGCGCACCCAGTCGTTTTCGTGTCGGTCCCAGGCATCCACGGCCTGGATGAACTCGCCGACCTGCGCGCCATAGGCGCCGATGTTCTGGATCGGTGAGGCGCCGGCAGTGCCGGGGATCAAGGCCAGGTTCTCCAGGCCGGACAGGCCGTTCTGCAGCGACCACATCACCAGCCCATGCCAGTTCACGCCGGCACCGGCGCGCACGATGGTGTGGTCGGCGCGGTGCTCCAGGATCTCGATGCCGCGGTTGGCGAATACCAGCACGGTGCCTTCCACGTTGTCGGCGATCAGCACATTGCTGCCGCTGCCCAGCACCAGCAGCGGCTGCTCTGCGACGCGTGGCAGGGCCAGCACCTCCGGCAATACGGAGGGATCGAACACCTCCAGCAGCTGCGCTGCCGTGGCGTCGACGTGGAAGGTGTTGAGCGCCTTCAGCGAGGCGTTTTCAGTGATGGCCCAGGCAGTCATGGCGTCGTTCACAGAGGTGCCACCGCGCCGCGGCTGGGCGCCTCTCTGCGGCGGCGGATCGCCTCCACGCAGTCATGCACCAGCTCCGGGCCACGGAAGATCAGGCCGCTGTAGCACTGCACCAGTGCGGCGCCGGCCGCCATCTTGGCCACCGCATCCGCGCCGGATTGAATGCCGCCCACGCCGATCAACGGCATCGACTCGGGCAGGCGCGCACGCAGGCGGCGCAGCACCAGGGTCGACTGGCCCAGCAGTGGCGCACCGGACAGGCCGCCGGCTTCGTTCGCCCGCGGGTCACCGGCCACCGCACTGCGGTCGATGGTGGTGTTGGTGGCGATCACGCCGTCCACCTTGAGCTCACCGAGCACGCGCGCGGCGGCATCGATGTCGCGGTCGCTCAGGTCCGGGGCCACCTTGACCAGCATCGGCACGCGCCTGCCGTGCTGGGCGGCCAGGCTTTCCTGGCTTTCGCGCAGCTGCGAAATCAGCTGGCGCAGCGCGGTCTCTTCCTGCAGCTCGCGCAGGCCGGCGGTGTTCGGCGAGGAGATGTTGACGGTGATGTAGTCGGCCAGCGGATACACCTTCTGCAGGCAGTGCTGGTAGTCGTCGAACGCCTGCTCGTTGGGGGTGTCCTTGTTCTTGCCGATGTTGATGCCGAGCAGGCCGGTGCGGCGCTTGGCGCGCTCGACATTGCGGACCAGTGCATCCACGCCCAGGTTGTTGAAGCCCATGCGATTGATGATGGCCTGGTGGTCCGGCAGCCGGAACAGCCGCGGCTTCGGGTTGCCCGCCTGCGGGCGCGGGGTGATCGTGCCGATCTCCACGAAGCCGAAGCCCAGGGCCAGCAGCGCATCGATGTGCTCGCCGTTCTTGTCCAGGCCGGCGGCCAGGCCCACCGGATTCGGGAAACTCAATCCGAACGCGGTGGTCGGCAGCGGGTCGATGCGGCGGCCCATCAGCGGCGTGGTGCCGGTGCGATAGGCCAGGTCCAGCGCGCTCAGGCCAAGGCCGTGGGCGCGTTCTGCATCAAGGGCGAACAGGAAGGGGCGGGCAAGCGAGTACATGGCGTTCAATCAGTCCAGCGTGCCGACAAAGGCACGGGTTTGGTATTCAAAGGCAATCTGGCCGTCCACCGCATGGGCGTCGAACAGCTGTTGCAGTGCATCGAGCATCGGCGCGTGGCGCGGGTGGCCGGCCTGCGGTGCATAGGAAGAGGACAACAGGCGCCCGCGCAGGCCGTCGTAGTCCATGCGCTGCACGTTCGGCAGGCGGGCCATGCCGCGCAGGCCTTCGCCGAACCACGCGCGCATGGTGTCATCGTCCTGGTAGCGCTCGGCCACTTCGGTGTAGTCGGTGCCGAACTCCAGCAGCAACTGTTCGTAGCCGATCAGGAACGGCGAGGCATCGAGCAGACGCGAGTTCCAGAACACCAGCGCCATGCCTTCGGGCTGCAGGATGCGCGCCCATTCGCGGCGCACCGCGGTGGTGTCAAACCAGTGGAAGGCCTGCGCCGCAGCAACCAGGCCCACGCTGTTGTCGGCCAGGCCGGTCGCCTCGGCGGTGCCGTCGGCGACCTTCAGGCGCAGATAGTCCGGCGCCAGCAGCTGCTCGGCCGCCTCGCGCATGGCCGCGTTCGGCTCCACCGCGATGACCGGGTGGCCAGCGGCCAGGAACAGCCGGGTGGAAATGCCGGTGCCGGCGCCGATGTCGGCGACCAGGGTCTCGGTGGGTACACCGATGTCCTGGTGCAGCCAATCCAGCAATGCCGGGGGATAGTCGGGACGGTAGCGGACGTAGTCGGCCACCCGACTGCTGAAGCGTTCGGTCGAATCCGAGCGGCTCATGTGCACCTCACGATTGGGTAGCGGCAAACCAGGCCAGTCCGCCGAAGAACAACAGCACCACCACCAGGGCAAGCAGACTGCCGATCACGATGATCCAGCCCAGGATCAGGCCGGCCAAGGCCATGCCGTCGCCTTCCAGCTCCAGTGGGCGGCGGCGGATCTCGGCGCGGGCCAGGTGGCCGGTGATGATCGCCGCGACGCTGCCGATGAAGGGCAGGGCGGTCCAGCCGAGGATGCCCATGATCAGGCTGACCACGGCCATGGCGCTGGTTTGTCGGGGCGGAAGGCTCATGCAGGTCCTGGTCGCGGTGGGGTGGTTCGATGATAGGGCCAGCGGCGGGTTTATCCCATCAGGACCTGGCCACCATCGACATTCAAGGTGTGCCCGGTGATCCAGCCCGCCAGTGGCGAGCACAGGAACAGCGCGGCGTTGGCGACGGCCGCCGGCTCGCCGAAGCGGCCAAACGGAATCTTCGCCAGGGTGTTTCGATACAGCGCCGGGTCCTGTTCGCGCCGGCGCGCCCACAGCCCGTCCTCGAACTCGATCGAGCCGGGGGCGATGGCGTTGACGCGGATTCGTTGCGGCGCAAGGGCCAGGGCCTGCGAGGTGGTGTAATGCATCAGCGCGGCCTTGGCCGCCGCATACGGTGCGCCACCCGGGCGCGGCTGCTGGGCGGCGATCGAAGCCAGGTTGAGAATGCAGGCATCGCTGGACTGTTGCAGCCAGGGCAGCGCCAGCCGCGAGGCACGCACCGCCGACATCAGGTCGACGTTCAAGCTGGCCTCCCAGCCCGCCTCATCGTCGGCCATGCCATAACCGGTCGCGTTGTTGACCAGCACGTCGATGCCGCCCAAGGCCTGCGCAGCATCGGCCAGCCAACGGCCGATGTCGTCCAGCCGGGAGAGGTCGGCACTGACCGTATGCACGGCCAAGCCGAGCGCCCCGGCATCCTCACGCAGCGCGGCCAGACCGGCCTCACCGCGGGCGCAGACCGAGACGCGGGCGCCTGCCGAAGCAAACGCCAGCGCCATGGCGCGCCCGATGCCCTTGCTGCCACCGGCAATCAGCACCCGGCGCCCGGTGAACTCCAGGCGCGGGCCGGCCGGCAGGTGGGGCCCGGGATCCATCACAGGTCGAACTTGATGCCCTGGGCCAGCGGCAGCGAGTCGGAGTAGTTGATGGTGTTGGTCTGGCGGCGCATGTAGACCTTCCAGGCATCCGAGCCGGACTCACGGCCACCGCCAGTGTCCTTCTCGCCGCCGAACGCACCACCGATCTCCGCACCCGAGGTGCCGATGTTGACGTTGGCGATGCCGCAATCCGAACCGGCTGCCGACAGGAAGCGCTCGGCGGTTTTCAGGTTGGTGGTGAAGATCGAGGAAGACAGGCCCTGCGGCACGCCGTTCTGCATGTCGATCGCCTCGTCCAGCGTGCTGTACTTCATCACGTACAGGATCGGGGCGAAGGTCTCGTGCTGGACGACCTCGTCGCTGTTCTTCAGGCCGGTCACGATGGCCGGCAGCACGAAGTTGCCGGCGCGGTCGATGCGTGTACCGCCGGTCTGCACGGTGCCGCCGCTGGCCTTGGCCTTCTCGATCGAGGCCAGGAACTGCTGCACGGCGCCGTCGCTGTTCAGTGGGCCCATCAGGTTGGCCGGATCGGTCGGATCGCCGATCTTGCCTTCCACCTGCTTGTACGCCTTGATCAGCGTGGCCAGCACGTCGTCATGGATGGATTCGTGCACGATCAGCCGGCGCGTGGTGGTGCAGCGCTGGCCCGCGGTACCGACGGCGCCGAACACGATGCCCGGGATCGCCAGCTTCAGATCGGCGGTTTCGTCCAGGATGATGGCGTTGTTGCCGCCCAGCTCCAGCAGGCAGCGACCCAGGCGGTGGGCGACCTTTTCGGCGACCTGGCGGCCCACCTGGGTGGAGCCGGTGAAGCTGATCAGCGGCACGCGCTTGTCGGCCACCATCTTCTGCGACAGTTCGGTGCCGGCATCGTTGATCAGGAAGAACAGGTCCGGGAAGCCACCGTCGCGCAGCGCCTCATTGCAGATGCGCATGGAGGCGATCGCGGTCAGCGGCGTCTTGTTGGACGGCTTCCACAGGCAGATGTCGCCGCAGATCGTGGCCAGGAACGAGTTCCAGGCCCACACCGCGACCGGGAAGTTGAACGCACTGATGATGCCGACCAGGCCCAGCGGCTGGTACTGCTCATACATGCGGTGGCCCGGGCGCTCGGAATGCATGGTGTAGCCATAGAGCATGCGGCTCTGGCCCACGGCGAAATCGGCGATGTCGATCATCTCCTGCACTTCGCCATCGCCCTCGGGCTTGCTCTTGCCCATTTCCAGCGCGACCAGGGAGCCCAGGGCGTCCTTGTTGGCGCGCAGGGCTTCGCCACACAGGCGCACGGCTTCGCCACGGCGCGGGGCCGGGGTGGTGCGCCAGACCTTGAAGGCCTCCTGGGCGCGGGCGACGATGGTTTCGTAGTCGGCGTTGGTGGTCGCGTAGACCTTGGCGATGGCTTCGCCGGTGGTCGGGTTCACCGGGGTGATCACACCGGCATCGGTGGCCGAGGACCACTCGCCGTTGCCAAGGTAGGTGCCAGCGTTGGTCGCGTCGAGGCCGAGGGCCTTGAGCAGGTCAGAGGACATGCAAACTCCTGTTGCGTTGCGTTTGTAAGGCGCTGGCCGCTGGCAGGGTGGGGGGCGGCAAGCTGAACCCCGAATGGTAACAGAGGGGGGCATTGCCTTATCTGGCCGTGCAGCGCGGCGGATGGTCCGATTGGCCGATCTCGCGATCAGCGCCGGTGGCCGCAGTGCGGCTTGGTGCGGGGCGCGGATTGGGTGCAGTTGACGGGCCTGGTAAACACTTCGGTCCGACCGGAGAGCCCGGTGGCCAAACGCAGGACCAGATCGTGCGTCCGGACCGTGGACAGCATCATGATCGTCATCGTTCCAACGAGAATAGCCCCGGCGATCGTGGGGAACGGGGTAACGAAACCGTTGCTCCGGCCGCGCAGGGCAATGCTGCTGACCGCCATCCCCAGCAGCCAGCCGCTGACCACTTCGGAGACGGAGTGCGCATTGAGCGGAAGCCGGGAGTAGCTGATCGCGGCGGATAGCAGGGCACCGGCCACGGCACCTGCCAATGGGAGTCGTACCCGGCCCCGCAGCGTCAGGTACAGCGCCACCGGATAGATCGCTGCCGTCATGGTGGCGTGACCACTGAAGCCAGTGAAGTCCAGATGGGCCCACCCAATGCCCCATCCCAGGAACGCCAATTTCGACACAAGGGATAGACCGCCAGCAATGGCCAGTCCGATTGTCCATCGCACTCTTAACGCGCTGTCGCCTTGGGTGCCAAAGAGAATCAGCACCAGGCTCAGCGGCAGCAACAAGCGGCTGTCGCCCAATTGGGAGAGGAAAAGCCACAGGGACTGCATTCGCGTCACTCATCGCAGGGCACAGGAGCATAGGCCAGCTGCCGACGTGGTTGATGAGTGCCGGGCAACCGGGTGGACCTGGTCCTGCCGGACGCTCCGGGCGTCTATTGGAAGTGACGTGACCTTTGCCTGTATCCTTTACGCCCTCCGTGGCCCCGTAGCTCAGCTGGATAGAGCGTCCCCCTCCTAAGGGGAAGGTCGCCCGTTCGAATCGGGCCGGGGTCACCAAATTCAATGACTTAGGCCGTGCCACGCAGCACCGAGATGCTCTATTTCGCTCTGTTTCGGACTTGAGTTGGCACAGTTGGCACAGTTGAAAATTGCGCTTCCCTTGTGAACTTGGCCCCGCGGCAGCATTGCTGGGTCTTCGAGCTCAACTACGCTGCTAGGACTTCCAGGTCTGGAACCACAAGGCCAGCCGAGAAGAACACCGCCTCACTGCCCCGGTACTTCCTCTGAGCCGTGTAGTTGAGTGAGTAGCCGACGCCGTGCGAGGCCTCATACATCGCTCGAATCTCTGGCGCGTCATCGTATGAAACCACCCAAGGGGTAGTAAAGGTGCCGGATTGCAGCTCGTCGGCGATACTCTGATGGTCGCTGGGCGAGTAGTAATTCCGATAGAGGCCTTTTCCTTTGACGAAATAGGGTGGGTCTAAGTAAATTAGACCTCGCCCTTGCATGATGTCGGCGGCTCGACGAATCAGGATCAGTGCGTCCTCGCAGTACACCGAAATTCTATCTGCTTGCTCAGCAATCAGCTCAATTCGTTTTGTCAGAACATCTTTCTTGTAGCGGGCATCGAGCTTATATGTGCCACTTTGCGAGAGGCCGCCAATTACGCCGCCTTTAAGAATTCCGGATCGATTCGTCCGGTTGAGGAAGAAAGTCGCAAACCCTCTCTCGGTCTGCGACACCTCGATGACTCCCCGCACGACGTCCCGCCACTTCAACCATTCGTCCATGGTTACCGGTGTATCTCGAATCAGCCTTAACAGCCCATCCGCGTCCGACACAACTGCTTGCCAAAAAGCATAAACGGCGGGGTCGATATCATTGATGTGGATATGAGATGCCAGTCCGCTGAAGAGGACGTCTAACGCCACGCCGGCACCGCCTGCGTAAGGCTCTAGGTAGTGCCCGCCATCTAGCCCATTGACCTGCATAACGCGACTAATCACAGGCGCGAACGCGGCTTTTCCGCCAGGGTAGCGGAGGGGGGTGAAGAGCCGGTTAGAGTACAAGGCTAGTCCTGGGCGGGGATGGGTGGGAGGCCAAGCTTGGAGTTTATATTATTCACGCGTTCAACAAAAGCCTTTATGAAGGCGGCCGAGTCCACGCTCTTTGCGTAGTAAGTTACATATTTTTTGAATTCTTTTGGTGAATTATCTGCCCACGCTTTGCAGCGGGCCATGCTGACTTTGTTCTCATCAGCAATTAAATTAGGTGCAAGGGACTCTACCCCGGCCTGTTTGAACTCGTCTAAGAATACGTCTCGCTCTTTGTCAAAGTGAACGAAGAACTCATCATCATTCTCCAGCTGGACTATGTGGAGAATTATCCGGCGCTCAATCGCAAGGTTGGCTGGATCCGGTAGCCTGATGAAGAGCGCTTTGTCTTTGATCTTTGCAGTGACGGTGTCGGCAACGTCTCCGTCGAAAAGAACCAAGGATCCTTCAAGGAGTAAAGGGAAGGATGTGCATAGCTTGGCGAGCTCGCTGTATGCCGTTCCAGGTTTATCACCGTCAGGTGCTAGGGAGCTATGAAATTCAACTAGGCCTAAGATGCTCTGAGACTTTATGAGGCGCTTGGCATAATGGATTGCATACTCATCTTCGCAAAAAACGTCAATCTTGCGTGCCTTTGCAGCTGCTTCAGGGGTCGATAAAGTCAACTCTCGAAAGGCTATCTCTGCGGGTGGATTGTACAAGATTGGCGTGTTCTTTCCCTTCGCCTTTCCCTTGCTTATGAAGTTCATTGCAATTCGGTTGGCTGCCATGTCCTTTGGATAGTTCAGGTAGGCGTGCTGGATCAGGTGCAGCGAGTGTGTGGTTAGCACCACTTGAACGTTGTTTTTCTGAGCCCAGCGGTAGAGGTAGTCAAACAGTCGATTCTGGGCCGCCGGATGAAGGCTGCTCTCGAACTCGTCGATGCAGAGGATGCCATTTGAAGCTCCACCCTCGCCAGGGTTGCGCATGAAGCCCGCTAGTTTGTTGAATATGGCGCCGAGGTTATCCTCTCCGGACGATATTGCCGTCCAATCGTACAGCACGTCCTCGCCAGAGGGGGCGAAGGTCGTCTTTAGTGACTTCTCTCGCACTGGCGTAAATGCTCTGTAGTCGCTACTCGGAAAGACCTTCTCATAGAGGTCGACGAGTGCTTCGGCCTCCTTCTTGTTAAGCTGGGTGTCCTCTTCAAGATCAGGCTTCGCCTTCGTGTCGACCATCGGGAAAAGGCGCTTCAGGTTCAGGAAGGAGGTATTTAGGGCAAAATTTCCGTCCCCTTTCTCCGAGCCTGATACGACCACTCGGTGTCGATTGGTTTTATCGCCGACCCAGTAAATCCTCACCTGCTCGGAAAGGAGTCCCTTCTGTGTCTGAAGGACCAAATCGTAGGTATATTCATCCGTGTCGTGATCTGGCGATAGCCTGAACACGTTGGAGAGTATTGTCTTCAATGGAGCGCCGAACGCGTCGCGAGCATCGCTGTCGAACGGATGGGCGATCAATCCAAGAATGGAAGTTTTCATCGTCCCATTTCGCCCCGAGATCACAGTGACGTGATTGCCGAGCCGTACACCCTGGTTCTCGAGGGTGCGGAACTTATTGATTCTGATTCCTACGATTCTCTGAATGGGTATCTCTTTGTTGTCCTCATACCCCAACTCCGCCTTCGGCAAGGCGCCCTCAAAGCTGTCCATGTCCCCGAATTCCCTTTTGTAGCAGTGGCGAATTGCCGAAGCATAGCCCAAGCGGGTTGGTCAGGGGCTGGCGCGTTAGAAGCGAAGATTGGCCACAGCGCGGTCGTCACCTTCCGGGGTTAGGTGGGCGTAGTACTTCTCGGTGGTGGCATAGTCGGCATGGCCGGCGAGTACTTGCACTCGCCTCAGTGGCACGCCGGCCATGACCATGTGCGCGCAGAACGTGTGTCTCAAGCGATGCAGATGGCCACCGATCTCGGCTTTCGCCGCGTCCTTGGCGAACCAGTCCGAGACGGTGTCCTTGTGCACCGTGACGATCGGGTCCGGTAGATGTCGCAATGCCCAACGCGCGTAACGGTTGAGCGGGACCTCCCTCCACTTGCCTGATTTTGTCCGTCCTGCGCCCGTTTCATCGGGATCGCTCTCGACAAGCAGGCGCCCGCCGACGACTGAAGCCTTTTCCAAGCCGATGACTTCCCCCCGGCGGAGTCCCGTGTGCGCCAGGAATAGCCACAAGGGTGCTCGTGCTGCGTTGGCTCGGTAGAGCTTACGCATTGCCTGTCGGTCGTAGAACTTCACTGCGACGCTGCGTACGCCACGCGGCGCCTTGACGGACTCCAGAGGATTGACGTCTAGCTCTTTCCATTCAACTCCTCGCTGAAACGCCGTTTTAAGAACGCGGATCTCCTTGCCTACGGTTTCTTTCGCTGCCTTGTCATCAAGCAGCCGGCCGCGCTTGTATTGCTCCACTTCGACTGGGCGAATCGTGTCGATCGGGCGATGACCGAAGCGCTGGATAAAGCGCTTCATCTCACTGCGCGCCTTCGAGATGGTGGTGGGGTGCTCTGATTCGTACCAGTCGAGATACCACTCTAGGTAGTCGCGGACCTTGGGCAGTCGCGCCAGGATCCGAACACCATGGGTCAGCTCTGCCTCTTTCGCGGCACGAATTCTCTCCGCCTCACGGGCGTCAGGTTGCCCAATGGACCGGCGAAAGCGCTCGCCGCCTTGCGCCCAGTCGAGGTAGGCCTTTGTGCCACGCCAGTAGAGTCGAACCTTTGCCATTCCTCTGCACCTTCGATCGCGGCATAGAGCGCCGCCTTTTCGTACAACTGCTTTCCCATGAAGCGACGGGGTTTGAGGCCGTAGCTGAGGGCGTTCTTGCGGAACTGGCTGTTGGAGACGCCGCAGTAGTGCGCGGCTTCCTCGACCGTCAGCCAGTCCTTGCCTGATAGGTCGAGCTTTTCAGCGGCGCCCATGGCCACCTCCTGTTGCTGCTCGCCGGGGCGGTGCCGGCGGCGCCAGGCCAAAGTCCAACTGCACAACGTTGTTTGCCGCGGGCGCGCCGATCGTGGGCATTACCTTCCGGGCACTGCGGGCAGGGCGGTTGATGCGCCGCCACTGGTCGAATGCTCCGTTCGCCTCAGGGTGGCGCTGGGTAGCCCGGCACCGGCACTCGACGAAGTGGCCGCCGCCGGCGGCGAGGCTACGCAGGTCGTGGATGTGGCGCGCGCTGTGACCGGCGGCGCAGGCCGGCAGCGGCTCGGGGTGGCTGATGTGTCGTTGGGTCATGGGGAGCTCTCCTGATTGCCGGCAGTCATTAGAAGATGCCTGGGCCGGATCGAACCGGCGGGTCAATGCCGTACGTCTCAGCAAGGGCGTTTGTCCATCTGTACGCTGTGGCCTTGCTGACGTTGAATCGGTTCTGCACGGCTGGGACCGTCGGGAAGCGGTCCTGTTCGTGCGCCCACTTCATGAATTCCATGACCGAGCGGACGCAGCCGTAGTCCGCATAGTCGTGCTGAGCCAGCGGCCTCTCGCGCTTGGCGATGTGCGGAACTTCCATGGTGGCCGAGAACGCCAATGCTCCCAGGCCAAATGATGGGGTCATGTTCAACCGAACAGCTCCAGTTGTGTGGGGAGAGACGGCGCCGCTGCGCGCACCGAACGCTCGATTGCAATCAAATTAAGCAGCCTGCGGCGGTTGGCCGCGGCGAGGTCCATCAAATGCCAGAACGGCGGATCCAGCAGGCCGCCGCTGCCCGGGCCATACAGGCGCACGCGGCGCGCAATCAGCAGGTGCTCCCGCATGAAGCACAGCAGCCTGTGCCGGGCGAGGGGGAAGCCGGCGGCGATCATGCGAACAACTCCAGTTGATACGGCGCGATTGGGCGACGGACTGCGAAGGGGCAGGCCTCTCGCTCGTGAAGCAGGTCCCGCGCGATTTGGAAGTGGTAGCCGCGGCCGTTCATATCGGTGATGCAGACCATCGGGAAGTAGCACACGGCGATCGCCCCGGAGCAGAAGAGGTAGTAGCCCCGGCCACATGCAGCCTTGCCGCTCTCGGTGCTATCGATGAGCATTTCCCGCGTCCAGCCTGCAGCGAGGCGAACCGATACCGCAGCTTCTGCGATCTCCCGTGCCTCCTCTTCTTCCATGCTCCGGGAGGACACCATGCCCATGACCCGCAGCGCGGAATCCATGTCGCCGGCAGCCAGCGATTCAAGCGCCTGGCCGCGGGCCTCCCAAAGCCGAGCATCTTTCGGAGTGATCGAATCGAGCTGGATGCCGGAAAGGCAGGCCAGTTCGCGCCCCATCTCTCGGAAGTCGGGCATCTGCTTGCGCATCACGCGTCCTCCCGCAGCCTGGTGCGCCGGTTACGCGGCGGCTTGACGGTGGCCAGGGTGGTGGGACGGTTGGGCAGCTGCTCTTCCAAGGGCCGGGGCGACGGCGTAAAGTGCGGCCGCCAATTCAGCAAATTGTCTCGATGACACCGACCCCCTCGCGCCGGACACTCCGCGGAACTCTCTCCGGGCACGCCTTCGTCGTGCTCGTCACGGAGGTTGGGGCGGGGGCCTTCGACTACAGCGTCACCGTGAATGGCGAGCAGGTGCCTACCAGGCGCCCGGGCAGGATCTTGGGCAGGGGCGATGCCCTGCAGCTCGGTGTTGCTGCAGCCGAAAGCTACATCGCCAATCTCCCGGTAAGATTCTGATGTAGCGAACTCAAGGAGCGACCGTGGCGTACAGAAGGGATGTGCTTGGTTACAAGCTGGTGGTGTCTGCAGTCGATCGGGGTATGCATTTCCAAGGTGTCGTTCACATCTTTGCGAGAGATGGGAGCCATCTTCGGACGATCGAGACCTCTGCCCCTCATTCGACGCTGAGCGCTGCAGAGTCCCTCGCAGAGCAGATGGGTGGCGAGTACGTCCGTAGCTTGCCCACCCATGTGCATGAGGCTGCTCCTGGCTGAGCGAGACGGAGCCGCTTATCAGCAAGATCGATGTATGCCTGTCGGTCGTCATGGCTGGCTTCCCTTCGCGTGGTCTTTGATGCAGTCGATGAGGTAGTTGGCCTTGCAATGCGCAGCCAGCGCTTCAAGTCGCTCGGCCTCGCGGATGTAGTGGTCGTGCCGGTCCTTGCGAACCGGCGGGCTGAACTGGACGTCGTTCAAGGCGCTTCCGGCTGAGGCCCGGTATAGCAGCGCCATCCGTCCTGGGTCGTGTTCGAAGATGTCGAGCTGCTGCCGATTCTTCATGGCGGGGTCCGCCTTACGCCGCCTGGGCGGCTTCGTTGATCTTCTGGAACGGGTATTCCTCCGGGCAGGCCTTGATGTTCTTGCCGAAGTAGCTGCCGACCGAGTCGGCGGCCTTGAAGGCAGCGAAGTCGGCGGCGTCGAAATTGGCGTAGTGGTAGAGCGAGCCGGGGCCGCGCTTGTCGCCGGAGCCGCGGAAGAAGCGGACATGGCGGGCCGGGGCCTGACGCCCAGTGCATACGCAATCAGCCCGGGCCAAGGCTTCAAGTTTGACGTGGCCGGAAACGCGCTGGTGCAGCTGGCAGACCCTACGGGAACGGATGAAATCGCCCAGTCAGGCCGTAGCAGCGTGGGCCCGGCACTGGCGCAAGCGGTCCTTGATGCCACCGGGGGGCGCTTTGGTGTGGTGTTGGTCAATACTGCCGTCGGCAGCAGCACCATCAGCATGTGGGGGCCTGATGGGACCTCGTGGCTGACAGCGCTGCCGATGTGGAACGCGGCGGTGGCCGATGCATTGGCCCAAAAGCTGAACATCGTTGGATGCGCAGCGGCTGTCATCCATGGCGAGACTGACGCTGGCTTGGGCACGCCTCCCGAGGTCTGGAAGGCTGGCATTCTGAGCCTGCGTGATCGCATGCGCACCGCCACCGGGCTTCCGGCGCTTCCGTTCGTCATGAGCCAGATCGGTATCGATATGGACGCCCCGGATTCGCCGGCCTGGGCAGCACTGCGGGCAGCCCAATCTGAGCTTGCGCGAGCCGGCGAGATCATCTTGGCTTCGCGCGCCGCCAAGCACTTCGGGGCCCGGGAAATGATGCAAGACCGCCTTCACTACAATGCTCGAGGGCTGGACGAGATAGGCAGCGCGTTGGGACAGGCGCTCGCCAACGTCGCGCTGGGTGCCGCGCCGGTTGGGTTTGATGCATGACGAGCAAGGGAAGCGGCAGGCTTCGAAGGTCTACAGCTACGTGCCCGCACACGGTGTGCGTCAAATAGTTGACGCAAGTTAGCTTGCATACATCCTTCCTCGACTCTGCTGGCCTATTCTCGATGCGGTCTTAATGATTCATCGGAAAGGGTAGGAATGCTGATCGAACGGTACAAGTACTCCTACGCAAAATTCCGGGACTGGCACGTAGGGGCGGGCAAGTCGGCAATTCTTGCAGCGCGATATGCACTCACTGGCGACAGCGGTAGGTTCACGTCGCATGGTGGCTGGCGTGTTTCCCATCTCCGAATCGCTGATCGAAGCGAAGATGCTGACGGCACGCCAGACACTGATCGGGATAGAAGCTGACGCTTCATCCGGTCTGTCCACCTCGCCCATGAGCGCTAGATTGGTGATGATCATCACAACGTGGTGGTTGTGCGCTGCACTACATTGAGCACTGTGTGCGGGGGGCGCAACGAGGTCGACCACCAGGTCGGCGCGCTTACTTGGGGACCCCTGGACATGAAGTTACTTTTCCACCTGCTGGAAGCCGCTTTGGCCCTTGCGTGTTTTCTGGGCTTGGCAGCCGTGCTAGAGCGGGTGTGGAGGCGGCGCAAGCGCTGACGTGTGAAGCGCATTAGCGACGGTCGATACAAACGGCAGCACTGCACCACGAGTTGTTGGCAGTGCCATGATCCGAGCAACGCCAGTGAGCCGCTAGCTGATAAGCTCGGGTGGCGCGGCTTGTGGCCTAGGAATCACGGAGGATTCGAATGACAAGTATTAAGAAGTACTTGCTGGGAGGTGGCGGAGTGCTAGCCGTTATTCTTGGAGCCCATCTCCTTGGTGGGGGGGCGAATGCGATCAAGGCCGGTAGCTCGATGTCTAACGCGTCGCGCTTTCAACAGTGCCAGGCCAGGCTGGATGGTGCGCCTGTTGGCGACGACAAGATCTGCAGGGAGTATTTCGACGACTTGGCTTCTAGGTTGAAAGAAACGCCGGAGTTGACGGCGGTCGACGGCGTGCCCATGGAGACAATTCGGAGCGCGCATGCCGATTTGAACCGGGATAAGGCAAGGAAAGGCCTGCCCTTATACGCTGAGCTTCCTGCCGCGCCTAGCGATTAGGATCGCTCATGTCCTCTTTCGAGGTCGCTTAGGGGGGCTATGCTCTGGCCAGCTATCACGCGGGGCCTTCACCGTGCGCCTGACGCGATTGACCTCCATCGCCGGCGGCTTGCTGGCCAGCAGCATCGCCATCGCATAGTTGGGATCGCCCGCCAAACGGTCACCGGCGTAGCTCGTCTTCAACCACGCCGACATGTGGTGGTAAATGAAGAAGATCAGCATGCTCAACGTACTAATGACGCAGGAGCGGATGCCTAGAGTTTTTGTGACAGGTGTTCTTGCGAGCACATGACATCTATGAGACAAACGGTTGGCTCACATTTATGAGCGGTTCAATCGAGAGTTGTCTTAGATCAAGGAGTGATGTCGCATGAGCATGATTAGATCATGTGTAAGTGCTTTGGCGGTAGTCGCAGGGTTGGCGCTTTATTCCGCTCCGGTGGAAGCCGTTACGTTGCCGTGTGATGGTTGTGACGCTTACCAAATGCGAGAGCTCGCCATGTATTCGGGCGACGGTTCTCACACCATTTATAACGTCAGCGCTGGCATTCTTCGGCACTATCAAGTGTCGGGCTGGGGTGAGTCTCCCATTGAATTTGGTGAGGAGATGAACGTGGTGGAGGCAGAGGCATCGCCTGCAGAGCAAGCTGCAATGCAGGAGTTGCAGGCCGCCGCACAGATATATGGCCAGCCAATGGTCATGAGTATCGAGATTCCAATTCAGGAAATTCGAGACCAGGCTCCTTGGCTTGATCCCAGCATCACTGCGTACGACATCCAGAGTAACGTCAACATTCGGGCTGCTATACAGACGAGGATTGACAGCCGGATTTCTGTTCGTGACGGATTCAAGGCGGGTATGGAGCGCCTCTACTACTTGGTGAATAACCTCTTTGGGGACCAAGCGACGTTTCAAGTAAAGGTGGTGATCAAAGGCGACGATGGAAGCCGGTCCACCTTTGTTAAGTCGTCAGCATTTGGGGACTACAGCTACGTCCCTGGAAGCGGTCGTTTCGCCGACGGGCAGGTGCTGCCCGCCGAGAACACGCAAGAGTACGCTGGTACGTGGACGTTCAATGGCGGGACCAGTGTCGATGACTTCCTCGGTGCGCTGATGGACATCGGTGCGCGCTTTAACGGGATCAGCGGTGGCAATGACAATCTGATTATCGTCTGCCAATGGCGATCAACCGAAGGCACTTTGGAGTGCGCTCAGCAGATGTAGGCTGATAGCAATAGGCTTCAAATGGGTGGCCATCGGAGACGATTGGCCACCTTTAGTTTGGCGATGGCTGGATTGAATCGGGGCTTCAACGGGCCGTCGCGGCAATTGCTCGGCAAGTTCATCGCCCGGCCGACGCGATAGATATCTGCCCGCTGCGTCGCGCTGCCCAGCTACAACGCCAGCGCATCATCCGATTCGGCCGTGCCCTTCCGCAGGCGCATCAGATTCACGGACTGCGCCTCTCAAAAAGACGTCGAAACGCGCGTTGCTAATGGCCTGTCTAGTTCCACAACCCGGACAGTAGAGGATCGCACCACCGTTGATCACTTCTAACTCTGGAAGCTTTGTGGCGTGGAGAGCGCGGTAGCACTCCAGACATGTCGCTTGGATGGAAGTGATGCAGCTGAACTGGTCTTCTTCACGCGATCCGACGACTTCGTGAAGGTAAAAAAGTACTGTGTTAGACATGGTCACGGTTGGACGCGGCGTTGTTGCGATTGGCGTCACCCTATCCGGGCCGACGGTAGGTCTACGTCAAGAGAGTGTCGCTGAGAGGTTGGTGGAAGCGACAGTCGGTCGTCATGGGCGTGACCGCAGGGACTCCGTGATTTGCTCTCTGACTATTCCCAGGCCTTGCCGCAGGGCGGCGTAGTACATGGGGGTTGCCGCATCTCCGGTGGGCGAGGGTGGGGCCAGGGCATCGCTTGATATGCGGTCCATCGCATTGAGGACTACATCAGGTTCCGGATGAGTGGCAATGACGAGCCGAAGGCCGTACTCAAGGGCTTTGACATGGCCCATGAGCGCCGCGACTTGGCTTTCGAGCTGTCCCAGCCGGTCGGCCGCTGACCGTCCTTATTGATGATCCATGGCTTGCTCCGTGAGTTTTTGTGGGAGCGTACCAGTTGGCCACGTTTGAACGGTACTGTGCCGTCGTGTTCGACCCGGTCGGGCGTTGAGGGGTCTGGCTCGCCCACCGCTGGGCCCTTTGCGTCGCCCCGACGGCCCGTCGCGGAATCTGAGACCCCGGTCCGTATCCTGCGCCCATGCTCCCGCCTTGTAACTCCACTGGCTTCATGACCGCCCCTACGCCTCAAGGCTGGGTGCAGCACGGTGACCACTGGGGGCTGTGGTGGCGAAACCGTCAGATCGCCAGCGTGCAGCCGAGTGCCTATGGCATCCGCGTCGTCCTGTCCTGCAGGAAGCTCTGGCAGGACAAAGAGGTGCGGGCGGCCAGCGTCCGTCAGGGAAAGCGCTACGCAGAGCGCTGGTGCGCAGCGCGGGTACTGGATGGGGTGCCTCTGAAGGAGGCTGTGGCTCGGCTGGTGGCCAACGACGAGCCGGCCCGCAGGCTCTCCCGCACCGAGATCCAGCAGCAAAGGCGCTTGGACGCAATCCCGAACCCGAAGCTGTAGCGGCCTGAGTCAGCCGGCGTTGCCTCCGTATCGGCGCGTGCGACCGCCGGCGGCGACAGTGGGTCCATGGATCAAAAGAGCATCGGCAAGGCGCGCTGGGCGCGCGCGAGGGCGGCTTCGCTACGGCAGCAGGCCGAGTTCCTTTACCTGCCTAGGGGATAAAATTGAACGTTGGAGCTGAGTGCAGGGTCAAGAGCTCATAGATTGTGAGCGTCTGTACGCCCATTGCGGAAGCGGCATTAGGGATAGGGATACCATTCTTTTTCTCGGCATTCCATTTTTCATGCGTAGCGATCTTCCAGCCCTTGTGCATTGCCGTAGCGATCAAAAAGGCGTCGGCTTTGTCTGCATTCGCGAATACCGCCTTAGCGCGCGGCTGGTAATGCGAGCTAGACGCCGCCCACTGCTGCACAGTCGCGTAATTGGTCATTACACCGGGGTCGGTATCGTCTGGTAGGAAGAACGCAGCTGGCATCGCATTGGCCCATGTTACGCACGGATCACCTGCGGGCCCGTCTAGCAGCTCCCTTCTCACCTTATTGATACTGAAGACCTTCTGGCTCGCATGAGCGTTGACTACCCAGTCCCAAAAACCAGTGCAGAACCCAAACTGATAGTGAAAATTCTTGCCCTGCAGGAACACGTTAGTGTCTATCAGATACATTCTTAGGCTTCCCTGCCGAATACACGACTGCCAAGTTTAATGACCGTGTCAGGCTTGCTGTTTAGAAGACTTGCAGCCTCGCGAAGCAACGTCTCGCCGCTGAGAGCACTTCCAACCACTGCTCGCGTCAGTCGTTTGCTATTTCGCACAGGTATGGTCCTGAAGGGATCCCCGCCTGGCTCGCGCGGCTTCCTCGGAACCGGCCGTAGATAGACCTCGAATTCCGGCCAGCTAATGACCCCGTTGTCGAAAGCACGGCGCGCAATGACGGCTCGGCTTACCCGGAACAATCTCGCGAGCGCTTCCACGTTCGGCGTATTAGTCCACTGCGCCAAGAATTCATGGTTAGGAACTAGGACCTCGGCAGATACAGCATTGCAGAAGATTTCAATAGCGCGGTCTGTGGTCGGACTGAGGTCCGAAACTCCGCTTTCCCCAAGCCAGATGTGGGCAATCTCATGCATCAGCGTAAACACGGAGGCAACAACGGCGTCCTGTCCATTGATGAAAACTATAGGCGCCATGGGGTGTGCAACTGCAAAGCCACGAAACTCGACTTCCGAGAGGCGTCGTTTAGTAAACGCGCGCACGATTCCCGACTTCATGACCAAGATGCCCTGGTCCTCAGCTCGGTCGGATAGCTTTCGGAAATATGCGTCGGCGTCCTGGCTAGATGTTCTATCAACCACGGTGACGCCGAGAGTCCGGCGAATGTCCTCTGCGACGACGGCCACTTTTGGGCGACTTGCAAACCGGAAGCGGCCTACGAACGGGAGCGAGTCCGCGCCTCCCTCGCGAAGATGGTCAATGAACCATTCCTGTTTTGAAGTCGCGTCTGCCAAGACTTCAAAAAAATCATCGCTCAGCGGTGCGGCATCCGTCACCCGTCTTAGGTCAGGGATAGAAGGACGACTAGGTTCCGGGGGCGCCTGAAGGAAAAGGAATCCAAATGGAATCCTTGCCAACTTAGCAACCCTCTCCGCCTGACGTATGGTCAACTCACCCTGGAGGATGCGCCTCCGGTCGTCGTCTCGCTTGGCGATTTCCTCGGCGAGAGATTGGCGGTCTCTGCCTGCTTCCTTGGCAGCCCAGTCGAGGACCGTGAGAGAGAGGTTCAACGCGGCCATTTAAGAGCGCTCAGCTGCAGTTCCAAACAAGTGCGCATAGGATACTCCTTGATCCTTCTAGGGAGGATAGCGCTTAAGTGCCGGGCCGCGTCAAGTGACAGAGTCTCAACAGGTGGCGAGACAGCCTGCCAATTCTGTGGTCGATGGAACATATCTTTCGGGCGGAAGTCTGCCGTGTGGTACACGCCGCAGCTTGCTGCATACGGCTAAGCATCAGGGGCTGCAAATCGCAGCAAATTGGCACACCTTTGGCACAGATGGTAGCGAGAGCGCTGCTACGAATAGCCGGGTCGCCCCCCTCCTAAGGGGAAGGTCGCCCGTTCGAATCGGGCCGGGGTCACCAATCACATTCGTGGCGTATCCGCGCCCCAGCGCATCGCCCGTGCGGCGCTACCGGATCCCGGGTCCCTCAGGTGAGCAAGGGTGTGATCGAAAGAACGCCCCCGGTCATGGGTACGCCCCCCCTGGTCCCCATGATCATTCCCGGCGCTGCCTTTGCAGGGGCTCGCTGGCAATCTTCTCCGCGAACGGTAAGTATTCCTTCGAGAATGCCCTCAACTGCTCCAGCCCGGCGGGTACCCCAACCATGCCTGGCCGCTGGGCATACGCCTTGATGAAGGCGCAGCTGTCGGGAAGCATCGAGGAAAGCAGCCCGCACCTCTTCATCGCCATTCCTCCCTGAAATATGGCGCGAATGGTAGCTGAGCCGATGGTGCATTTACACCTTCCCCGGCCGCTCATAATCCTCAGGCGTAGCCCCATGCTCGGCCTCCGGCATGTCCTTGTCCTTCCACCGGGCGTCATCGTTCCTCAGCTTGTCCGGCGTATGGCTCTTCTGCTGGTCGTCTTCTTTCGTGGCGGGCGCTCGCGGTGCAGTAGTCATGACAGGTCCTCGTTCGGTCAGCGATCAAACGTCTGCTTGCCAGACGTACCACCCTGCCCAAAGTTCGGCTGGGTGATGCCGTCATCCTCGCGGACGCCATCCGGTTCCCCTTCACCGGCCTTGCCACCCTTGCCGTGGCCGCGCTGGTTGTAGCCCTCGTTCTCCGTCTTCAGCCGCGCTGCATCCGGATCTTTCTCGTCCTTGTCATCCGTCGGCGGCTTGGCCGCAACGAACGGAGAGATCGGGTCACTGGCCGGGAACGTCTCTTCCAGCGCTTCGTCATGGTTCTCCGAGGTGCGCTGCTTGTCGACCGTGCCTTCCGCGGGCGGGCAGTTGTGCGCGGCGTGAGCGTCTTCGGTGGAGGCGGGCGGGGTTTTGTCGTGCTGCATGGGGTGTCTCCTGCGCGAACGGGTAGGGCGGTGATGCCTCGACGCTAGCCCTGCCGCTGTTACGAAGGAGCGGGGGTGCCGTGAAGGGCGGGTGCTCCCATCGGCTTCACCCGGGAGTTCCTATCGTCCAGACCTCGCCACACGGAGGCTGCCGCGATGCATGAGATGTTCGAGCTGGGAATGGAATGGTGGGAGTTCGTGGTCCGCGCGGTTGCGGTGTATGTGGTGGTCCTGCTGCTGACCCGCATGAGCGGCAAGCGTTCGATGGGGCAGTCCACCCCGTTCGACATCCTGGTGATCGTGCTGCTGGGCACGGCCGTGCAGAACTCGCTGATCGGTGAGGACACCTCGCTGCCCGGCGGGCTTATCCTGGCCGCGACGCTGATCGGCCTGAACTGGTTCGTCGGCTTTCTGGGGGCGCGCAGCAAGCGCCTCAACGAGATCGTGGAAGGCGTGCCGGTGGTGCTGGCGCGGCACGGCACGATCTACTGGGAGCAGGTGAAACGCTGCAATGTCAGCCCGGCGGATCTGGAAGTGGCGATGCGCGCCAACGGCTGTGAAGGTTTCGGGCAGGTCGACCTGGCAGTGCTGGAAACCTCCGGCGAGATCACGGTGAACAAGCGCCGCGCCGACGGCGATGACTGAGCGGGAGCGCTCGTCGGTCACGCTCGCCCTCGCTGGATGTTGACGGTGCGCCGCGTAGGGTCGGGCGCAGTCCCACAACAGGAACACACGCGATGTACATGGCACTGGACAGTGAAACGATGGCCCCATTCGATGATGTGATCGCCCAGGTGCCGGACCCGACCCCGGAACCCGTGCCGCCCGCGCCGCCGGTGGAAGAGCCCGGCCGTGGCGACCCGCCTGCGCAGGAGCCGCCGCAGGAAATCCCACCGGAGGGCGACCCCGCACCCGCATCGCCGCCGCAGGAACTGCCGCCGGACCCGGAGACGCCTTCGGCGCCCTCGGTGGAGTAAGCGACCGTCGCGTGCGGCGCTCGCCGCGCGCGCAGAATGAATGATTCAGTCCTCATGCGCTGCGCAGCGCCATGCGCGCCAGCCTCTGCTGGGCGGCGCGCTCACCCGGATAGACACGCCGCACACGGTGCGGTCACGACGCTGCCACGCCGTACCACGTACCACAGAGGTACTTGGATAACGGAGTCTGCTATGCGCGCACTGACTTACCACGGCAGCAAGGATGTACGGGTCGATACCGTGCCCGATCCCGCGCTGGCCGCCCCGGATGACATCCTCCTGCGCGTGACCGCCACGGCGATCTGCGGCTCGGACCTGCATCTGTATCGCGGCAAGATCCCGGATCTGCATACCGGCGACGTGCTCGGCCACGAGTTCATGGGCGTGGTGGAGGAGGTGGGCGCGGGCGTGATGGATCTGCGCCCGGGCGACCGCGTGGTGATTCCGTTCGTGATTGCGTGTGGTGAGTGCTTCCATTGCCGCCTGGCCGAGTTCGCGGCCTGCGAGACCACCAACACCGGCAAGGGCGCCGCGGTGAACCAGAAGGGCATCCGCCCGCCGGCAGCGCTGTTCGGCTACAGCCATCTCTATGGTGGTGTATCCGGCGGGCAGGCGGAGTTCGTGCGCGTACCGAAGGCCAATGTCGGGCCGTTGCGTATTCCGGATGCGCTGTCCGATGAGCAGGTGCTGTTCCTTTCCGACATCCTGCCGACCGGCTACCAGGCCGCGATCAACGCAGGCGTGAAGCCGGGTTCCACGGTAGCGATCTTCGGTGCCGGCCCGGTCGGGCTGATGAGTGCGGCGTGCTGCCGCCTGCTGGGGGCGGAGACGATTTTCATGGTCGACCACCTGCCGTATCGCCTGGCCTTCGCGCAGCAGACCTACGGCGTGACCCCGATCGATTTCACCCAGGTGGAGGATCCGGCGGAATACATCATCACCCAGACCAACGGCCGCGGCGTGGATGCCACGATCGAAGCGGTCGGCTTCGAGGCCGAGGGCAGTGCGCTGGAATCGGCGCTGACGACGCTCAAGGTGGAAGGCAGCAGCGGCGTGGCGATCCGCCAGTGCATTGCTGCGACCCGTCGGGGTGGCACGGTGAGCATCCCGGGCGTCTATGCCGGGTTCATTCACGGCTTCCTGCTCGGCGATGCGTTCGACAAGGGCCTCACTTTCAAGATGGGCCAGACCCACGTGCAGAAGTTGATGCCGGAGCTGCTCGACCATATCGGCGAGGGCCGCCTGGACCCCGGCGTGATCGTGACCCACCGGCTGTCGCTGGAAGACGCGGTGCGTGGCTACGAGATCTTCGACCGCAAAGAGGAGGATTGCCGCAAGGTGATCCTGACGCCCTGACATGAATGCCGTGGCTTCTCTTGTACCGCCGGCGGCACCGCCGCCGGTGACCGATGGCGACGACCTGCAGGCGCAGGCCCGCGCCTGGATCGAGCATCAAGCCTCGTTGCCACGCCCTGGCAGCGGGGACACGCTGTTGCGCTGGCAGGCGCTGGCGCATATCGCCGCGCGGGATCTCTGCCTGGCCAAGGTGCTGGAAGCACATTACGACGCGCAGGCGATCCTGGAAGAACTGGGCGCCGCGATGCCGGACCACGATCGGCTGGGCGCGGTATGGGCGGCCGAAGGGCCGGCGGCAACCCTGCGCTTTGATCGCGCCAGCGGCACGCTGTCCGGTGACAAGCCGTGGTGCTCCGGTGCCGGCTGGGTTGACCATGCGCTGGTGACGGTGCGCGATGACGGGCGCTCGCGGCTGTTCCTGGTGCCGGTGCGCCGGGCCAGCGTGCGTTTCCTGCCGCAGACGTGGCAGGCCACGGGCATGGGGCGGGTGCCCAGTGGCACCGCCTGTTTCGACCAGGTGCCGGCCGTCGAGATCGGCGCGGCGGATGCCTATCTGCAGCGTCCCGGGTTCTGGCATGGTGGCGCAGGCATCGCGGCGTGCTGGTTCGGCGGGGCGAGCGCGTTGGCCGAGCCATTGCTGCACAGCGCGCGCGCGGACGAACCGGGCACGGCGGCCGGCCTGCTGGGTGAGATCGATCTGGCGCTGTCGCCATGCGCCTCACTGCTGCGCGAGCTGGCCGCGCTGATCGATGCACAGCCCGACCAACCCCATCAGCGTGAGATCGTGCGAGCGCGCAGTGCGGTGGAGCGCGCCGCCTCCGTGACGCTGGATCGGGTCGGCAGGGCGCTTGGGCCGGGCCCGATGTGCATGGACCCGGCGCACGCCAGGCGCTGGGCTGACCTGACCGTCTTCATCCGCCAGAGCCATGCCGACCGCGACTGGCAGCATCTTGGCAACCTGATGCATCGCGAGGGGCGTACGTGGACGCTGTGAACCGTCAGATCGAAGGCGGCGGCGTGACCGAGGCGCAGTGGGCAGCATCGCCGTGGTTGCAGTCGCTGCCGCTTGCGTCCCCTGCGGCGCTGTTCGGCGATGCGCGTCGGCTGGTGGTGGTGTCGCCGCACCCGGACGATGAAGTGCTCGCCTGCGGCGGCCTGATGTCGCTTGCGCACCAGACAGGGCTGGCGGTCACGGTGGTCTCGGTGACGGACGGCGAAGCCTGCTATCCCGATCAGCCTGCGTGGTCGCCCGAGCGGCTGCGCGTGGCCCGTGCCGCTGAGCTGGACGATGCGCTGCGTTGCCTGGGCTTGGTGAGCGCAGCGCGGATTGCCTGGCACATCGGCGATGGCGCCGTGACGGCCAGCGAAGCATGGATGGGCGAGCAGCTGGCGGCTTTGCTGCAGCCGGACGATCTGGTGCTGGCGCCGTGGCGCTTCGATGGGCACCCGGACCATGAAGCGGTCGCGCGTGCCTGCGTGCAGGCCTGCACCGCGCGCGGCGCCGCGTTGAAGGAATACCCGGTGTGGGGCTGGCATTGGCTGGACCCGCAGGCGGCACCGTCCGCTTGGGCGCCGGCGACGCGCTATGCGTTGGAGGACGACCTGCTGGACCGCAAGCGCGATGCGATCCAGCAGTTCGTGACCCAGACCGGCGCAGTGGCGGGGCTCGAGTGCGAGCCCATCCTGCCTGCCGCTGTGCTGCAGCGGTTTGAACGGAACTACGAGGTATTGATCGGATGAGTGATGTCGCCTACTTCAACGCGTTGTATGAGAAGGAGGACCCCTTCCAGTACCGGACCCGCTGGTACGAGCAGCGCAAGCGCGCGCTCACCTTGGCCAGCCTGCCGCGCGAGCGCTTTGGCCGTGGCTGGGAGCTGGGGTGCTCCAACGGCGTGCTGACCGCGGCCCTGGCCGAGCGCTGCGATCACCTGCTCGCCACCGACCTGAGCGAAGGCGCTGTCGCCGCGGCGCGCGCGATGACCCGGCGCCACGCGCACGTTTCCGTCGAGCAGGCGCGTCATCCACACGACTGGCCAGCAGGCAGGTTCGACCTGATCGTGGTGGGTGAAATGGGTTACTACCTCTCACAAGACGACATGCGTCAGCTGGCGGCGCAGGTGGTTCAATCGCTCACGCCGCAGGGCGTGGTGATCGCATGCCATTGGCGCGTGCCGTTCGAGCAGGCGCGCTGCAGCGCCGCGTTCGTGCACGCGCAGTTTGATGACAGCCTGCCACGCCTGTTCTCTTATCGCGACGAGGACATGCTGCTGGAAGGCTGGTCGGCCGAGACCACCTCGGTGGCCGAACGCGAGGGCCTGCGATGATTGCCGTGACCGTTCCCGCGCACAACGAAGAGCAAATGATCGCGGCCTGCCTGCAGTCGCTGCAGGTGGCGGCGCTGCATCCGGCCCTGCGCAACGAGCCGGTGGTGATCGTGGTGGCGCTGGATCGGTGCCGTGATGCCACGGAATGGATCTGCCAGCGCATGGGCGTGGAAGTGGTCAGCGTGGACGCCGGGTGTGTCGGTGTCGCACGGGCGGCGGCGAGTGAGCGCGCGTTGGCGCTGGGGGCCCGCTGGATCGGCTGCACCGACGCGGACAGCGTGGTGCCGCCGGACTGGCTTGCGCGCCAGCTGCAGTGTGGTGCGAATGCCTTCTGTGGCGTGGTGGCGGTGGGTGACTGGTTGGACTACCCGCAGGCCGTGCGCGAGCAGTTCCTGCAGGGCGAGCATGCGGTGGATGGGCACCCGCACGTGCACGGCGCGAACATGGGTTTCAGCGCGGTGGCGTATCGGCAGTCCGGCGGCTTTGCGCCGCTGGCCACCGGTGAGGACGTCGCGCTGATCCAGGCCATGCACGGGGCCGGCATGCAGGTGGCGCGGCTGGCCAGCCCACGGGTGATGACCAGCGCACGCCGGCACGCGCGTGCACCGCACGGTTTCAGTGACTTCCTGCGCCGCCTGGAACAGCGCGTTGGCTTGGTGGCAGATGAGGTGGCGGGCGACGTGGCCCCGCTGTCACTGCTGGCGCGCTGATGGCGCCCATTGATCTGCTCGGCTGGGCGGCGACCGCCGTGCTGATCGCCACGCTGTGGCGGCAGATATGGAAGCAGTGGACGGCCGAGGATGCACAGGCGGTATCGACGTGGTTGTTCGTTGGCCAGATCACGGCCTCGGTGTTGTTCATTGCGTACAGCGCGGCGACCGGCTCGATCGTTTTCGTGGTGACCAATTCGCTGATTCTGCTCACGGCGATTGCCGGGCAATGTCTGGCCTGGATCAAGCGCAGACGGGCAGGGAAGTAACACGCATTTCGCGCCTCGACGACGCGCCGTGCACATCTGTCGCGCAGTGCGTTGAGCTCGCTGAACACTCGCATTTCAGTGTCACGCCGACTTCATGGCCGATGCGGAAAAGTCGACTCACCCCGACAACAACACACGGGCCAAACCGGACCAACAGGAGTACATCGCAGTGAATACCGAATCGAAGACCGCGCATAACTTGAACGACCTGATCGAAATCGCCCGCGATGGCCAGGAGTTCTACACCGAGGCCGCAGGCAAGGTCGAAGATGCCGAGTTGGCGGCGCTCTTCACCCGTATCGCCGGTGTCAAGAATGAGATCGTCCGCTCGCTGAGCGCCACCGTTGTCGCCGCGGGCGGCAAGCCGGCCGACCATGGCACCTTCGTCGGTTCCATGCAGCAGTTCTACGGCAAGGTGCGCGCCACCCTGGGCGACAAGCAGTACGGCTACGTGGCCGAGCTGGAAGAATCCGAAGATCGCCTGCTGAAGGCGTTCAAGGACACCCTGACCGACGCCGACACCTCGCCGGCCGCGCGCCAGGAAGTCCAGCGTCTGCTGCCGCAGGTGCAGGAATGCCATGCTGTCATGCGCGACCGCAAGCACGCCATGAAGCACTGAGTTTCAGACAGGCGGTGCGCTGGCGATTCCCCACGGTCGCCAGTAGTCCGCTCCCTGAAGCGGTACCCGAACAGCCCCGGCCCTGCCGGGGCTGTTCGTTTTTGTCCGACACTGCCGGGTGGCTGCCAGCGCACCGGACGGCCCCGAACGGTAGTGGGGGAATTGGTGCATACTCGGGACAAAGAGCCGCTTGGATTTGTCATGGAACACATGCGTTGGCTGACGCTTCGTCTCAGCAACAATCAATCCATCGGCCCGAAGGTGCTGATGGACCTGTGGGCCAACGCGTGCGAGACCAATCAGTCCTCGGTGACCCGCGAAACGCTGCCCGGGAAATCGACCTCCTACGCCCTGCACGCACCGACCTCGCTGGCCTATCCCAAGCGCGCGGAGCTGCGCATGCGCAAGCTGCTGGAAGAGGCCGGATACACGTTCACGCTCGGCTCGCTGGCCGACCGCCCGGCACCGCAGCCGGTGCGCTTCCGCTGACGCCGTTCACTGGCGTCGCATTCATTCTTGAACCAAGGTGCCGCAACCGCGCGTTCAGTCGACGCGGTCGGCGGCAACGCTGCGGACCATGATCCGGACCGGCATGCCCGCGGCATGCTGCAGTGATTCCAGCGGTGCCCAGCCCAGCCGGCGATACAGGCCCCCATCATCGGCTTCGGTCTGCAGGTAGAGATCGCGTACGCCAAGCGCGCGACCGCGCACCAGCAGTTCTTCGATGACTTTCTCGGCCAGGCCGCGCCCGCGGTGCGCCGGATGGACATAGACGCCGCCCAGCCAATGCAATCGTTCGGGGCGCTCGGTCCGCTCATGGAACTTGAGCTGCGCTGCGGCGACCGGCACCGCGTCATCCAGTGCGATCAGCAGCAGGGGCAACTCGTCGTCCTGCAGGAACACTTCCAGTCGCTGCTGCTGATCGAGCAGGGTCAGGTCCGGCACGTGGCGTCCCCATTCCTGGAAATACCACTCGGCCAGGATCGGCAGCAGGTCGGGGCGGTCACTGAGAGGAACGATGGTGCAGGCCACGGTGAACGCTCCATGTTGGACGGGTCGGCTGCCATGGTACGCGGATGCGCGGGCGTTTCGCCGCCGCTTGCAGCGGCCTTCACCCAGCGCGCAGACTATCCCCATGCACGCCAGCGCCTGCCACCTGCGGTGTTACGGAACGTCCACCGATGTGGACCGGCATGACTTTGCGCAATGGGTGCTGCCGCTGCGCGGCGATCTGGAGGTGGAGGTCGATGCGTTTGGCGGCCGCCTGGATGTGCTGCAGGGGGCCTTCGTGGCACCCGGCGAGGGACATGCGCAGACCGGCGATGGCGATCATCTGATGGTGATCGTCGATTGCCCGGCGGGGGTGATCGATGACCACACCCTGGAGCACCTGCGCCGGCAGCGTTGGCTGGCACTGCCGAAGGGAGTGCGCCAGCGCCTGGCCGGTGCGCCCGCACACGGCAGTGAGGGTCTGCTCGCGACCCTGCTGCAGCAGTACGCGCCCGCTGGCAGCGCGGCACGCCTGCATGCCCTGTGTACCCGGCTCTCGGCCAACCCCGGCGCGGACTGGAACGTGGCCCGCATGGCCGCGCTGGTCGGCATCAGCGGCAGCCGCCTGCATGCGGCCTTCGTCCAGGAATTCGGGGTGCCTCCGCAGGCGTGGCTGAGTGCCTGCCGGTTGCGCTGGGCCAAGCACCGGCTGCTCACCAGCAGCGACAGCATCGCCACGATCGCGCTGGATGCCGGCTATTCCGAGCACAGTGCGCTGACCCGAGCCCTGCGCCGGGAAACCGGGCTGACCCCGCAGGCCTTCCGGCGGCAGTAGCCTCGGTCAAGACGTCGCGGTGCGCGGCTTCTACACTGCGCGGCCAATGCATACCGCGTGAGCCGCAATGAAACGATCGATGGGAGTGGGCATCGCCAACGGCATTGCCGCCGGCGCGCTGTGGGGCGTGGTGTTCCTGGCCCCGGCGATGCTGCACAGCTTCAACGCGGTACAGCTCTCCGCCGGCCGCTATCTGGTCTACGGCCTGATTGCCGTCGTTCTGCTTGCGCCGCGCTGGCGGCAGCTCAAGGAGCGGCTGGCCTGGGCCGAGTGGCGGGGTCTGTTGTGGCTGAGCCTGGCCGGCAACCTGGTCTACTTCCTGCTGCTGGCCAATGCCGTGCAATGGGCCGGTGGTGCGGCCGCCTCGCTGATCGTGGGATTGATCCCGGTGGTGGTGACCCTGGCCGGCGTACGCGAGGAAGGCGCGGTGCCACTGCGTCGCCTGGCCCCGGCGCTGCTGCTGTGCCTGCTTGGCGTGGCGCTGGTGGGCTATGAAGCCTTGATGGCCGAACATGCGCAGGGCTCGGCCGGGCGCCGGTTGCTCGGGCTGCTGTGCGCGGTCGGCGCGTTGCTGTCCTGGGCGGTGTACTCCATCGGCAACAGCCGCTGGCTGGCGCGCCGGCCGGATCTGTCCGGGCATGACTGGTCGCTGCTGACCGGCATCACCACCGGCGGGCTCGCGCTCGTGCTGGTGCCCAGTGCGTTTTTGACCAGCGCGACGGTGCATCCGCCGGGCGAGTGGCTGAACTTCTGGCTGATCAGCGCGGGCGTGGCGGTGGTCGCCTCGGTGCTCGGCAATGCCTGCTGGAACCGCGCCAGCCGCAACCTGCCACTGACCCTCACCGGGCAGATGATCGTCTTCGAAACCCTGTTCGCCCTGCTGTATGGCTTTGCCTGGCAGCAACGCTGGCCGACGCTGATGGAAACGGTGGCCATCGTCTGCCTGGTGTCGGGCGTGCTGATGTGCGCGCACGCGCATCGGCCCCCTGCGGCGGTGGCGGAGCATGTGGGGTAGGGCAGGCCTTGCCCCGGCTGGATGGTCACAATCGCAACTTGTTGGCCGACGATGGCCGCGATTTACGTGCCGCGATCTTTTGCAGCGCAGCACTTGACAAGCAGGGCGGTGGCGTAGTTTTCTTGATCCATGGTCATCACCGCTGCCCACGCCTACCTGCTCGTTCCCGCCTTCGCGGGCGGCCAGGCCGTGTCGACCGGTACCACCATCATTACCACCGCCACCACTCGCCCGGTGCGGCCCGTCGTCTTCGCGTAATTTCCGAAAACCACGGCCCCGCACCCAGATCAGGTGGCGGGGGAAACTCTCAAACCTGATGTGACGCGGGGCCTCCCATCGAGGTCAGCATGTCTTCTGTCGCCGCTTCCGCTCCACCTTCCGCCCAGCCCGCCGTCTCCGTCGCCGCGCGGGCCGGCGTGACCACCGTGGTCCACAAGTTCGGCGGCACCTCGGTGGCCGATGCCGAGCGCTATCGTCATGTGGCGCAGCTGCTGCTGGCGCGTGAGGAGACGATGCAGGTCACCGTGGTCTCGGCGATGAAGGGCGTTACCGATGCACTGATCGGGGTGGCCACGTTGGCCGCGGAAGACGGCTCGGCCTGGCGCGAACAGTGGCACGCGTTGCGGGCACGTCATCGCGGTGCCGCCGTTGCCTTGCTCGGTGAGCACGCCGGGGCCACGGTGGAGTGGCTGGACCAGCGCTTCGATCAGTTGGCCGAGGTGCTGGGTGCGCTGGCGGTGATCGGCGGCCTGCCCACCGAAGTGCTGGACCGCGTGCAGGGCATGGGCGAGGTGTATTCGGCGCAACTGCTCGGGACGTACCTGCAGACGCTGGGCGAAGACTGCGCGGTGCTGGATGCGCGCGATGTGCTGGTGATCGAGCGCGGTGAACTGGGCGTGGACGTGGACTGGGCGCGCAGCGCCGAGCGCCTGGCCCAGTGGCGCCTGCAGCATCCGCAATCGCGCATCGTGGCCACCGGCTTCGTCGCCCGCGACCGCCAGGACCGCATCACCACGCTGGGCCGCAACGGCAGCGATTACTCCGGGGCGATCTTCGCCGCCTTGTTCAACGCCGATGAGCTGCACATCTGGACCGATGTGGACGGCGTGCTCTCGGCCGACCCGCGGGTGGTGCCCGAGGCGGTCCAGCTCGAAGCGCTGAGCTACGACGAAGCCTGCGAGCTGGCCTACTTCGGCGCCAAAGTGGTGCACCCGCAGACGATGTCGCCGGCGATCGAGCGTGGCCTGCCGATCATCATCCGCAACACCTTCCACCCGGATCATCCAGGCACGCGCATCACCGCCGAGCGCACCGCGTCCGGTCCGATCAAGGGGCTGACCCTGAGCCCGGACCTGGCCGTGATCAACCTGGAAGGCACCGGCCTGATCGGCGTGCCCGGCACGGCCGAGCGCGTCTTCGCGGCGCTGCGCAATGCGCATGTGTCGGTGGTGATGATCTCGCAGGGCTCCTCCGAGCACTCGATCTGCTGCGTGGTGAAGCAGGCCGAGGCGGTGCGGGCGCGCGAATCGCTGCTGCAGGCCTTTGCCCATGAGCTGAGTCTGGGCCAGGTGCAGCGCGTGCAGCTGACCGACAACGTGAGTGTGCTGGCCGCCGTGGGCGATGGCATGGCCGGCCAGCCCGGCGTGGCCGCGCGCCTGTTCGAGTCGCTGGGCCGCGCGCAGGTGAACATCCTGGCGATCGCGCAGGGCTCCTCGGAGCGCAACATCTCGGTGGCGGTCGACAGCCGCCATGCGACCAAGGCGCTGCGCGCGGCGCATGCCGGGTTCTGGCTGTCGCCGCAGACGTTCTCGGTCGGTGTGATCGGCCCGGGCAATGTGGGTGCGGCGCTGCTGGACCAGCTGCAGGCGGCCCAGGTACAGCTGCTCGGCCGCGCCAATGTGGATCTGCGCCTGCGTGCGGTCGCCTCGCGCAGCCGCATGGTCCTGGACGAGCGCGGCCTGAAAGGTGACTGGCGCGCGGCGCTGTCCGGCCCGGCGCAGCCGAGCGATCTGGACGCATTCACCGAACACCTGGTCTCCGCCCATCTGCCGCACGCCCTGATCATCGATTGCAGCGGGAGCGCCGAAGTGGCCGACCGCTATGCCGGCTGGCTGGCCGCAGGCATCCACGTGGTCACCCCGAACAAACAGGCCGGTGCCGGCCCGCTGGAGCGCTATCACGCGATCCGCGAGGCAGCGGCTGGCAGTGGCGCGCGCTTCCGCTACGAAGCCACGGTCGGTGCGGGCCTGCCGGTGATCACCACGCTGCGCGACCTGGTCGACACCGGCGATGAGGTGCTGGCGATCGACGGTATTTTCTCCGGCACGCTGGCGTGGCTGTTCAACAAATACGACGGCCAGGTGCCGTTCTCCGCGCTGGTCAGCCAGGCGCGTGGCATGGGCTATACCGAGCCGGACCCGCGCGATGATCTTTCCGGCGTGGATGTCGCGCGCAAGCTGGTGATCCTGGCGCGTGAGGCGGGCCGTGAGCTCAGCCTGGCGCAGGTGCGCGTGGAAAGCCTGGTGCCCGAAGCACTGCGCCAGGCCAGCGTGGACGACTTCATGGCGGGCCTGCCGCAGATCGATGTGGTGTTCGCCGAGCGCCTGGCAGTCGCCAAAGCGGACGGTGCGGTGCTGCGCTATGTGGCGCGCCTCACGCCGGACGGGGCTGAGGTCGGCCTGGTCGCGCTGCCGGCCGGGCATGCCTTCGCGAACCTGCGCCTGACCGACAACGTGGTGCAGTTCACCACGCGCCGCTACTGCGACAATCCGCTGGTGGTGCAGGGCCCGGGCGCCGGGCCGGAGGTGACCGCCGCCGGCGTGTTCGCCGATGTGCTGCGCGTGGCGGTGGGCGAAGGAGCACGTCTGTGAGTGAGGGCAGGAGGACGGAAGCACGCGCGTTTGCGCCGGCCTCGGTCGGCAACGTGGGGGTCGGGTTCGACATCCTTGGGCACGCCATCGAGGGCGTTGGCGATACTGTGACAGTGCGGCGGATCGACGAGCCCGTGGTTCGCATCCACGCGATCCGCGGCACCACGGTGGATCTGCCACGGGTGGCCGAGGACAACACCGCCGGTGCGGCGTTGATTGCGCTGCGTGCCGCGCTGGATCTGCCGTTCGGCTTCGAGGTGGAGATCGACAAGGGCATCGCGCTGGGCTCGGGCATGGGCGGTTCGGCCGCGTCGTGTGTGGCCGCGCTGGTCGCGGCCAATGCGCTGTTGCCGCAGCCGTTGTCGCGCGAAGCGCTGTATCCGTTCGCGCTGACCGGCGAGGCGGTGGCCAGTGGTGGCCGCCATGGCGACAACCTCGGGCCGATGCTGCTGGGCGGGCTGGTACTGAGCACGGCGGACCGGCTGGTACCGGTGCCGGTTCCGGCGGCGTGGCACAGCCTGCTGGTGCATCCGGACGCGGTGCTGGAGACGCGCCGCGCGCGCGCCGCGCTGCAGGGGCATTACGCGTTGGGCGAGTTCGTCGCGCAGAGCGCGAATCTGGCGCTGGTGCTCAGTGGCTGCTTCACCTCCGATGCCGCACTGGTCCGTGCCGGCCTGCGCGACGTGCTGGTCGAGCCGCGTCGGGCCGGTCTGATCGCCGGGTTTGCGGCGGCCCGCGATGCTGCGTTGAATGCCGGGGCGATGGGCGCCAGCATCTCCGGTGCGGGGCCGAGCGTGTTTGCCTGGTTCGAGCAGCGCGATGCCGCGCTTGCCGCGCAGGCGGCAGTCCAGCAGGCGTTCGCGGACGCGGGCTTCGACAGCCAAGGCTGGGTGTCACCCTTGAATGCGCCCGCCGCGCGCGTGCTGTGACACGTCCACTCTTTCTACTTTGGGATATCCGATGAAGTTCGTTTCCACGCGTCACGCCGCGCCCGCCGCCTCGCTCAGCCAGGCGCTCGCCGCCGGCCTTGCCCCGGATGGTGGTCTGTACGTTCCCGAACACCGCCCGCAACTGCAGAGCTGGTCAGCGCAGGGTTCCTTCGCGCAGACCGCCGCGGCGGTACTGGCCCCGTATTTCCATGACGATGCCCTGGAGAGAGCACTGCCCGAACTGTGCGAGCAGGCCTTCGATTTCGATGCGCCACTGCGCCCCCTGGCGACCGCTGATGATCATGTGCTGGAGTTGTTCCATGGCCCGACGGCGGCATTCAAGGATTTCGGTGCGCGCTTTCTCGCGGCGTGTCTTGCCCGCCTGCAGCAGGGCCGTGAGCGACCGTTGACGATCGTGGTGGCGACCTCGGGCGATACCGGGGCGGCCGTTGCCGCGGCCTTTCATCGGCAGCCGGGGATCCGCGTCGTGGTGCTGTACCCGGATGGCCGCGTCTCGCCGCGCCAGGCGCATCAGCTGGGGTGCTTCGGCGACAACATCCACACACTGCGCGTCGCCGGGTCGTTCGACGATTGCCAGGCGATGGTGAAACAGGCGCTGGGCGATCGCGAGCTGCAGCACGCAGTGCCGTTGAGCTCGGCCAACAGCATCAGCCTGGGTCGCTGGCTGCCGCAGATGAGCTATTACGCCCATGCGGCCCTGGTGCATCAGGCGCAGACCGGCCACGTGCTCAATCTGGTGATTCCGACCGGCAACCTGGGCAATGCGATGGCGGCGATCCTGGCGCGGGCGATGGGCCTGCCGCTGGGGAAGATCGCGCTGGCGACCAATGCCAATGAGGTGTTGCCGCGCTATTTCCATGGCGAGGCCTACCAGGCACAAACCAGCGTGGCGACGATTGCCAACGCGATGGACGTGGGGGCGCCCAGCAATTTCGAGCGGCTGCGCTGGCTCTACAACGACGATGACGTGGCACTGCGAGGCGCGTTCACGGCCGAGGCCGTGGATGATGCGGCGATCCGCGAAGTGATCAAGCGGCGCCATGACCTGCATGGCGAGGTGTTTTGCCCGCATACGGCGACGGCGGTGGCGCGCCTGGAGCACCTGCGGGCCGCGGGCGCACAGGGGCATTGGGCGGTGGCGGCGACTGCGCACCCGGCCAAGTTCGAATCGGTGGTGGAGCCGTTGATCGGGCAGGTGCTGGACGTGCCGCCGGCCTTGGCCGCGCTGCTGGAGCGGCCCGCGCAGGCCGAAGCGTGCGCACCGGAGTATGGGGCGCTGCGTGAGGTGCTGTTGCGCGGGTGAGGCGGGGTCAGTACGACTCGTCGGCCGACAGCTTCTGCAGGCCGGCTTCGTCCAGGATCTCGACGGTGTTCAGATGGGGCAGGGCGATCAGGCCCTGCTGGCGCAGCTTGGTGAAGGTGCGGCTGACGGTTTCCATGGTCAGGCCGAGATGGTCGGCGATGTCGCCGCGGCCCATCGGCAGGGTCACGCGCAGGCCCGGCTCACCGAGCAGCGCTTCGCGCGCGGCCAGGCGCAGCAGGAAATCGGCGACCTTCTCGGCCGGCTGCAGCCGGCCCAGCGCCATGGCGGCATCCTGCGCGGCATCCAGCTCCTGGCAGGCGCGTTGCAGCAGCTTGCGCTCCAGGTGCGGGAAGCGCGAGCGCAGGTCCTTCATCTGCGGCAGGGCCACGCGGCAGACCCGGCTGTCGGCGATGGCCTCGATGTCATAGCGGTGGTGATCGCTGCCGCTCAAGCCCAGGAAGTCGCCGGGCAGTACGAAGCCGCTGATCTGGCGGCGGCCATCGGCCAGCGTGCGGACCAGGCGCAGCGCACCGGCGGTAATCGTATAGACATGTTGGCGCGGCTCACCCGCACGGGCCAGGGTGGACCCCAGCGGCAGTGCCTGGGACACGGTGACCCGCTCCAGCGCCTGCACTTCATCCGGCGACAGCGCCGAGCAGACCGCCAGGTGCCGTACCGAGCAATGCAGGCAGTCGCGCAGCGGCGAGCAACCGGGGGCGGCGGTGTCTTCAACAGCGGAAAGCGCGGTACCGGAGTGGGGCCGGGTCATGTCAGGTCAGCAAGCGGGACCTGCCTATGATACGTCATGCCGCCATTGGCCCGGTCCCGATGCCCGGATGCGGCTCGTTGCGCTGGCTGCGGCTAGAATATGCCGCTCGCTCATCCCCCCGTTTCCGCAGGAGTCCCGCAAGTGATCAAGCCCCGTACGCCGCCCGGCATCATGGAATTGCTGCCGCGTGAGCAGATCGCGTTCCAGCGCATGCTGGACGTCATCCGCCGCAACTACGAGCGGTTCGGGTTCCTGCCGGTGGAAACCCCGGTGTTCGAGCTGTCCGATGTGCTGCTGACCAAGTCCGGCGGTGAAACCGAGCGCCAGGTGTATTTCGTGCAGTCCACCGGCGCATTGGCCAACGCGGCCGAAGCCGGCGACAAAACGCTGCCCGAGCTGGCCCTGCGCTTCGACCTGACCGTGCCGCTGGCCCGCTACGTGGCCGAGCACGAGCACGACCTGACCTTCCCGTTCCGTCGTTACCAGATGCAGCGCGTGTACCGCGGCGAGCGTGCCCAGCGCGGTCGCTTCCGCGAGTTCTACCAGTGCGACATCGATGTGATCGGCAAGGATGCGCTGAGCATCCGCTATGACGCCGAAGTCCTGGCGGTGATCCATGCGGTCTTCGCCGAGCTCAGCATCGGCGCCTTTAGTATCCAGCTCAACAACCGCAAGCTGCTGCGCGGCTTCTTTGAAAGCCTGGGCGTGGCTGATGGCGAGCGCCAGCTGGCGGTGCTGCGCGAAGTGGACAAGCTGGACAAGCGCGGCCCCGACTACGTGCGCGAGACGCTGGTGGGCGAAGGCTTTGAGATCCCGGCCGAGCAGGTCGAGCGGATCCTGGCCTTCGTGGCGGTCCGCTCCAGCAGCCACGCCGACGCGTTGGCGCAGCTGGACGCGCTGCTGGCCGATCCGGCTGCCAGCGAGACGCTGAAGGTGGGCGTGGCCGAATTGCGCGAAGTGCTGGAGCTGGTCAAGGCGCTGGGCGTGCCGGAAACCGCGTACTGCCTGAACTTCTCCATCGCGCGCGGCCTGGATTACTACACCGGCACCGTGTACGAAACCACGCTGACCGACCACCCGCAGATCGGCTCGATCTGCTCCGGTGGCCGTTACGAAGACCTGGCCAGCCACTACAGCAAGTCCAGGCTGCCGGGCGTGGGCATTTCCATCGGCCTGACCCGTCTGTTCTGGCAGCTGCGCGAAGCCGGCCTGATCGCCGGGATTGAAGACAGCAGCGTGCACGCGCTGGTGGCGCTGATGGACGACGCCAGCCTGCCGCAGTCGCTGGATATCGCCCGCCGCCTGCGCGCCGGTGGCATCAACGCCGAAGTGCAGATGGAGCCGAAGAAGATCGGCAAGCAGTTCCAGTACGCGGCCAAGGCCGGCATTCGTTTCGTCGTGCTGGCCGGTGACGACGAGCTGGCGCGTGGCGTGGTCGCGGTCAAGGATCTGCTGCGCGAGCAGCAGTTCGAGGTCTCGCGCGAGGAACTGGCCAGCACCCTGCAGGTGGAACTGGAGCAGGCCAAGGTCATGCCGTGAGGCGGCTGGGGGTGGCGGCAACGCTGCTGCTCCTGCTGACCGCGTGCCGGACCGATCCTGCGCTGCATGGCCAGCGGATCGGTCCGGGCCAGTACCGGCTGACGGTCGACCGCTGCCACGTGATCGACCGGGAGCAGCTGCAGCGTGACCTGCGCGGATTGGCCGGGAAGAAGTGCCCGGACGGGGCAGGGGAGCTGCAGGCCGTCCAGTCCATCCCGAGCCGCCAGGGCAGCCTGTTCGGCGAGTGCCTGCGCAGCGGCGCCCTCCGCGCCGAGGTAACGTGCCGGTAGGTACCGACCGTTGGTCGGTACGCCGTTGAATGCCCGATACCCACAACAAACGCCCGCTCCGCGGGCGTTTTTCGTTCCCGCCCCTGAACCAACCTGATCCGAGTAGCCACCCGGTTTGACCCTGGAGCTTCGTTTGCGCTAATGTAATAGCACGCTATTACATTGATACGATGAAACTACGCCCCGCCCCCCGAGAAAAAGACGCCCAGGCCGATCTGGCCTGCCTGGCTGCGGCCTTCGCCGCGCTGTCCAGCGCCGAACAGGTCACCGCGTTCCTGCGCGACCTGTGCACCCCGGCGGAGCTGGAGGCGCTGTCGGACCGCTGGAAGGTAGTGCCGCTGCTGCAGCACGGCGTGCCGTATCGCGAAATCCACGAACTGACCGGCGTCAGCGTGACCACCACCGGGCGCGTGGCGCGTTCGCTGGAGCATGGCCACGGCGGCTATGCCGCCGCCATTGCCGCCACGCCGTCTTCCCCCGAATCCGAGTAAGTGAGCCTCCCCATGAGTGCAACCCAGACCGCCCCGGCACGTGACCGGCTGCGTATCGCCATCCAGAAGAACGGGCGGCTGGCCGAGCCCGCCCGCAGCCTGCTGACCGCCTGCGGGCTGAGCTGGCGGCAGAGCCGCGACAAGCTGTTCTGCTACGGCGAGTCGCTGCCGGTGGACCTGCTGCTGGTCCGCGATGACGACATCCCTGGCCTGATCGCCGATGGCGTCTGCGATTTCGGCATCGTCGGCCGCAACGAGCTGGACGAGCAGGGCGCCGCCCGCCGCCGGATCGGCCTGCCGGATGCCTACCAGGCGCTGCGCGGGCTGAACTTCGGCCAGTGCCGGCTGATGCTGGCGGTGCCGGAGGAGTGGGAATGGACGGGCGTGGAGCAGCTGGCCGGCAAGCGCATCGCCACCAGCTACCCCGCGATCCTGGCCGACTGGCTGGCCGCGCGCGGCGTGGATGCCCAGGTGGTCGAGCTGTCGGGTTCGGTCGAAATCGCCCCGCGCCTGGGCACCGCCGACCTGATCTGCGATCTGGTGTCCAGCGGCGCCACCCTGGCCGCCAACCAGCTCAAGCCGGTCGAAACCCTGCTGGAAAGCGAGGCGGTGCTGGCCGGCCCGGTCCGCACGCCTGATGACGCCCGCGCCGGTCTGATGGCGATGCTGCTGCGTCGCCTTGATGGCGTGGTGAACGTGCAGGACAGCAAGCTGCTGATGTTCCGCGCCGCGCTGGACCGGGTCTCCGAGTTGACCCGCCTGCTGCCCGACGCCGATCCGCTGGTGCAGTTGCCCGATGACGGCGGCCACCTGCGCTTGCAGACCATGTGCCACGGTGCGTTGACCTGGCAGCGGTTGGAGGACCTGGAGCGCGCGGGTGCGCAGGGCTTGATGGTATTGAGTGTGGAGCGGTCGCTGGCATGAATCGTTTGACGTGGTCCCAATTGGATGCCGGCGCCCAGGCGCAGGCGCTGCAACGCCCGGTCCAGGCCGTGGCGGCGCGCACCCGTGAGTCCGTTGCCGCGTTGATCGCGGCAGTGCGCCAGGGCGGTGATGCCGCACTGCGTGAGATCACCCTGCGCTTCGACGGCGTGGCACCGGCGACCTTCGAGGTCAGCGAGGCGGAGTTCGCCGCCGCCGAGCAGGCCGTCTCGGCCGAGCTGCGCCAGGCGATGATCGATGCGGCCGCGCGCATCCGTACCTTCCACCAGGCCGGAATGACCCAGGGCTATGCGGTCGAGACCGCGCCCGGCGTGCGTTGCGAACGCGTGGTGCGGCCGATCGGTCGGGTGGGTCTGTATGTGCCGGCCGGCAGCGCGCCGTTGCCGTCCACCGCGCTGATGCTGGGGGTGCCCGCACAGCTGGCCGGCTGCCGGGAAGTCGTGTTGTGCACGCCGCCACGCAAGGACGGCAGTGCCGATCCGGCCGTGCTGGTGGCCGCACGCCTGACCGGCGTGCACCGCGTGTTCAAGCTGGGCGGTGCCCAGGCGATCGCGGCGATGGCGTATGGCACTGACAGCGTGCCGGCGTGCGACAAGCTCTATGGCCCGGGCAATAGTTACGTGACCGAAGCCAAGCAGCAGGTCGCCCAGGACGGTGCCGCGGCGATCGACATGCCGGCCGGGCCGTCCGAAGTGCTGGTGATTGCCGATGCCGGTGCCACGCCGGCGTTCGTCGCCGCCGATCTGCTCTCGCAGGCCGAGCACGGCCCGGATTCGCAGGTACTGCTGCTGACCGACGACGCGGCGATGGTGGACCGGGTCGAGGCGGCGGTTGAAGCGCAGCTGGCGCAGCTGTCGCGTGCGGAAATCGCCGCGCAGGCGCTGGCGTCCTCGCGCCTGATCCTGGTCGATTCGCTGGACGACGCCTTCGCGATCAGCAACCGGTATGCGCCGGAGCACCTGATCCTGGCGCTGCGCGAGCCGCGCGCGTGGTTGGACAAGGTTGACGCGGCCGGGTCGGTGTTCCTGGGCGACTACACCCCCGAAGCGCTCGGCGATTACTGCAGTGGCACCAACCACGTGCTGCCGACCGCCGGCGCTGCCCGCGCCTACAGCGGCGTCAGCGTGGCCAGCTTCCAGAACCTGATCAGCGTGCAGTCGGCCACGGCCGCTGGCATCGCGGCGATCGGCGAGTGTGCCCGCGTGCTGGCCCGCGCCGAAGGCCTGGACGCCCACGAAAACGCGGTGACCCTGCGCATGGAGGCGGCCGCATGAGCACTGCCTCCATCCTGTCCCTGGCCCGTGCCGACCTGCAGGCGTTTGCCGGCTATTCCTCGGCGCGCAGCAGTGCGCTGGTCGGGGATGTCTGGCTCAACGCGAATGAATCGGCCTGGGCCAATCCGGCCGACGTCGCCGGTGGCGCGCGCCGCTATCCCGACCCGCAGCCAGCGGCGCTGCGTGATCGGCTGGCCGAGCTGTACGGCTGCTCGTCCGAACAACTGCTGATCGGCCGCGGCAGCGACGAGGCCATCGATCTGCTGGTACGCGTGCTGTGCGAGCCGGGCCGCGATGCGGTGGTGACCACGCCGCCGGTGTTCGGCATGTATGCCGTCTGCGCGCGCCTGCAGAACGCGCCGTTGATCGAGGTGCCGCTGGTCGATCAGGGCGATGCGCTGGTCGCCGATATCGATGCCGTCATTGCCGCGGCGCTGTCGGGCAACGCCAAGCTGGTGTTCCTGTGCTCGCCGTCCAATCCCGCGGGCAGTGTGATCAGCCTGGCCGAGATCGAGCGGGTGGCCACGGCATTGCAGGGCAGGGCGCTGGTGGTGGTGGATGAGGCCTACGGGGAGTATGCCGAGCAGCCGTCCGCGACCACGCTGTTGAGCCGTTACGAGAACATCGCCGTGCTGCGCACGCTGTCCAAGGCGCATGCGCTGGCGGCCGCTCGCATTGGCACACTGATCGCCGATGCCGCGCTGATCCAGCTGCTGCGCCGCTGCCAGGCGCCGTACCCGGTACCCGCGCCCTGTGCCGAGTTGGCATTGGCCGGTCTCGGCGCCGAGAGTCTGGCCGTCACCACCCAGCGCATCGCACAGATCAAAGCCGAACGTACCCGCCTGCAGTCCGGCCTGGCCGCGTTGCCCGGTGTGTTGCGTGTCTATCCCTCGCAGGGCAACTACCTGCTGGTCCGTTTTGCCGACGCCCAAGGCGCGTTTGATGCGCTGCTCGCGGCCGGCGTGGTGGTGCGTGACCAGCGTGCCGCGCCGCAGCTGGCCGATGCACTGCGCATCACCCTCGGCAGTCCGGAACAGAACGACCGCGTACTCGCCGCCCTGATGGCCCGGAGGGCTGCCGCATGACCCCGATTCTGTTCGTCGACCGCGACGGCACCCTGATCGAAGAGCCCGCCGATTTCCAGATCGACGCCTACGAGAAGCTGCGCTTCGTGCGCGATGTGATCCCGGCGATGCTCAAGCTGCGCGATGCGGGCTATCAGTTCGTGATCGTCAGCAACCAGGATGGCCTGGGCAGCGAAGGCTATCCGCAGGCCAGCTTCGATGGCCCCAACGACCTGATGCTGCAGATCTTCGCCAGCCAGGGCATCACCTTCCGTGACGTACTGATCGACGGCACCTGGCCGCAGGACAACGCACCGACCCGCAAGCCGGGCATCGGCCTGATGCTGCCGTATCTGCAGGACCGCAGCATCGACTGGGCACGCTCGGCGATGGTGGGCGACCGCCTGACCGATATCCAGTTCGCCGAGAACATGAAGATCCGCGGTTTCCAGCTGCGCACCGAGCAGTTCGGCGGCGACTGGGACTGGACCTCGATCGCGCATGAGCTGGCCGATGCGCCGCGCCGCGCCACCGTGCAGCGCAATACCAAGGAAACGAAGATCCGGGTTGACGTCGATCTGGACCGCACCGCCGAGCCGCAGACCCACACCGGGCTGCCGTTCTTCGATCACATGCTGGAGCAGATCGGCAAGCACGGCGGCTTCGCGCTGAGTGTGCAGGCCGAGGGCGACCTGCACATCGATGAGCACCACACCATTGAAGACACCGGCCTGGCGCTGGGCCAGGCCCTGCGCGAGGCACTCGGCGACAAGCGTGGCATCGGCCGTTACGGCTTCACCCTGCCGATGGACGAGACCCTGGCCAGTGCCGCGCTGGATTTCAGCGGCCGCCCGTATTTCGTGTTCGAAGGCGAGTTCAAGCGCGAGCGCGTGGGTGACATGCCGACTGAGCTGGTGCCGCACTTCTTCCGCTCGCTGTGTGATGCGGCCGGGTTGAATCTGCACCTGAGCGTGCGCGGCGACAACGACCACCACAAGGTCGAGGCCTGCTTCAAGGCGCTGGCGCGCGCGCTGCGCCAGGCCTTGCCGCGGCAGGGCACCGCGCTGCCGAGCACCAAGGGGGCACTGTGACCGAGGTTGCGCTGATCGATGCGGGTGGAGCCAACCTCGGTTCGGTCCGCTATGCGCTGGAACGGCTGGGCGTGCAGGTGCGGCTGGTGCGCGATGCGCAGGGGCTCGAAGGTGTCTCGCGGGTGATCCTGCCCGGCGTCGGCGCGGCCCCGCACGGCATGGCGCGTCTGCATGCGCAGGGTCTGGTGCAGCCGCTGCGCGAGCTGCAGGTACCGCTGCTTGGGATCTGCCTGGGCATGCAACTGCTGTTCGATGGCTCTGAAGAGGGCCATGTCGAATGCCTGGGCCTGTTGCCCGGGGTCGTTCGCCACCTGCGTCCTGCCACCGGCATCCGTGTGCCGCACATGGGCTGGAACCGGCTGCTGCCCCTGCGCGCGTCGCCGCTGCTGGCGGGCGTGCCGGCCCGGGCCAGCGCGTACTTCGTCCACAGCTACGCCGCCCCCCTGGGCGAAGACACCGTGGCGGCGTGCGATCACGGCGGGCTGTTCGCGGCCGTCGTGCAGCGCGGCCGGCACAGTGGCGCCCAGTTCCACCCGGAGCGCTCGGCCGATACCGGCGCGCGCATCCTGCGCAATTTCATCGAGAACGAACCGACATGAGTTTCATCGTCTATCCCGCCCTGGATATCCGCGAAGGCCGCGTGGTACGGCTGCTGCAGGGTGACTACGCGCAACAGACCACCTACGGCGATGACCCGCTGCCGCGCGCGCAGGCCTTTGCCGCGGCGGGCGCGGGCTGGATGCACCTGGTGGATCTGGATGCGGCCCGTGCCGGTGGTTACACGCTGGCACCGCTGCTCTCCTCGATCGCGTCGCAGACCGGCCTGAAGGTGCAGACCGGCGGCGGTGTGCGCTCGCGCGATGACGTCGCGCGCATCCTCGACGCCGGTGCCACCCGCGTGGTGGTCGGCTCGGTGTCGGTGCGCGAACCGGCGACGGTGATCGGCTGGCTGCGCGAGTTCGGCCCGGACCGGCTGACCATCGCGCTTGACGCGCGCCAGGCCGAGGATGGCCGCTGGCTGCTACCGGTGCATGGCTGGACCGAGACCGCCGAGGACACGCTGGACGTGTTGGCCCAGCGCTACGCCGAGGCCGGCATGCAGCACCTGCTGTGCACGGATATCGCGCGCGACGGCATGCTGTCCGGGCCGAACATCGATCTCTACCAGCATCTGGCCACACTGCTTCCCGGCGTGGCGGTGCAGGCCTCTGGCGGCGTGCGTGATGCCGACGATGTCGCCCAGGCCAAGGCGGTCGGCTGCGGCGGGGCGATCCTCGGCAAGGCATTGCTGGAGGGGCGCATGACCCTGGAAGGAGCGCTGGCATGTTGAGCCGTCGCCTGATTCCGTGCCTGGATGTGCGCGATGGTCGCGTGGTCAAGGGCGTGCGCTTCCGCGATCACGTGGACATGGGCGATATCGCCGAGCTGGCGATGCGTTACCGCGACCAGGGCGCCGATGAACTCGTGTTCTACGACATCGGCGCCAGCCCGGAAGGGCGCGCGGTGGACGTGGCCTGGATCGAGCGCATCGCGCGCCTGATCGACATTCCGTTCTGCGTGGCCGGCGGCATCAGCGATGTGGAGACCGCACGGCGCGTACTGCATGCCGGCGCCGACAAAATCTCGATCAACTCGCCGGCCCTCGGTCGGCCCGAGCTGATCGAGGAGCTGGCCGATGCCTTCGGCGTCCAGTGCGTGGTGGTCGGTATCGATTCGGTGCGCGAGGCGGACGGCGAATGGCGGGTGCGCCGCTTCAGCGGCGATCCGGACAAGACCCAGGCGGTGGCGGTCCGTACCCTGGACTGGGTGGTGGAGGCACAGCACCGGGGGGCCGGCGAGATCGTGCTCAACTGCATGGACAGCGATGGCGTGCGTCGCGGCTATGACGTGGCCCAGCTGCGCCAGGCCCGTGCGCTGTGCCAGGTGCCGCTGATCGCCTCCGGCGGCGCGGGCGAGATGCAGCACTTCGCCGATGTGTTCGACCAGGCCGACGTTGACGGCGCATTGGCCGCCAGCGTGTTCCACAGTGGGGCCATCGCCATTCCCGCGCTCAAACAGTTCCTGCGCGAGCAGCAGATCGAGGTTCGAGATGTCTATTGAAGTGGGTTTGATTGACGTGCAGCCGTCGCGCGAGGCGCTGGCGCAGCTGGACTGGGGCAAGGGCGATGGCCTGCTGCCGGTGGTGGTGCAGGACACCGACACGTTGCGCGTGCTGATGCTCGGCTATGCCAATGCGGCGTCGCTGGAGCAGACCCTGGCCACGGGCCATATGACCTTCTTCAGCCGCAGCAAGCAACGGCTGTGGACCAAGGGTGAATCCTCCGGCAACGTGCTGGCGGTGACCGCCGTGCGGATCGACTGCGACAACGACACCCTGCTGGTGAGTGCGCGCCCGGCCGGGCCGACCTGCCACACCGGCAGCGAGAGCTGCTTCCCGCAGGCACCGGGCAACTTCCTGGGCCGCTTGGATACCGTGGTGCGCGAGCGCGAACAGCAGCGCCCGGCCGGCAGCTACACCACCTCCCTGTTCGAGGGTGATATCCGCCGGATCGCACAGAAGGTGGGCGAGGAAGGGGTGGAGACCGCGCTGGCCGGCGTGGTGCAGGACGATGAGGCGCTGCTGGGCGAGTCGGCCGATCTGCTGTTCCATCTGACCGTGCTGCTGCGTGCGCGTGGGCTGTCGCTGGATGATGCGGTCGCGGTGCTGGCGGCGCGCCACGCCGGGTAGGGCAGGGCTGCACATCGTTTAACGTCGGTGAAACGCGGTGCAGGCGATGATGTGCGGCTCTACAATTCCCCACCCCCACCGGACCGCCCCCGATGACCCGTACTGCCGCCTGGCTGGCTTGCCTGCTGTTGATGACTTCGCCTGCCTGGGCTGCTGAAACGACCGTCACCGGCAAGGTGTATCAGGAGCGCGACGGCAAGCCCGGGCGCGGCCCGACCGATCCCGGCCTGGCCGGTGTGCAGGTCTCCAACGGCGAAAGGATCGTGCGCACCGCCGCCGATGGCAGCTACAGCCTGCCGGTGCGCGAGGGCCAGACCGTGTTCGTGATCAAGCCCGACGAGTACCGCTTCCCGGCCGCCGCCAACGGGTTGCCCTCGTACTGGCGCCACTACGCGCCGCAGGGATCGCCGAAGCTGAAGTACGACGGCATCCGCGCCACCGGCGGCGCCACCCGCAACTGGGATTTCGCGCTGGAACCGGCCAAGGGCACCGATGCGGCACGCAACGGTTTCGAGATGCTGGTGTTCACCGATTCGCAGACCGCCAGCCGCCAGGACATCGGCTACTACCAGCGCGCCATCGTCGAGCCGATCATCGGCAAACACCCGGCGCGACTGGGCACGACCCTGGGCGACATCGTCAATGACGACCTGAGCCTGTACCCGGACATCAACAAGGTCACCGCGCAGCTGCAGGTGCCGTGGTTCCACGTGCCGGGCAACCATGACCTGGACATGGACGCCGGCAACGATGCGCACTCGCTGGACAGCTGGCGCGCCGTGTACGGCCCGGATACCTATGCGGTCGAAGAGGGGGGCGCGAGTTTCGTGTTCCTCGATGACGTGGTCTACGACCCCAAGGCCAAGCCGAGTTACGTGGGCGGCCTGCGCGCGGACCAGTTCACCTTCCTCGGCAATTACCTCAAGGGCCTGCCGCGTGATCGCCTGATCGTGCTCGGCATGCACATCCCTCTGTTCGATGCGGCACCCGGCCGGGAGACGTTCCGCCATGCCGATCGCACGCGCCTGTTCGCGCTGCTCAAGGACTTTCCGAACGTGCTGGTGCTCAGCGGCCACAGCCACACCCAGCAACACTACTACCACGGCGCGGCCGAAGGCTGGCAGGGCAGCAAGCCGCTGCACGAGTACAACGTGGGCGCGGCCTGCGGGGCATTCTGGTCGGGCGTGAAGGACAGCAGCGGCATCCCCGACGCAACCATGAGCGATGGCACCCCGAACGGCTATGCGGTGCTGTCGGTCAAGCCCGGTGGCGACTACGGCCTGCGCTATTACGTGGCGCGTGCACCGGACGATTACCAGATCGCCCTGCATGCGCCGAAGGTGCTGCGCCAGGGCGCGTATCCGGCGTGGGGCGTGTACGCCAACGTGTTCATGGGCCAGGCCGATTCGCTGGTGGAGTACCGCGTGGACGATGGCGCCTGGCAGCCGATGAAGCGTGTCGAGCAGCCCGATCCGCGGCTGCTGCAGGAGAACGTCGCCGACGATACCGCCGAGCGCCTGCGCGGTTTCGACCGCTCGCCGGAAGCCACGCCGTCGCCGCACCTGTGGCGCGGCGCGCTGCCGACCAACCTGCCGGTAGGCGAGCACAAGGTGGAGGTGCGTGCCGTGCAGGGCGATGGCCCGACGGCCACGGCCAGCACCAGCTACCGCCTGCAGACCGCCAAGCCCTGATCACGGCGCCGTGGGTTCAGTACGGCGCTGTATGGCGCAGGCGGCTTTGCATTCCCCCGGCGATGCCTGAGAATCGCCGGGATTCAATCGATTCAACCAAGGCAAGCGAGTGAGCGCAGCGGTACCGGTTCCGGCTCAACCTGATGTGGCGCGGACCGCGGCCCACCGGGATTCCTCCCCTGATACGCTGATCGTGGCCGATGTGGGCGGCACGTTCGCCCGCGTCGCGTTGGCCACCGTGCGGGCGGGCGCTGCGCCACAGCTGAGCGGCCTGCAGCGCTATACCTGCGCCGAGCACCCCAGCCTGGCCGCGATCCTGGCCGCTTTCATCGCCAGACTGCCGGCAGCGCCGGACAGTGCCGTGGTCGCGATCGCTGGCCTGCTGGATGGTGACCACCTGGTCAACACCAATCTGCCGTGGCCGGTCTCGGTCGCCCGGACCCGTCACGATTCCGGGCTGGCGTCGCTGGCGCTGATCAACGATTTCGAAGCGGTGGCCTATGCGATTCCGCACGTGGCGCCGGACACGCTGGTGGCCCTCAACGGGGACGCCGATGCTACCCCGCGCTGGCCGGCGCTGGTGCTCGGCCCGGGCACCGGCCTGGGCGCAGCGCTGCGCTTCGAGGGCGGCGAGCGGCCGGTGCTGGCCAGCGAGGCCGGCCATGCCGCATTGAACGCGTGCAACGGGCTGGAACTGGAGGTGCTCTCGCGCCTGCTGCAGCGCTGGGAGCACGTGGACAACGAGCGCGTGCTGTCCGGTGGCGGGCTGATGAACCTGTATCCCTGCCTGTGTGACATCCGTGGGGTCACACCGCACTGGACCAGCACCGAGGCCCTGATCGCGGCCGCCCACGAGGGCGTGGATCCGGTGGCGGTCGAGACGCTGGAGGTGTTCTGCGCCTGGCTCGGCAGTCTGGCCGGCGACCTGGCCACGACCTTCGGTGCGCGCTCGGTCTACCTGGCCGGCGGGATCTCCACGCGGGTGGACCGGTTCCTGCGCGATGGCCGTTTCCGCGCGCGGTTCCTGGCCAAGGGCGTGATGCACGATGTGCTGCGCCAGGTGCCGATCTGGCGGGTGGACCACGGCGAGCTCGGTGTTCTTGGCGCGGCGGTCTGGCATGCGGAGCATCGCTGTATCGTCGTGTAATTCCCTCTTTGTCCGTTCACTGGAGACGTACCCATGACTGACCGCAGGCGATTTCTCCAGGCCAGTGCCCTGGCCGCTGGCGCCCTCGTGCTGCCGACGTTGCAGGCGCGTTCCGCCTCCGGTGCGCGCGTGGTGTCCACCTGGGATTTCGGCGTAGGGGCCAACCAGGTCGCCTGGAAGACCCTCTCAACCGGCGGCTCCGCGCTGGATGCGGTGGAAGCCGGTGCGCGCTGGGCCGAGAGCGACCTGTGCAATCCCACCGTCGGGCGCTGCGGCAATCCGGACCGTGACGGTGTGCTGAGCCTGGATGCCAGCATCATGGACGGCGATGGCCGCTGCGGTTCGGTGGCAGCGCTCAGCGATATCGCGCACCCTGTCTCGGTGGCCCGTCGCGTGATGGAGCAGACCCCGCACGTGATGCTGGTGGGCGAGGGCGCGCAGCAGTTCGCGGTGCAGCAGGGCTTCGAGCGCAGGAAGCTGCTCACCCCGGAAGCCGAGAAGGCCTGGCGCGAGTGGCTCAAGACCGCGCAGTACACCCCCGAGATCAATGCCGAGCGGCGCAGCCGTCCCGGTGACAGCAGCAACCACGACACGCTGGGCATGCTCGCCATCGATGCCCAGGGGCGTCTGGCCGGTGCCTGCACCACCAGTGGCATGGCCTGGAAGATGCACGGCCGCGTGGGCGACAGCCCGATCATCGGTGCGGGCCTGTACGTGGACAACGAGGTCGGTGCGGCGACGGCCTCGGGCGTGGGTGAGGAAATGATCCGCAACGCGGCCTCCTTCCTGGTGGTCGAGCTGATGCGCCAGGGCCGCTCGCCGGCCGAGGCCTGCCGCGAGGCGATCGCCCGGGTCGTGCGCAAGCGCCCTGAGGCAAGCAAGACCCTGCAGGTGTGTTTCCTCGCGTTGAACAAGCACGGTGAGGTCGGCGCCTACGCGCTGCATCGCGGTTTCGTCTACGCGGTCTGCGACAAGGACCGTCAGGACGACCTGCGCGATTCCGCTTCGGTGTACACGAGCGAACAGACGTGAGCGCGCCGCGCCGGGTGCTGGAGATCGCGTCGAATTCGGTGGCCTCTGCGTTGGCCGCCCAGCAGGGCGGCGCGGATCGGATCGAACTGTTCGACAACCTCGCCGAGGGCGGCACCACGCCGTCGCAGGGCAGCATCGCGGTCGCCCGTGAGCGCCTGCAGATTCCCCTGTTCGTGCTGATCCGGCCGCGTCCCGGCGATTTCCTCTACACCGCGCTGGAGGCCGAGATCATGCTGCGCGATATCGCGTACTGCCGTGCGCTCGGCTGCGACGGTGTGGTGATCGGCGCTCTGGATGCCGACGGTGGCATCGACATGGCGTTGTGCCGGGAACTGGTGTCCGCAGCAGGCCCACTCGGCATCACCTTCCACCGTGCCTTCGATGCGGCGCGTGATCTGCCGGCGGCACTGGAGCAGATCGTGACGCTGGGCTGCCAGCGCATCCTGAGTTCGGGCGGGCAGGCCAGTGCACTGGCCGGTGCCGATGTGCTGGCCGCCCTGGTGGCGCAGGCAGGCAACCGCATCTCACTGATGGCCGGTGCGGGAATCACGGCGGCCAACGCCGTGGAGGTCGCCGAGCGCAGTGGGTGCACCGAACTTCACGCCTCAGCGAAGACGACGCAGCCCTCGGCGATGCGTCACCACAATCCCGCCCTGATGGGACTGTCACCGGACTGGACCGCCACCGACGTGGCGCAGGTCAACGCACTGCGCGCGGCGCTGGATTAAAAAAAAACGGCAGCCGCCTGTACAAGCGCAGCTGCCGTGGAGGACCGTTGCCCCGCCCGGAGGCGGGGGCGGGTGACGCTTAGAACTTCCAGTTCACGCCGAAGTACAACTGGCGGCCGGTGTAGGTGTTGGACACCAGGCGGGCCTTGGTGTCGTTGCCCAGATGGATGCGCTGCTCGGACTTGGTCGCGTTCAGCACCGAGGCGGTGAAGGTCAGCGCTTCGGTGAAGTTGTAGGCCACGTTGAGATCCAGCTGGTCGTACGGTTCGGAGTACTGGCTCATGCCATTGACCGGACCGCCCACGACTTCACCGCGGCGGTTGTACGACGCGCGTGCCAGGAACGTCTCGTTCTCGTAGAAGATGGTGACGTTGGCCTGGTTCTTGGCGCTGCCCACCAGCGGCGAGGAACCAATCTCTTCGCCATCGAGCACGATGGCGGCCAGGTTGGTGTCGTTGTAGGTGTAGTTGGCCTGGATACCGAAGCCCATGTCGAAGGTGTACTGACCGTACAGCTCCACGCCCTGGGAGACGCCATCACGACCGTTGGCCTGGGTCTCGTACTTCTGCACCGTGACCGTTTCGCCACCGACATTCATCTGCTGGTCGCGGACCACCGGGACCGTGAAGTTGTCCACGTTCTTGCGGAACAGGCCCAGGCCCGCCACCGCGCCGGGCTTGAAGTACCACTCCAGGCCGACGTCGAACTGGGTCGCTTCGAACGGCTCCAGGTTCTTGTTGCTGCCATAGCCGTACCAGCCGGGCGTGTCCGTGCCGCCGGCAACGCGACGGTCGTTGCTGTACTCCTCGCTGATGTAGTTCAGCGCGCCGGGGGCGGCGATGCTGGTGTAGCTCGGGCGTGCGATGACCTTGGAGGCCGCACCACGCAGCACCAGCGTATCGGTGATGTCCCAGGCGATGTTGAAGCTCGGCAGGAAGTCCGTGTAGGTCTTGTCCATCGAGGTGAACGCGTACGTTTTCTCGCGCGCCAGGCCGTCCGGCAGGCGCACGAAGCCGCTCTGGCATACGTAGCCGGTGTTGGAGGCGATCAGCGGCGCTGCAGCAGGATCGTTGCAGCCCATCGGCGAGCCGGCGGCGTTGTCCTGGAAGTAGTCGTTGAACTTCTCCACCGAGTCGCTGGATTCGGCGAACTGCTTGGTCCGGACCACGCGCACGCCGACGTTGCCGCGCAGGCGCTCGGTACGGAAGTTGGCCTGGAAGTAGCCCGAGTAGATCTTCTCGTTGACGTTGTAGACGAAGTCCTCTTCCTTGCGGCTGTGCGACCCGCCGTACTTCTCGTTGAGGTAGTTGATGTAGGCGGGATAGTTGATGCCCGGGAACACGTTGGCGTTGAAGCCGCCTGCGATGTTGCTGATCGGGTTGGACAGGAAGAAGCCCGGCTGGGCGACACCGGCGGTGGCATCGCAACCGGCCTGGTAACGGTTGTTGTCGTAGTCGGCCGGATCCTTGCCCTGGCACACCCAGTAGGTGTTGCCGGTATTGCGGTGCACATCGCCGTCGCGGTACTTGGCACCGAACTGGATGGAGTCCAGCCAGCCGCTTTCAAACAGCTTGGTGAAGTCGGCCTGGAAGTAGTTCTGCTTGACCTCGGTCTGCATCCACGACGAGCCGGTCGAGCCGGTGTCGATCTCGGCGATGCCGGCCATCAACTGGTCTTGCAGGTTCGGCGAGAAGGTGGCGCTCGGCGTACCGGTCAGATCCCACGCGCTGTACGAGTTGCCGGACTGCCAGACCCCGTCGACCTGGCGGCGCGGCTTGGCGGACATGCCGAAGTTCATCGACGGGCCGCCTTCGGACCAGGTACGGCCACCGGTGAAGGAGGCCTTCCACAGCGGGCTGATATCCCACTCGACGGTCAGGTCGCCGGTCTGCGAGAGCGCCTTTTCCTTGCTGTAGGTACCGGTCAGCTGTGGGGTGGGGATGGTGCAGTCGTCCGGACCCCAGCCGCCCGGTGCCATGCCAGCGGCCGCGGCCTGTTCTTCGCTGCAGTAATACGTCTTGCCGGCCAGCTTTTCGTACTGCGCGCCGGTCACGATGCTGCCAGAGGGGTCGAAGTTCAGCCCGTTGAGCAGGCGGCCACCGTCCCAGTTGCCATCGCCGTTGAAGCGGGCGAGGTTCCATTCCGGGATCTTCAACATGTTCTGGGTGTAATTGCCTTCCAGCTCGAAGCGGAAGTAATTGGCGGTCAGCGTCAGGTTGTCGGTCGGCTTGAACTGGAAGGTCAACTGGCCGCCGGTGCGCTCGCGCTTCTCTTCCTTCACGGCGAAGTTCACCGAGGTCGGCATGAAGAACTCGCTGTAGTTGCGGCCGCTCTGGTCATTGAAGCCGGACTGGCCCCACCAGTAGTGGATACCGTCCTGCAGCTGCGGATTGCCGTACGCATCCACCGCGTCGGTGCCGTTGCCGTACCACTGGTAGTCCTCGGTGCTCGCCTGCATGGTGCGGCTGGTGCGGGTCTGCTTGGTCGCGCCGACCAGCACGCCGAAGCGCTCATCCTTGCTGTGCCAGGAGTACAGCGCCGACGCCTGCGGATCCACGTCGTGGCTGGTGTCCGAGGAAGTGCCCTCCAGGTTCACGTAACCGGAGTTGGCTTCCATGTCGAGCGGACGACGGGTGTGCAGGATCACGGTGCCGCCGATGCCGCCTTCATCCAGGCGCGCCTCCGGCGATTTGAACAGCTCGGCGCTGGAGAGCATGTTGGCCGGCAGCAGCGTGTAGTTGAACGAACGGGTGGCCTCGTTGTTGGTTTCCGAGGTCGCCACGTAGTTGCCGTTCAACTGGGTCAGGGTCAGGTCCGGGGCCAGGCCGCGGACACTGACGGTCTTGCCTTCGCCGCCGCTGCGCTCGATGACCACGCCCGGCACGCGCTGCAGCGCGTCGGCCACGTTCTTGTCGGGGAACTTGCCCACGTCTTCGGCGGTGATCACTTCCACCACGGCGTTGGCGTCGCGCTTCTGTTGCAGACTTTTTTCGATGGCGTAGCGGTAGCCGGTGACGGTCACGCTGTCGAGCGTGGTGGCATCGGGTGTGCCGGTGGCCGGGGTGGCTTGTTGCGCGAACGCGGCCGGCACGACGGCCGTGGCCAAGGCGCTGGCAATGGCCGCGGACAACGCAACGCGGCGGTGCATGCGTGACATCTTCATTCCACTCTCTCCCTCTCCTGGATTGAAACGGTGGCGATACGAATTCTTTGAATCGATCTAATGGGTGGAGCCAAATTCTCTCGAGCGTCGAGTTGCCTGGCGCGTCCCGCATGCATCGCGTGGGCAGTCCCCCGGCTCCCCACTTCCGGCAATCGTGACCGTTTTAAGTTGGATCGATCTAAACGATTGGCGGGGGATTTTTAGCACGACCGCGCGAGGGAAGCATGCTGCTCCGCAATATGGACACGGGGCGTGCTTTCGGTTGACCCCTGCCGATCCCGCGACGTTGCTGGGTCCGGGGCTTTAGCCCGGTATATCGACCGATGAGGCGGGTTGTCGGCTGTCGGGACCGGGCACTGCCAGGCACTGCGCAGCCTCGGGCAGAGTCGGGTGCTGGCGATCAGCCATCGATGTTGCAGCGCAGAATGCATCCGTTGAAATCTCCGTGCTTTACTTAAATCGATCTAAATTCACCGGGGTGTGGATTGGGTCGCCCCAGTCCAGGGAACCAGCGGCGCCCGCCGCCACTGGTTCGCGCTGCCGCCACGTCCGCCAAGGAGTCCGTGTCCGTGACCCGTTTTTCTCAACGTCTTTCCGTTGTTCCCGCCGCCGGTGCCGTCCGGGCCCGCCGCCGCCGCCCGCTGGCTGGGCTGGTCTGCCTGCTGGCGCTGAGCTGCGCGCCGCTGTTGCTTCAGGCCGCGCCTGCGGCGCTGGAGCGCGAGGTCAACACCTTCATCGGCAGCAAGGACGATGGCAATACGTTCCCGGGTGCCTCGGCGCCGTTCGGCCTGATCCAGGTCAGCCCGATCGGTGAGCACTACGCTGGCTGGCGCTACGACGATCCCAAGATCCGCGGTTTCGGGCATTCCTTCCTGTCCGGTGCCGGCTGCTGGGAGCAGGGCGGCCAGGTCTCGGTCCTGCCGGTGACCGGCAGCATCGGCCCGGGCGGTGACTTCAATACCGACGACGCCAAGAGCTTCGACCACAAGCGCTACGCCTCCAGCTACACCCACGAGGGTGAAGTCGGGCAGGCGGGCTACTACAAGGTGCGCCTGACCAACTACGGCGGCATCGATGCCGAGGCCACCGCACGCACCCGTGCCGCGGCCGAGCGTTACACCTTCGCCGCCGATGCGGGCACCGGCCACGTGCTGGTCAACCTCGGCCAGGCCAACGAGCGCCATTCGGTGATCGGCAGCGTGGTCGATGTCGTCGGCGACCGTGCGGTGGAAGGCAAGCTGGTCACCAAGAGCTTCTGTGGCGGGCATCAGTACACCACCTGGTTCCGCATCGAGTTCGACCGCCCGTTCAAGGCGTTCGGGACCTGGGGCGAGGGCGGCGGCCTGCCGGGTGCACGCCATGGCATGGAAGGCGAGCTCAAGCCCAGCGGCGCCTGGCTCAGCTTCGACCTGGCCAAGGGCCGTGCGGTGACCGCGGTCAGCGCGATCTCCCACGTGGATGCCGAAGGTGCGCGCGCCAATCTGCGCAGCGATGGCATGCAGGGTGAGCGCCTGCTCGGCTTCGATCAGATGCGCCAGATGGCCCAGCAGCAGTGGCGCAAGGAATTGGCGGCCGTGCGTGTCCAGGGCGGCAGCAGCGACGACCGCACCGTGCTGTACACCGCGCTTTACCACGCGTTGCTGCAGCCGCTGACCGGCAGCGATGCCGACGGCCGTTACCGTGGCTACGACGACACCATCCATCGCGCTGACGGCTGGACCTACTACGAGTACTTCTCGCTGTGGGATACCTACCGTGCGCAGAACCAGTGGCTGGCCCTGACCAAGCCGGAGGTCGCGCGCGACATTGGCCGGACGCTGCTGGCCATCGAGGAGCAGGGCGGTTGGCTGCCGCGCTGGGGGTACGCCAACTTTGAAACCAACGTGATGACCGGCGACCCGGTGACGCCGTTTCTGGTCGACCTGTGGCGTTTCGGTGCGCTCGCCGGCCGCGAGGGCGAGGCCTACACCGCGCTGCGCAAGAACGCCTTCGAGGTGCCGCCGATGAACTCGCGTCACGCGGGTCGTTCGGGCAACCCGAGCTACCTGGCCAACGGCTACGTGCAGTACGACCGCGCCTTCCCCTCCAAGGGCATGGACGTGGACCCGCACCACGGTGGCTCGGCGACGCTGGAGTACGCACTGGCCGACTGCGCACTGGCACAGATGGCCGATGGCCTCGGCCATGCCGCCGATGCCGGCGTGCTGCGTGAGCGTGGCCGCAACTGGCACAAGGTATGGGACCCGTCGGTGCGTGACGAGGAGGGCGATTTCAACGGCTTCCCGCGGCCGCGCATGGACGATGGCGCGTGGTACCTGCCCGCCGATGGCAGGTACAGCCCGCGCTCGCACCATGGCTTCCATGAAGGCACCGCGTGGCAGTACCAGTGGCTGGTGCAGCAGGACGTGCCGGGCCTGGTCCAGGCCATGCACGGCCGCGACCAGACCGCGCGGCGTCTGGATACCTTCTTCGCGTACGACGCCCTCGTGACATCGCCGCTGACCGCCGCGCGCAAGGAGTGGGTGGTCGGGCCGTACAGCTATTACAACCAGTTCCGCTACAACCCCAACAACGAGCCGGACCTGCACGCGCCGTGGATGTACACGCTGATCGGGCAGCCGTGGAAGACCGCCACCGTGGTGCGCGCCGCGCAGCAGCTGTTCACCAATGCGCCCAACGGCGTCACCGGCAACGATGACCTGGGCACGATGTCGGCCTGGTACCTGTTCAGTGCGCTGGGCCTGTACCCGGCGGTGCCGGGCAGCGGCGAGTTCCTGTTGCATACGCCGCGCTTCGCCCGCGCCGAGATCGATCTGGGCCAGGGCAGGACGCTCACCCTGAAGGCGCCGGGCGCCGACGGCCGCCAGCTGCAGTATGTCCAGAACGTGCAGGTGGATGGCCGCGCGCATGCGCCGGTGTGGCTGGACTGGGCGCAGCTGCAGCGCGGTGGCACCATCGCCTTCGCCCTGGGCAGCACCGCGCAGGAGAACGGCTGGGGTACGCAGGCCGAGGCGCTGCCGGCGTCCTTCTGCGCCACCCCCGGCGCGGTACTGGAATGAGCCACGCGCCGGCCCGCGCCGTGGCCAGCCCACCGGGGTTGACCGTCGGCACGGGCACGGACCGCTGGTCAATGCGATCGTTTAGGCTTGCACCTTGCTTGAGGAACCCGACGACCCGATGAAAGACAAGGCCACCCCCGCCGGCAAAGGCACGCGCGCGGTCACCGTGACCGACATCGCCGAAGCGATCGGCGTGTCGCGCGCGACCGTCTCGCTGGTGCTGCGTGGCAGCCCGCTGGTGAACGTCGACACCCGTGCCAAGGTGGAGGCCGAACTGCGACGCCAACGCTACGTGTACAACCGCGGCGCGGCCAATCTGCGTCGCCGCACGTCCTCAAGCGTGGCCCTGGTCATCAACGACCTGTCCAACCCGTTCTTCGCCGAGTTCGCCTCCGGGGTGGACGAAGCGCTGGGCGGCAAGGGCTTCGTGACCCTGCTCGGCAGCACCGGTGAATCGCCGGAGCGGCAGCAGGCGGTGCTGACCACGTTGATGGAGCACATGCCTGCCGGGCTGATCCTGTCGCCCGCCGAAGGCAGCGATGCCGGGCAGCTGCGCCAGGTGCTCGGGCACGCCAACGTGCTGCTGTTCAACCGCGAGCTGCCCGGTGCCGACTGGGACTTCCTGACCCTGGACAACCAGCAGGGCGCTTACCTGGCCACGCGTCATCTGATCGAGCAGGGCCACCGCCGCATCGCGTTCTATGGCGGCCATGCGGTCTCCAGTTCCTGCCATCAGCGCCGTACCGGCTATGCGCAGGCCCTGGTGGAAGCTGGCATGCCGGTGCAACCGGAGTGGCTGATTGAAACCTCGCCCAGCCGCCTGGATGCGGCCGCGCGCACCGGGGAGCTGTTCGGCCTGGATGCCGTCCCGACCGCAGCGGTCTGCTACAACGACAGCGTCGCGCTGGGTCTGATGCTGGGCCTGGCCTCGCGTGGCGTGCAGCCGGGCCGCGACTTCGCGGTGACCGGTTTCGATGATATTTCCGAGGCCTCGGTGGCATCGCCGCCGCTGACCACGCTGACCGTCAACCCGCGCGAGCGCGGGCGACAGGCGGCCGAACTGCTGTTGCTGCGTCTGGATCATCCCGACGCGGCGCCGGCCCGTACCGTTGCACCGGTCCAGCTCCGCGTTCGCGAGAGCAGTGGCTCGATGACCGTCTGATGGCTCCCACAATCACCTGCTCGCGCACTGAGGCGCGTACCTGAATGCCCATCTCTCCTACGCCCCGCCTCCCATCCTCATCCGCCGCCGCGCCCGTGGTGAACACGCGCATGGCGCTGGCCGTGGCGACCACGATCTTCTTCATGTGGGGCTTCCTCACCTGCCTCAATGACATCCTGATCCCGCATCTGAAGGCCGTGTTCGATCTGACCTACGCCCGCGCGATGCTGGTGCAGTTCACCTTCTTCGGCGCGTACTTCCTGATGTCGGTGCCGGCCAGTCGCCTGGTCGCACGGCTGGGCTACAAGAACGGCATCGTGGCCGGTCTTGCCATCGCCGCAGTGGGCGCGCTCGGCTTCTGGCCGGCGGCCGAGCTGCGCGTGTATGAAGCCTTCCTGGGTGCGCTGTTCGTGCTGGCCACGGGTATCACTGTCCTGCAGGTGGCGGCCAATCCCTACGTGGCGCTGCTCGGTCCGGAACAGACGGCGTCGAGCCGACTGACCCTGGCCCAGGCGCTGAACTCGCTGGGGACCGCGATCGCGCCGATCTTCGGTGGCCTGCTCATCCTGGGCAACACCGTCAAGAGTGCGGACGAGATCAATGTGCTGCCGATAGCCGAACAGCTGGCCTATCGCACCCAGGAAGCCCAGTCGGTGCAGGGCCCGTATGTCGGCCTGGCGATCGCGCTGGTCCTGCTTGCCGTGTTCGTCTATCTGTTCCGCCTGCCGGCACTGAATGAGACGACCGAGCAGAACAGCAGCGACAAGCACACCCTGATGGAGGCGCTGCGTCACCGCCACGTCCGGTTCGGCGTGCTTGGCATCTTCTTCTACGTGGGTGCGGAAGTGGCGGTCGGCAGCGTGCTGGTGAACTACCTGTCGCTGCCGAACATCGGTGGCTTCAGCGAACAGCAGGCCACGCATTACGTCTCTGCGTACTGGACGATGGCGATGATCGGCCGCTTTGCCGGTTCGGCCATCATGACCCGCTTCTCGCCGCGCCTGCTGCTGACCTTGTTCGCCAGCATGAACGTGGCGCTGCTGGCGCTGACCATGCTCACCCAGGGGCAGGTGGCGTTGTACTCGGTGGTGGCGATCGGCCTGTTCAATTCGATCATGTTCCCGACGATCTTCGCGCTGAGCATCGAACGCCTGGGCACGCTGACCACCAAGGCGTCGAGCCTGCTGATCATGGCGATCGTCGGCGGGGCGCTGATCCCGGTCCTGCAGGGCAAGCTGGCCGACCATATCGGCCTGCAGCCGTCCTTCATCCTGCCGCTGCTGTGCTACGGCTACATCATCTTCTACGGCCTGTGGGGCTCGCGCCCGGCCGCTGGAATCCGCCAGGGAGCTTGAGGCCACGATGTCCAAGATTGTTTGTTTCGGCGAGATTTTGATCGATCTACTTGCCCAACCGCCGGCCACCCCGGACACCCCGCGTGCCTTCCTGCAGTACGCCGGCGGTGCGCCCGCCAACGTCGCCGTTGCGGCGGCGCGGCTTGGTGCGGACACCCATTTTGCCGGGATGCTCGGCCAGGACATGTTCGGCGATTTCCTCGCCGAGAGCCTGGCCAGTGCCGGCGTGGCGACCGACTGCATCGTGCGTACCGACGCGGCCAAAACCGCGCTGGCGTTCGTGGCACTGGATGCCAGCGGCGAACGCAGCTTCAGCTTCTACCGCCCGCCGGCGGCCGATCTGCTGTTCCGCAGTGCGCACTTCCACCCGAACTGCTTTGAAGGCACGCGCAGCTTCCATGTGTGCTCCAACAGCCTGACCGAGGCCGAGATCGCACAGGCCACGTTGGAGGGCATGCGCCGCGCCCATCAGGCCGGTGCGATGGTCAGCATTGATCTCAACCTGCGCCCGGCGCTGTGGCCGACCGGTGTCGACCCGTTGCCGCGGTTGTGGGAAGCGCTGTCGCTGGCCGACCTGGTCAAGCTCTCGCGTGAAGAACTGGAGTACCTCGCGGCCGCGGTGCCGGGCGGTGACGCGGCCGTGATCGAGCGGCTGCTGGGTGCGCAGGCGCAGGCGGTGGTGATCACCGACGGCGCCGCGCCGATCCGCTGGCATACCCGCCACACCCACGGCGTACTGACCGGTTTCCGCGTGACCACGGTTGATTCCACCGCGGCGGGCGATGCCTTTGTCGGCGGCCTGCTGTTCGGCATCGGCGAGCGCGGCGGTGACGGCACCGGATTTGCCGCGTTCTGCCAGGACCCCACGGCGCTGGTGGATGCGATCCGTTTCGGTGCGGCCGTCGGTGCATTGGCCGTGACCCGCAAGGGTGCCTTCGCCGCGATGCCCAGCCTTCATGAAGTCCAGCAACTGCTGCAGCAACAACAGGATGACGCCGCATGACCACGCCGGTTCCGCCGACCCCCGACTTCCGCTCGCCCGCGTTCCTGCGCGCCCACATCGCCCAGACGATGGCGTTCTACCAGCCGCATGAAATCGACCCCAACGGCGGTTTCTTCCACTACTACCGTGACGATGGCAGCGTGTACGACGCCAGCCACCGCCATCTGGTCAGCAGCACCCGGTTCGTGTTCAACCACGCCATGGCCTACCGCGAGTTTGGCAAGCCGGAAGATCTGGCCGCAGCCGAACACGGCATCCGCTACCTGCGCGAGGTGCACCGCAATCCGGCGACCGGCGGTTATGCCTGGACGCTGCGCGATGGTGTGGTCGAAGACGCGACCAACCACTGCTACGGCGTGGCGTTCGTGCTGCTGGCCTACAGCTGCGCGCTGAAGGCCGGCATCAACGACGCCCGCGCGTGGATGGACGAGACCTGGCAGCTGCTGGAGACGCGCTTCTGGGAGCCGGCGTTCGGCCTGTACAAGGACGAAGCCGACGCCGACTGGACCTTCAGCGATTACCGCGGCCAGAACGCCAACATGCACATGTGCGAGGCGATGCTGGCCGCGTTCGAGGCCAGTGGCGAGCAGCGCTACCTGGATCGTGCGCTGCTGCTGGCCGACCACATGACCCGCCGCCAGGCGGCGCAGGGCGATGGCCTGGTGTGGGAGCACTACGACACCCAGTGGCAGATCGATTGGAACTACAACCGCGACAACCCCAAACATCTGTTCCGTCCGTGGGGTTTCCAGCCCGGGCATCAGACCGAGTGGGCCAAGCTGCTGCTGATCCTGGATCGCCACGTACAGGCCGACTGGCTGGTGCCGACCGCGCGGCATCTGTTCGATGTGGCGGTGGAACGCAGCTGGGATGCCGAGCGTGGCGGGCTGTATTACGGCTTCGCGCCGGATGGCAGCGTCTGCGATGACGACAAGTACTTCTGGGTGCAGGCCGAATCGCTGGCCACCGCCGCGCTGCTGGCCAAGCGCACCGGCGATGCCGTGTACTGGGACTGGTACGACAAGCTGTGGGGCTACGCCTGGCAGCACATGATCGACCATCGCTACGGTGCCTGGTATCGCATCCTGGATGCGGACAACCGCACGTACAGCGACGAGAAGAGCCCGGCCGGCAAGACCGATTACCACACCATGGGCGCGTGCTACGAAGTGCTCAACGTGGTGCGCTGAATCCGGTAGCGCCGACCGTTGGTCGGCTGCCCCAAAACCCCGGTAGAGCCGACCGTTGGTCGGCTACCCCAACCCCGGTAGAGCCGACCGTTGGTCGGCTGCCCCAAAACCCCGGTAGCGCCGACCGTTGGTCGGCGGCTCCCGCAGCCAGGCAGGTCCCCATGCGCGCGCACAGCCGTCTCCATGTCGTTGCACCGGCCAGCTGGCTGTTGCTGGTCCTGCTGGCAGCATGGGCACTGCCCGTGGCCGCCGCCCCGCTGGCGGCGGAGTGGTCATTCCGCCTGCTGCCCGGTGACGCGCGCGGTGCCGCGTACCCTGACCTGCAGCAGTGGCGCCCGGCGCAGGTGCCCGGGGCCGTGCATACCGATCTGATGGCGCAGGGGCAGATTCCCGATCCTTACGTGGGTGCGCCGGAAGCCGGGCTGCAGTGGATCGGCTTGGCCGACTGGGAGTACCGCGCACGATTCGATGTGGATGCGGCAACCGTGGCACGCGCGCACGCCGAGCTGGCGTTCGAAGGCCTGGATACGTTCGCCACCGTCACGCTCAACGGCCAGCCGCTGCTGCAGGCCAACAACAGTCATCGCACCTGGCGTGCACGGGTGGACGGCAAGCTGCGGCCTCGCGGCAATGACCTCCGGATCGTGCTGCGTTCGCCGATCCGCAGCCTGCTGCCGGACGTGCAGGCGATGCCGCACAAGATCGCCGGCAACTACCCCTCGCCGTATGGCGATGAGCCCAAAGACGCGATGGTCGGCAATTTCGTGCGCAAGCCGGGCTACCACTTCGGCTGGGACTGGGGCCCGCGTTACGTGACGGCAGGCATCTGGCGGCCAGTGACACTGGAGAGCTGGGACGCGCAGCGGCTGACCGCGCTGGCCGTGCAGACCCGTACGCTGGATGCGACCCGGGCGGATCTGGAGATCACGGTCGAGATCGAGAGTGCCGCGGTCGGCAGCGCTGCGGTGCAGATCGAGGTGCTGGATCCGGAGGGCACGCGCGTGGCGCGCATCGACCGCAAGCCGATGTTCAAGGCCGGGGACAACCGCATCGCGGTGCCGGTGGCGCTGCAGAAGCCGCGGCGCTGGTGGCCGGCCGGGCAGGGCGAGCAGGCCCGCTATACCGTGCGTGCCACCCTGGCGCCTGATACAGCGAAGGCGACGCACATCGAGCAACGCACCGGCCTGCGTACCGTCGAGCTGCGCCGCGAAGTGGATCGCAACGGCGGACAGGGCTTCGTGTTCGTGATCAACGGCGTGCCGATCTTCGCCAAGGGCGCCAACGTGATCCCGTTCGACATGTTTCCCGCGCGCGTGGACGCGGCGCGGATCCGGCGCGAGCTGACCGCTGCGCGCGATGCCAACATGAACATGCTGCGCAACTGGGGCGGCGGCTATTACGAAGATGACGTGTTCTTCGACATCGCCGACGAACTCGGCCTGCTGGTCTGGCAGGACTTCATGTTCGGGGGCGGCATGCAGCCCGGCTACGATCCGGCGTTCCGGGCGAATGTGGTGCATGAGGCGCGCGACAATGTGCGCCGCCTGCGCCATCACCCCAGCGTGGTGCTGTGGTGTGGCAACAATGAAGAAGAGACCGCGTGGAAGGACTGGGGCCATGGCCGTGACCTGACCGCCGCCGATCCCGCGTTCGCCGCGAAGGTCTGGCAGGGCTATGTGGACCTGTTCGGCAACGATCTGCGCCAGGTGGTGGCCGACGAAGGGCTGGGCGTGCCGTACTGGTCCAGCTCGCCGAGCAATGATCTGGACGAGAAGGCCAACGATTCCACCCGCGGCGACAAGCACTACTGGCAGGTGTGGGGCAATCCGGCGCTGCCGGTGACGGCGTACCTGCACGAGACCCCGCGCTTCATGTCCGAGTACGGCCTGCAGGCCTGGCCGGTGCTGCGCACGCTGGACGGCATCATTCCGGCCGCCGAGCAGCAGGTGGACAGCGCCACGGTGCGCGCCCACCAGAAGTTCATGGCGGGCGAGGGCAACCAGCGCCTGCTCAAGTACATCGAGGAGGAGTACGGCACGCCGCGTGACTTCCCCACGTTCGTCTACCTGAGCCAGGTCATGCAGGCCGACGGCATCCAGCTCGCCGCCCTGCATCACCGGGCCTCGCGCCCGTACACGATGGGCTCGCTGTACTGGCAGCTCAACGATGTGTGGCCGGGTGCGTCGTGGTCCAGCATCGACTACGCCGGCCGTTGGAAGGCGCTGCATTTCCACGCCAAACGCTTCTTCGCCGATCACGCGGTGGCGGCGTTGCGCGACGATGGGGTGACCCGGGTGAGCCTGCTCAATGATCGCCAGCGCGGCCTGCAGGCGACCTGGCGGTTGCGCGTGATGGATCTCGATGGCGCGCTGCGCAGTGAGCAGCGGCATACGGTGGCCTTGCCGCCGCTGTCCGCGCTGGAGGTGGGCCGGTTCGCCGATGCAGACCTGTTGAAGGGGGCCGATCCTGCGCGGACCGTGGCGGTGCTCGAGCTGTTCGATGACGCGACGCTGTTGTCGCAGCAGGTGGTGTATTTCGTCCCGGCCAAGGCGCTGGCGCTGTCACCTGCGACGATTGATGCTGAGCTGCGCGCCGACGGCAACGGCAACGGCTACGTGTTGACGCTGCGCGCGCCGAAGCTGGTGCGTGCGCTGTGGATCGACTTCGACGGCGTGGATGCCGCCCTGGACGACAACGCGCTGGACCTGGTGCCGGGCGAGACCGTCACCATCCGCCTGCGCAGTGAGGCGGACCTGGACACCCTGCGTGATGCGCTGCGCTTCACCTCGCTTGCGGATACGAAGGCAAGGTAACGCGACCGGCGACCGGCATGGCGTCAGCCGATGGGGGTAGAGGCGATCGGTAGAGCCGACGGTAGAGCCGACTGTTAGTCGGCTGCTCTTCTTCGATCGGCATGGCGTTAGCCGACGGTAGAGCCGACGGTAGAGCCGACTGTTAGTCGGCTGCTCTTCTTCGATCGGCATGGCGTTAGCCGACTAACAGTCGGCTCTACCCTTCGGCTCTACCCTTCGGCTCTACCGGTCGGGTTTACCCATCGGCTCTACAGCGTGATCTGCTGGAAATTCTCGACGCGGTCGTGCCCGTGTGTGGCCTCGCCGCTGCGTGGCAACGGGTAATCGTCCAGGCGGTCGATCAGGCGCGTCTGCAGACCGGCGTCGCGTGCGGCATCCAGCTCTTCCACCACATCGGACAGGAACAGAATCTGCGCGGCCGGCACATCGATCGCCTCGACAATACGGCGGTAGCTGTCGGCCTCACGCTTGCCGCCCACTTCGGTATCGAACCAGCCCGAGACCAGCCCGGTCAGGTCACCGGCTTCGCTGAAGCCGAAGAACAGCTTCTGCGACGGCACCGAGCCGGAGGAATACACGTACAGCGGCTTGCCCTCGGCATGCCAGCCCTTCAGTACGGCGGCCACTTCCGGATAGAAATGCGCCTGGTAATCGCCGTTGCGGTAGCCGGCTTCCCAGATCATGCCCTGCAGCGCCTTGAGCGCGGTGTGCTTGCGATCCTGGTCGATCCAGCCCTGCAGCGTCTCCACGATCAGGCTGTCCTGGCAGGCGCCACCGATCTCCACCGCTACCGCGTCCAGCCAGCGGCGCACCTGCGGCTCCTGGCCATGCGCGGCGACAAACGCCGGCAGTGCCTTGCGCGCATATGGGAACAGCACGTTCTTGACGAACGAAATGCTGCTGGTGGTGCCCTCGATATCGGTGAGGATGACGGTCGGTTGCGGCATGGATCAGTCGGCCTGGTGCTGTGCGGGGTGGTAACGCGGGAAGGTCTGGGCGATGTCGCTGCCGGTGAAATGGCCGACCCAGCCATCCGGCTCGGTGAAGAAGCGGATCGCCACGAAACTCGGCTCCTCGCCCATGTCGAACCAATGCGTGATGCCATCGGGCACGGCGATCAGGTCGTTCTTGACGCACTCGATCTCGTAGACCTTGCCGTCCACGTGCAGGGTGAACAGCCCGGAGCCGGCGACGAAGAAGCGGACTTCATCTTCCTTGTGGAAGTGCTCGTCCAGGAACTTCCTGCGCAGCTCGGCGCGGTTCGGGTTGTCCGGCGCGATCGAGGCGACATCCACGCTCTTGAAACCGTGCGTGGCGACGAGACGGTCGATATCGACCTTGTAGGCGGCGAAGACCTCGTCCTGGCTGGCGCCCGGCGCGACCTCATGGGCCGCCTGCCAGCGCTCGAACGTGACGCCGATCCGCTTGAGTTCGGCAGCGATCGCCTCGCCATCCCGGCTGTCGAACAGCGGGACATCCGGGGCGGTGTCATCAAAGATACGGAGTCGGCTCATGGCGGCGGCATCGAGGCGAAGAGGGGAAGGAAAGGGTACCAGTGCGGCGCCGGGGTGGGGGCGACGCACTGATGCCGATGCGCGGAATACAGATTCTCTTCAGGAATCTGAGCGCGATCAGCCGCGCAGCTTGCGCAGCTCCAGCTCACAGTGCAGCAGGAATTCGAACGCTTCCATGTGGCGGCGCGCCTCGGCCATGGTGCGGCCCCACGCGTACAGGCCGTGGCCGTCGATCAGATAGCCCCACAGCGGCTGGGTGTCGAGCAGGGCGTCGACCTGGGCCGAGAGCACATCCATGTCCTGGGTATTGGCGAACACCGGCACATCGACCGCCATCTCGTGCGTGCTGTTGCCGTGGAAGGCCTTCAGCAGCTCGTAGCCCTCCAGACGGATATGACCCTGCGGCGCATACAGGCGCGAGGCGATGGTCTGCACCGGCGAATGGGTGTGCAGCACGCAGCCGATCTCGGGGAAACGGCGGTACAGCTGGGTGTGCAGCAGCGTCTCGGCGGACGGGCGCAGCGGGCGGCCGACGGCCTGGCCGTCGAAATCCACCACCATGATGTCGTCTTCCACCAGCCGGCCCTTGTCCTTGCCGGACACGGTGATCGCCGCATGGCGGTCATCCAGGCGGTGGGAGAAGTTGCTGCTGGTGGCCGGGGTCCAGCCGGCGTGGGCCAGCTCGCGGACGTTGTCGATCAGCAGCTGGGCCAGTTCGCTCAGGCGCGCGGTGTCGTACGGGAAGGTGGGGGTGTTCATGGGGGCTATTTTACGGCGCTTCCATCGATTTCGCGCGGTCCGTGGTCGTGCCGGCCGCTGGCCGGCTCCCCATGAGGGTCCTGGGTGTGCGTGGCGCCGGTCAGCGGCCGGCACTACTTGCGCAGGCGGCTATGGCGATACCCATAACTGAAGTAGATCGCGAAACCGCCCAGCGTCCAGAAGCCCATGAGCATCCAGTTGTGCGCCGTCATCGCCGTCAGCAGCGCGATGCAGCTGAGCACGCCCAGGCTGCAGATCAGCCACGCCATCGGCATCCGGAACGGACGCGGCAGGTCTGGCTGGGTGCGGCGCAGGATCAGTACGCCCGCGCAGACCGCCGCGAACGCGATCAGCGTGCCCATCGAGGTCAGTTCACCGAGGACATCGAGCGGGAACACCGCCGCCAGCAGCGCGATGCCGATGCCGGTGATCACGGTGTTGATGTGGGGGGTGCGGTACTTGGGATGGATCTTGGTGAACAGCGGCGGCAGCAGCCCATCGCGGCCCATGATCATGAAGATGCGCGGCTGCGCGATCACCATGACCAGCACCACCGAGGACAGCCCGATCAGCGCGCCGATTTCCACGACCACGCGCAGCCAGCCCAGCTGCGGATGCGCCGCCACGGCGGTCACCACCGGCTCATCGGTCCCCAGCAGCTGGTACGGCACCAGTCCGGTCATCACCGCGGCCATGGCGATGTACAGCACGGTGCAGATCACCAGCGAGAGCATCATGCCGATCGGCATGTCGCGCTGCGGCTTGTGCGATTCCTGCGCGGCCACCGAGACCGCCTCGAAACCGATGTAGGCGAAGAACACCATCGCCGCACCGCGCAGCACGCCATCGAAGCCGTACTTGCCCGGGCCTTCGTTCTCCGGAATGAACGGGGTCCAGTTGGCCGGATCCACGTACTTCCAACCCACCACGATCACCAGCAGGATCAGCGCGGTCTTGAGCACCACCATCGCCATGTTCATGGCCGAGGATTTGCTGATACCCACGTAGCACAGCCAGGTCAGCAGCAGCACCAGCACGGCGGCCGGGATGTTGGCGATGGCGCCGGTCGGGCGCAGTTGCCCATCCAGCGGCGCGCTGACCAGCGCGGCCGGGAGATGGATGTCGAAATGGCTGAGCAGACTCAGGAAGTAGCCGGTCCAGCTGACCGCCACGGCCGAGGCGGAGACGCCATATTCGAGCACCAGCATCCAGCCGATGAACCAGGCCGAGAGCTCGCCGAAGGTGGCATAGGTATAGGTGTAGGCACTGCCGGAGACCGGCACCATCGCCGCGAATTCGGCGTAGGCCATCGCGCAGAACGCGCAGCAGATCGCGGCCAGCACGAACGACAGCATGATCGCCGGGCCGGCGTGGTTGGCCGCGGCCTGGCCGGTGATCACGAAGATGCCGCCGCCGATCACCGCACCGATGCCCAGCGCGGTCAGGCCCCAGGGGCCGAGGGTACGGCGCAGGCTCAGGCCGTTGGCGTCTTCATGGGCGGCGTGCGGATGCTTGGTGGCCCACAGTTGCTTGAACATGGTTTGATTTTTCTTCTCAGGCGCGACGTATCAAACGACCGGGCCGGCACTGGGCCGGCCCGGCAGCACTCAGGCGTTCTTCTTGTTCAGCTTGCTGTGGCGGATGCCGTAGCCGAAGTAGATGCACAGACCCAGCAGGGTCCAGGCCACGAACAGGTGCCAATGCACCACGAACGCCTGGTAGAACAGGAACAGACAGGCGATCGCGCCCAGCGGGCAGATCACCCACACCAGCGGCACGCGGAACGGTCGCTCCAGTTCCGGGCGCGTGTAGCGCAGGACAAGCACGCCGATGCAGACGGTGGCGAAGGCCAGCAGGGTGCCCATCGAAACCAGCTCGCCGAGCACGTTCAGCGGCACGGTACCGGCCAGGGTGGCGGCGATGGCGCCGACGACGATCGTGCTCCAGTACGGGGTACGGAAGCGCTTGTGCACCTTGCCGAAGATCTTGGGCAGCAGGCCGTCGCGGGAGATCGTGTAGGCGATGCGGGTCTGGCCCATCATCATCACCAGCACCACCGAGGAGAGGCCGGCGATCGCCCCGATTTCCACGGCGGTCTTCAACCAGGACAGGGTCGGGTAGGGCTCCAGCGCGGTGGCGACAGGCTTGTCCGTGCCCAGCAGGTGGTACGGCATCATGCCGGTCAGCACGGCGCAGACGATGATGTAGACGATGGTGCACACGGCCAGCGAGCCGAGCAGGCCGATCGGCATGTTGCGCTGCGGGTCCTTGGTTTCGCCGGCGGCGGTGGAAACTGCATCGAAGCCGATGTAGGCGAAGAACACGATGGTTGCCGCACGGAACACGCCGCTCCAGCCGAACTCGCCAGGCACGCCGGTGTTCTCCGGGATGAAGGGAGTCCAGTTGGCCGGATCCAGGTGCGCTGCGCCGAAGCCGATGAACAGGCAGATCACGGTGACCTTGATCGCCACGATGATCGCGTTGACGAAGGCCGACTGTGTCACGCCGACGTACAGCAGGCCCGAGACAGCTGCCACGATCAGCACCGCCGGCAGGTTGAACAGCTTGCCGGAGGAGATGAACTCATGGCCGGTCCAGGCGATGGGTGCGGCGCTGAGCGCGTCCGGGAAGGGCATGTTCAGCGTGGTGGTGATGAAGCTGATCAGGTATGCCGACCAACCCACCGCGACCGAGGCCGAGGCGAACAGGTATTCCAGCACCAGGCACCAGCCGATGAACCAGGCCATGCCTTCGCCGAGGGTGGCGTACGAATAGGAATAGGCGCTGCCGGAGACCGGCATCATCGCCGCGAATTCGGCGTAGCACAGGCCGGCCAGCGCGCAGGCGAAGCCGGCGAACACGAACGACAGCATCACCGCCGGGCCGGCATGGTTCGCTGCGGCCTGGCCGGTGAGCACGAAGATACCCGCACCGATCACCGCGCCGATACCCAGCAGGATCAGGTGTTTCGCTGTGAGGGTCCGCCTCAGTGTGGGCTCGCCGTCCAGGCTGCCTTCGATGGGCTCGCCGGCATCGACGTGCGGTGCCGGTGCGACCGGTTTGACCCTCAACAGAGACTTCAGCATGCAGTGCTTCCCTAAATGAACAAAGGTGAGGCGCGCGGTACATTGCCGCACGCCCTGATGGCGACTGGGCGCCCCAGCGGTGCGGGGCCCGCTGTACCTTAGCCAAAGCTGAAGCCGCTGTACAAGCACAATTGCAGCATGGCCGAGCGATAATCGGCCAAATCCGCACGATGCCTGCACCTGCCATGTCGCTGAACCCCGAATCCGTTGCCATTCCTGACGCCGCCCTGCGCAGTCAGCTTGATGCTTACGCTCGCCGGCACCCCGAGCACGCGGCATTGGCTGACGAATTCAGCACATTGCTGGATGATCCTGATAACCCGTTCCTGCGCGAGCGCCTGGCCGGGCACTTCACCGGCAGCGCGTGGCTGGTGAGCGCCGACGGGCAGCGCGTGCTACTGACCCACCACCGCAAACTGGACCGCTGGCTGCAGTTGGGCGGCCACGCCGATGGCGAGCGCGATCTGGCCCAGGTGGCGCTGAAGGAGGCCGAGGAGGAATCCGGGCTGACCGCGCTGGTGCTGGAGGATGGCGAGTTGTTCGACATCGACAAGCACTGGATTCCCGAACGCAAGGACGTCCCGGGACATTGGCACTACGACGCCCGCTACGTCGTGCGGGCGCTGGGCAGTGAGCAGTTCGCGATCAGCGAGGAATCGCTGGCGTTGGCCTGGCGCGAGATCCGTGACGTGGCCAACGCGGCGATCGAGACCCCCGATGGGGATGACTCCCTCCCGCGCATGGCCAAGCGCTGGCTGGCGCGGCGATAGCGCATTCGCGCTTCCGCCCCGCGCCGTTGGCGCGCCCCCCTTGACTCAAGGGGGGCTCCACACCAGATGTATGGCGCCGTGGAGCCGCACCATCAACTGATGACGCACGTTGTCAGCGAAGCTGGATCAGTACAGCACGCGGGTGCGCAACGTGCCGGGGATGGCCGCCAGTTCGTCGCGCACCGCGCCGGCCTGGGCTTCGCTGGCGGTGATGTCGATCACCACGTAGCCGACCTTGGGGTCGGTACGCAGGAACTGGCCGTCGATGTTGACGTTGTGGCGCGAGAAGATCTCGTTGACCTTGGAGAGCACGCCCGGCACGTTCTGGTGGATGTGCAGCAGGCGCAGGCTCTCGGCGTGCTCGGGCAGGGTCACTTCCGGGAAGTTGACCGCCGACAGGGTGCTGCCGTTGTCGCTGTAGCGCACCAGTTTGGCCGCCACTTCCACGCCGATGTTGTCCTGCGCTTCCAGCGTGCTGCCGCCCACGTGGGGGGTCAGGATCACGTTGTCGTGGGCGGTGAGCGGGGAGACGAACGCATCGCCGTTGCCCTTGGGCTCGACCGGGAACACGTCCAGCGCCGCACCGCCCAGGTGGCCCGAGCGCAGCGCTGCATCCAGCGCGTCGATGTCGACCACGGTGCCGCGCGCGGCGTTGATCAGGTGCGCGCCGGGGCGCATCCGGGCCAGTTCATCGGCGCCGATCATCCATTGGGTGGCGGGCGTCTCGGGCACATGCACGGTGACGATGTCCGCACGTGCAAGCAGGTCGTCCAGGCTGATCGCCGCACGGGCATTGCCCAGCGACAGCTTGGTTTCCACGTCGTGGAAGATCACCTGCATGCCCATCGCCTCGGCCATCACGCCGACCTGGGTGCCGATGTGGCCATACCCGATGATGCCCAACGTCTTGCCGCGCACCTCATGGCTGCCGGCGGCCGACTTGGACCAGCCGCCGCGATGGCATTCGGCGTTCTTCTGCGGGATGCCGCGGGTCAGCATGATCGCCTCGGCGATCACCAGCTCGGCCACGCTGCGGGTATTGGAGTAGGGCGCGTTGAACACCGGGATGCCGGCCAGTTCCGCTGCTTCCAGGTCCACCTGGTTGGTGCCGATGCAGAAGCAGCCGACCGCCATCAGGCGCTTGGCGTTGGCCAGCACGTCCGCGCTGAGCTGGGTGCGCGAGCGGATGCCCACGATATGCGCCTCGGCGATGCGCGCCTTCAGTTCATCTTCCGGCAGCGCCTTGCTGTGCAGTTCGATCTGCGAATAGCCGGCCGCGGTGAACACGTCGATCGCGGTCTGGCTGACCCCCTCGAGCAACAGTACGCGGATATCCTGCTTCGGGAACGAGGTCTTTTTCGGCGACATGGGCGGCGTGCGACGTGTGGCGGCGGGAGCCCTCAACTATGCCAGAAGCCGGCCGCGATGGTGCGGTGCGCCAATCGATGTTCAAACGGTTTCAGATGCACCTATTTGGGCGAGGCCGACGTGCCGCGAGAACAGCGCCCGCTACTGGACGCGGCCCGGAGGGGCTGGCAGGCTTGCGGGCTCCCCCGGCACCACCAGACGCCCCATGACCGATCCGCGCCTCGATTCGCTATTGCTCGCTTGCCCCGGGCTGCGCCTGAAGACCGATCCAGCCGATCTGGAGCACTACGGCCGCGATTGGACCCGGCGCTGGACCCCGGCACCGTTGGCGATCGCCTTGCCGGGCACGGTGGAGGAGGTGCAGGCGATCCTGCGCTGGGCGAGCGCCCAGGGCGTGGCCGTGGTGCCCTCCGGTGGCCGCACCGGCCTCTCCGGTGGCGCGGTGGCGGCGCACGGCGAACTGGTGCTCAGCCTGGAGCGGATGAACAAGCCGCTGGCCTTCGATGCGGTCGACCGCACGCTGACCGTCCAGGCGGGCATGGCGCTGGAGGCGGTGCACAACGCGGCGCTCGAGCATGGCCTGATCTACCCGGTGGATTTCGCCGCGCGTGGTTCGTGCTCGATCGGCGGCAACATCGCCACCAATGCCGGTGGCATCCGCGTGATCCGCTACGGCAATACCCGCGAGTGGATCGCCGGCCTGAAGGTGGTGACGATGGCCGGTGAGCTGGTCGAGCTCAACAAGGGCCTGATCAAGAATTCCAGCGGCTATGACTTCCGCCAGCTGCTGATCGGCTCGGAAGGCACGCTCGGCGTGATCGTCGAAGCCACCTTGAAGCTCACCGATCCGCCGCCGGCCAGCAATGTGATGCTGCTGGCGCTGCCCTCGTTCGAGGTGTTGATGCAGGTATTCGCCGCCTTCCGCGAGCGGCTGCAGCTGCAGGCCTTCGAATTCTTCACCGACCGGGCGCTCGAGCACGTGCTGGCGCATGGCGCGCAGGCACCGTTCGACGAGGTCCATCCGTATTACGTGGTGACCGAATTCGCGGCCGGCGACGAGGCGCAGGAAGCCGCCGCGATGGCTGCCTTCGAAGACTGCATGGAGCACGGCTGGGTCAGCGATGGCGTGGTCAGCCAGAGCGATGCCCAGGCCGCGCAGCTGTGGCGCCTGCGCGAGGGCATCACCGAAGCGGTGGCGCGCTACAAGCCCTACAAGAACGATGTCTCGGTGCGGATTTCGGCGATGCCAGCCTTCCTCGCCGAAACCCAGGCGCTGATCGGGCAGGCGTACCCGCAGTTCGAAGTGGTCTGGTTCGGCCATATCGGCGACGGCAACCTGCATATCAACGTGCTCAAGCCGGACGAGACCGCCGACGCCGAGTTCCTGACCCAGTGCGAGCACGTCACCAAGCTGCTGGCCGGTGTGCTGGCCCGCTTTGACGGCAGCATCTCGGCTGAACACGGAATCGGCCTGGTCAAGAAGGGCTATCTGGACAGCACGCGCAGCGCGCCGGAAATCGCCCTGATGAAGGCGGTCAAACGTGCGTTTGATCCCCAAGCGCTGCTGAATCCCGGCAAGGTCTTTGACCTCTGAGACAAGACAGGATTTCACGCAGCCTATACGCTCTGTGTTTTCCACCGCGAACGACACTCCGATGATGCGTCCGATCCTGCTTGTTGCCGTGCTCGCCCTGCCGTTGTCGGCGATGGCCTCCAGTTTTGCCGGCAGCTCTGCCGGCTCCGCGTCCGGTGCGTCCTCGGCCGGTTCGTCCAGCTCGGGCGATGACAAGATCGTGCTTGATGCGCGCGATGATGCTGCCGCCTTCGTGGCCAGCGACGGTGCGATCCGTGGCGCCCGTCTGGAAGCGGCGCTGCTGCACCTGCGCGAGCAGGGTGTCGCGCAGCAGCAGGCCAGTGACATGGCGCTGGCCAGGACCCTGCTGGCCCGCTGATGCAGCCCTCTGGTCAGGTCCGCCGCTGGCGCTGGGCGGTCCTGATCGCGTGGCTTGCCGCGCCCTTCGCACAGGCGGCCCTGCAGCTGGAGCTGCAGCCGCAGGGATTGAACGCAGCGCAGATCGTGGCCGCCGAGCGTGTCCTGAAGCAGGTGCACACGCGCCTGCCGCCGCCGTGGCAGGCACGTTTCCAGCACCCGGTGCAGGTGCGCTGGTCGGACTCGCTGCCCGCGCACGTGCATGGCCGGGCCCGCAACGGCACGATCACCCTGCAGCGCGCGTTGCTGGACGCCGTGCAGGACGATCAACCGCTGCCACGCCCGCTGGAAGCCGCGCTGATCCATGAATTGACCCATGTCCTGGACCGTTCGCCGCAGGGTGGCTGGTCGCGCGATGCACGTCTTCGCGATCTGGCCGGCTGGCAGCGACGCCCGTGGAAACTGGGTCGCACGGCGAACGCCTTCCGCGAGCGCAGTCCGGACGACTACGAACGCACGCGACCGGCCGAGTTCCTGGCGGTCAATGCCGAGCACCTGCTGCTCGATCCGGATTACGCCTGCCGCCGCCCGGCCGTCGCCGCGTGGTTTGCCGCGAACCTCGGGCCGAGCGACCAGGCCGTGGGATGCGACAGCCGCCTGCCGTTGATGCAGGCCGAAGAGGAGGCGGGCGCGGCGACGCTGCTCGAGCTGGATCCGGCCCGGATCTACGCGGTGGACTACCTGCTTGCCGAAGGCAATGACCAGCTGATGAGCCGCTGGGGCCACAGCATGCTGCGCCTGGTGATCTGCGCGCCGGGCCGGCCGCGTGGGCCGGCCTGCCGGATGGATCTGTCCCATCACCGCGTGCTGTCCTACCGTGCCTTCGTCGGCGATGTACAGATCTCCAGTTGGCGGGGGTTGACCGGCGCCTATCCTTCGCGCCTGTTCGTGCTGCCACTCAACCAGGTCATCAACGAATACACCCAGGTGGAACTGCGGGGGCTCTCTTCAGTGCCGTTGGCACTGGATCCGCCGGACATCGCCAGCCTGCTGGAGCGTGTCGCGCAGGTGCACTGGAGCTATGACGGGCGGTATCTGTTCGTCAGCAACAACTGCGCGGTGGAGACCGGCAAGCTGCTGCAGGAAGGCGTGCCACGGCTGGCGTCGCCGGGGTTGAACCGGCTCACGCCGCGCGGGCTGCTGACCCGCCTGGCGCGCCAGGGCGTGGCGGACGCCAGCGTGCTGGCCGATCGCGGGCAGGCGACGCGACAGGGCTACTACTTTGCCTCCGCCGAGGATCACTACCAGCAGTTGTTCGATGCGGCGCGCCAGCAGCTGCCGCTGGGCACGACATCGGTCGGCGAGTGGTTGCGGCAGCCGGCCAGCGAGCGTGCACGCTGGGTAGAGCAGGGTGATCTGCGCGCCACCGCCGCCCTGCTGTTGCTGGAACAGGCCGCCCTGCGTCGCGAAGAGCTGCGCGCACGCGACGTGTTGAAACGGCTGCTGGGCGATCCGGCCAGGGACGATGCGGCGGCGCGCGACGCGCTGCGCGCGTTGCTGGAGGACACCGGCCAGCTGATCAGCCCGGCGGCACTGGTGACGGGGGCCGGCTACGGGCTGCCTTCGGCGGACGAGCGGGTGCAGGCCAGCGAGGCGGCGGCGCGGCTCAGCGCACAGGGGGTGCCCGCCTGGCAGGCGTTGCAGCTGCAGCTCAAACACCGCCTGCCACAGGCACAGCAACGCGAACTGGCCACGATCGACCGCAATCTGGCCCGGCTGGGTGTGCGGATGCGAGAACTGGCCCGGCAGGACGGTGTTACTGCCGCGGCAGCTCGATGACGAAGCGCGCCCCGCCCAAGGTGCTGGCGCCGCAGGCGACGTGGCCGCCATGCGCATCGGCGATTGCCTTGACCACCGCCAGCCCCAGCCCGCTGCCACCCCGCTGACGCGAGCGCGAGCCGTCGCCGCGCAGGAAGGGATCGAAGATCTGCTCGCGCAGCGCCGCATCGATGCCGGGGCCTTCATCGTCGATGGCGATCTGCACATGGGTGGCGGTGTCGTGCACGGCAATGCGGACCCGGCCGGGCGTTGCATAGCGGCGCGCATTTTCCAACAGCGCCATCAGTGCCTGGCGTACCCGGGTCGGGTCGCAATGCGCGGGATGCTCCTCGCGGGAGGTCTCCAGTTCCAGCACGAAGCCGCTGCTGCGGAAACCCGGATCCACCAGGCTCATCACCGAGTGCACTTCCTGCACTACGTCATTGCGGGCACGGCGGACATCCAGGCGCGCGCTGTCGGCCAGGCTTAGCACGCGCAGGTCCTCGATCAGCCGCGACAGCCCCTCGACCTGCGCCAGCAGGCTGCGGAACTGGCCTTCGTCCGGCGCAAACACGCCTTCGGCCAGGCCCTGCAGCCGACCGCGCAGGATGGTGACCGGCGTGCGCAGTTCATGCGCGATCGCCGCGTGCCACATCACCCGGTCGGCCTCGATGTTCTGCAGCCGCCGCGCCATCGCGTTGAAGTCGTCCACCAGCAGCGCGACTTCGCCGAGCGAGCGGTCACTCACTGCCGCACGTGCGCCGAGATCGCCATCGGCCAGCCGGCCAATGCTGTCCACCACCGCGTTGAGCGGGGTCAGGATACGCTGGGACAGACGCACGGACGCGGCGACCGCCAGCGTCAACCCGATCAGGGTCACGCCGACCATCCAGACCAGTTCCGGGCCACTGGGCACCCAGCTGACCGGCTCGTCCACGCCGCCGGGATAGAAGGCCACCAGCACCGCGTACAGCAGGTAGGAGCTGAGGATCACCATCACGATGACCGCCAGCACCATCATCGACATCGACAGCACGATGTGCCGGCTCAGGCCCGAGCGGCGCATCAGTGGTCCGCCGCCAGCCGGTAGCCGACGCCGCGGACGCTGGCCGGGACATTGGCCAGGCCCACATCATCGAGTTTGCGGCGCAGCTTGCTGACGTGGCTGTCCACGGTGCGCTCCAGTGCTTCGCTTTCCGGCAGGCACTCGTGCATCAGTTCGCTGCGGCTGAAGATGCGCATCGGTGCCAGCGCCATGCAGTGCAGCAGCTTGTATTCGGTCAGGGTGAGCAGGAGCTCGTGACTGTAGCCATCGCCTTCGACATGCACCGTGTGGTGTTCCGGATCGATCACCAGGCTGCCCACGCGCAGGATCTCCGGTGCGCTCTGGCGCGGCGCATTCAAGGTCCGCCGCAGTACCGCACGCACCCGTGCGGCCACTTCCGCCGGGTTGAACGGTTTGACCACGTAGTCGTCCGCGCCCATCCGCAGGGCGGTGAGCTTGTCCAGGTCCTGGTCCAGCGCGGTCAGCATGATCACCGGCGTATCGCCGCGCTGGCGCAGGGTGTTGAGCACGGTCCAGCCGTCCATGCCCGGCATCTGCACGTCAAGCAGGACCAGGTCCGGCCGTGCGCTGCGGTGCAGGGCCAGGGCGTTCAGGCCATCCTGCGCGCGCAGCGTGCGCAGGCCCTCGCGGGCCAGGTAGGCCGCGACGATATCGGCGATCTCGGGTTCGTCCTCGACGATCAGGACCAGGGCGTTGAGCGAATGATCCCAGCGCGCGGTGGGGGCGCCGGGTGAATCGGAGGCGGGCATGCAGGGCAGGGCCGTAAGGTGCTTGAGCTCCATCGTATCTCCACACTTCCTCCATCGAAACCCCACCGAGGCCGCGCAGACTGCCGCCATCGTGATTTCGGCCGGTATCCCGGCAGCTGTGCTGCAGATGAAGAGCAAGAACAGGCATGCCGCCCCGGTGGCGGTGATCCAGGCGCTGCGCGCGCACAGCGAAGTGCCGCAGCGACGATGGCAGGTGCGCACATGAGCGCGGTGTTGCAACCGGCACACGTGGAGGCGGCCGAGGCACGGCTGTGGGATGCGCTGATCCAGTGGCAGCCGCAGCAGCTGAGCGCACTGCTGTCACCGGCACTGTTCCTGACCGACCTCGACGGCCGGCGTCGGGATGCCTCCCCGTGGCTGGCGGGCTGGAACGCGCGGCGCATCCGCATCGCCGCGATCGAGCGGCAGCAGACCGAGCAGCTGGCCTGCGGCGCGATGGTGCTGGTCACCGGCGAGCTGCGCATCCACCTCGATGGCGAGCACGGCAGGCAGCTGCATGCGATGCGCCTGCTGCGGGTCTGGGCGCGCTGCACGGGCGCGCCGGGCGTCCATCTGCTCTCGCTGTGCATGCTGCCGGCGGCGCCGCGTACGCACTGAACCGCGTGTTCAGCGATGCCTGCGAGGTCAGCATCGCTTCACCTGTTCTCACGGCGCGGCAGGTACGATCAAGTGTTGTCGACGTTATCGCAAGGAGTACCTCATGCGCGCATCTCCCTGGTTGTTGAGCCTGGCCATTACCGGCGCACTCGCCGCCTGCCAACCGGCCAGCCAGAGCAGCCCCGCCGCCAATGGCAGCGAAGCGCCGCCCCCGAGCGATGCCTCCACCACCGATGAGCGCAGCTATGCGTTCCGCTGTGGCGAGCATGAAGTGCATGCCACTTACCGCGGACAGGATTCGGCGACGGTGGTGGTCGATGACCGCACCTTCGCGATGTCCTCGCAGCCGGCGGCGTCGGGCGCGAAGTATGGCGATGGGCAGGGCAACGAATTCTGGACCAAGGGCACCACCGACGGGATCCTGATCCTGAAGGGCGAGCCGGACCGTACCTGCACCGGCACCGGCGAACAGGGCGGCGAAGCACCGCCGGCCAATGCGACCGCCAATGCGGCTGCGCAGGCCGATGCCGCAGGCGGATTCCGCGCGACCGGCAATGAGCCCGGCTGGCTGGCCCAGGTCGGGGCGGGTGCCACGCCGGCGCTGCACATCGAGATGGATTACGGCGAGCGCACGCTCGAGATTGCCAGCCCCACGCAGGGCCGTGACGGTTGGTCCGGTACCGCCGCCGATGGCACCCCGGTCAAGCTGACCTTCCAGCGCACGGTGTGCCAGGACGACATGAGCGGCCAGGCCTTCGGTGCCACGGCCATGCTCACGGTCGGCGCGCGTCAGTACCACGGCTGTGGTGATTTTGCCGGCGCGCCATCGTTGGCGGCCAAGCCCTGATCCAGCAAGCTCTGATCCCGTTGAAGGCACCGGATGCGCGCATGCGCGTCCGGTGAATCATCACATGCCGCGCGGGCAGGGGTTGGGCAGCGCCCGGCTGTCGGCATCCAGGATCAGCTCATTGCGGGTGCCCAGCAGCATCAGCTCGGTGTGCACCAGGCAGTTGTCGGCATGACGGTGCAGGAGCTGATTGAAGAGCCTGGCACGGTCGTCGCAGCTCTCGTGGATCGCGTACGCCAATTCGCGCGCACGGTCTTCGTCGTACGCTTCTTCGCCAGCGAAGTGCTGGCAGGCGCTTTCGCGCGCCAGGAAGGCCTGCACATCGCCGGGCATCGCGCAGTACATTCGGATGTCCTCGGCCACGAACACCTCCGCTGGCACGTCGCAGCGCGCCCCGCTGGCGGTATCAGCCAACGGGGCAGGTGCGCGCGGGGTATCCAATGTCTCACGCTCCACTGCCCGCGGCGAGCACGCCGCGAGCAGCAGGAACAGGACGATCAGTGCGGACCGTTTAGTCGGCACGGCCGGCGAATTCACCGGTGGTGGTGTTGACCAGCACACGTTCGCCGTTGGCGATGTACTCCGGCACCATGATTTCGATGCCGGTGCTGAGCTTGGCCGGTTTCGGGCGCTTGGTGGCGGTGCCGCCCTTGAGCTCCGGCGGCGTCTCGACCACTTCCAGCACCACGCTGGTCGGCAACTGCACGCCCACCGGGGTTTCGTCGATCACCTGCACGTAGATGCCGGTCAGGCCATCGGTGATGTAGCCGGCGTCATCGCCGAGCACATCCGCATCGACCATGTACGGGGTGTAGTCCTCGTCATCCAGGAAGACGAAGGCGTCGCCATCCATGTACGAGTAGGTCGCCTGGCGGCGCAGCAGCTCGACTTCCGGCAGGTTGTCGTCGGCATCGAAGCTGGAATCGAGCTTGTTGCCGCCCGGCACGCTGTACATGATGAAACGGAAACGGACATTGCCGCCGCGGCCCTGCGGGGAGCTGCGTTCGATGTCGCGGATCTGGTAGACGCCGTTGTTGAATTCGACGACGTTGCCTTTCTTGATGTCGCTGGCTTTCATGGGAATGAAGGTCGGTTCGTGGAGGTGGCGGGTGCCGGAACCGGGCACCCAGCGGGTTGCGTGCTCGCTTACTTCGGCGCCAGACGCACGGCGCCGTCAAGGCGGATGGTCTCGCCGTTGAGATAGGTGTTGCCCAGGATATAGGCGACCAGGCCGGCGAAATCTTCCGGCTTGCCCAGGCGCGGTGGGAACGGGATGGAGGCGGCCAGCGATTCCTGCACGGCCGGCGGCATGCCATCGACCATCGGGGTCCAGAAGATGCCCGGGGCGATGGTCATCACGCGGATGCCGAACCGCGACAGTTCGCGGGCCATGGGCAGGGTCATGCTGACCACGCCGCCCTTGGAGGCGGCATAGGCGGCCTGGCCGATCTGGCCTTCATAGGCCGCCACGCTGGCGGTGTTGATGATCACGCCGCGCTCGCCATCCTCGCCCGGGGTGTTGTGCTGCATGCGGTTGGCGGCGGCCTTGGCGACGTTGAAGCTGCCGACCAGGTTGACCATCACCGTGCCCTGGAAGTTGGCCAGCGGCATCGGCGCTTCCTTGCCAAGCACGCGGCCCGCGCCCAGGATGCCGGCGCAGTTGATCGCGGTGTTCAGCCCGCCCAGGAAGTCGCAGGCGGCATCGATCTGCGCGGCCACGGCGGCTTCGTCGCTGACATTGGTGCTGTAGTAGCGCGCGTTGGACTCGCCAAGCGCGGCCACGGCGGCCGCGCCCTTGTCGTCATTGAGATCGAACAGGGCCACCTTGGCGCCGTGGGCGACCAGGTGCTGGGCCACGGACAGGCCAAGGCCGGAAACACCGCCGGTGATGACGGCGCGGACAGAAGACAGCTGCATTGCACGATCCCGCTGGTTCAAGAACCGCCGATTCTAGCGGAAGCGGCCGCCATCACCGTTGTGCACTGCCCACGGCGACCTTGGCACGCAGCGCCAGCCGCCGGGCGAACTCGTCCGCCGCCAGCCCCGGCGCGAACAGGAAGCCCTGGCCGACCGAGACCCCCAGCGTGGTCAGGAACTGGCGCTGGGCCTCCGATTCGATGCCCTCGGCGACCAGCCCGAGGCCCAGGCTGCGCGCGATGCCGCAGACGGCCTCGCAGACCGCCACGTCCGAACGGTTGGTCGGCACGCCCTCCACGAACAGCTGGCTCAGCTTGAGGCCATGGATCGGCAGCCGGCGCAGATAGTTCAGCGCGCTGTAGCCTTCGCCGAAGTCGTCGATGGTCAACAGCACACCCATCTCGCGCAGCTGCGCGAAGGTACGCAGGGTATCCGGGGCATCTTCGATCAAGACCCGCTCGGTGAACTCCAGCTCCAGTGCGCTGCCGGGCAGGTGGAATTCGTCCAGTACGGCGCGCACGTTCCGGGCGAGATCCTCGCCAACGAACTGCCGGTAGGACACATTGACCGCCACCCGCACGATGCCCAGCCCGTCGTCCTGCCACTGGCGCACCTGTCGGCAGGCCTCGCGCAGCACCCACAGGCCGATCCGGACGATGTCGCCGGTACTCTCGGCATGGCCGATGAAGATGTCCGGGCGCAGTTCGCCCAGCTGCGTGTTGCGCCAACGAATCAGCGCCTCGGCGGCGATCAGCTGGCCGCTGTGCAGGTTGACCTGCGGCTGATAGACCAGGTGGAACTCGTCGTCGTCCAGCGCCCGGTGCAGCCGGCTCTCGATCTGCAGCCGATCATGCTGGCGCTGGGCCAGCGCGGGCGAGAACACCTGCCAGCCATTGCGGGTGCGCCGCTTGCAGTCGTACATGGCGATGTCCGCGTTCTGGATCAGCTGTTGCGGGCGCAGCCCATCCTGCGGCGCACGCGCGATGCCGATGCTGGTGGTCACCGGGAATTCGTCGGCACCGAAGCGGAACGGGGTGCTGAACGCACGGGTGATCGCATCGGCCAGCCGCTCGGGCTGATCGGCCTGGTCGCGGGTATCGCAGACCACCAGGAACTCATCGCCGCCGAACCGGGCCAGCAGCCCCTCGGTACCGATCGCAGTGGCGATGCGGCGGGTGGCATCGATCAGCAGCTCATCGCCGGCGTTGTGGCCGAGCAGGTCGTTGACGATCTTGAAGCGGTCCAGATCGATGTACAGCACGGCCACCCGGCAATGGGTGGGGTTGGCCATGCGTGTGGCCAGGTCATTGAGCACCGCATCGCGGTTCATGATGCCGGTGAGCGGATCGGTGCGCGCCTGGATGCGCAGCGTCTCTTCGGCCTGCTTGCGCGCGGTGATGTCCTGCACGGTGCCAGCGATGCGGGCGGCATCGACATCACCGGCCTCGGCTTCGCCGATCATGCGCACCCAGAACGAGTGGCCGTCGCTGCGCTGGCCCTGCAGCTCCAGTTCGAAGGACACCTGCCGGTCGATCACCTCCAGCAGCGCCTGCTGCAGCAGCGCGCGATCATCCAGGCGCAGGCACTCCAGCAGCTCGGCCATGTCGTGCATCGGCAGGTTCTGGCCAAGGATGCGGGTCGCTTCGTCGGTGAGGTACAGGCGCTGCAGGCCGCGGTCCCACTCCCAGCCGCCGATGTGCGCCAGCGACTGCGCGCGGTCGAACAGGGTGTTGTTGCGCTTGAGCTCGGTGATGTCGCTGAACAGCCCGAACACGTGGTCCGGCGCATCGCGCCCGTTGCCGTACACCGGCACGTTGGTGGTGGAGATCCAGATCATCCGGCCGCGCGGGCGGTGGTAAAGGCCGACGATGGTGCTGCGCACGATGCGCCCGGTCTGCAGCGAGACACTGGCGGGCCATTGGTCGCGGGTGAGCGGGTGGCCGTGCTCGTCCACGCTGATCCAGTCCTCCGGCGCCAGCATCGCCTGCAGGCTGCCGCCATTGCCGGCGGTGCCCAGAATGCGGTGCGCGGCCGGGTTGGCCGAGACCACCCGCAACTGGCGGTCAAACAGGATCACGCCCTTGTCGATGGATTCCATCAGCAGCCGGTAACGCGATTCGGCCTGCCAGCGGCTGCTCAGGTCGCGCGCCACCGCCACGATGCAGTGCTCGCCCTGGTGCTCGAAGCCGGCCGAATGCACCTCCACCGGGAAGCGGCTGCCATCGCCGCGCATGTTGGTGACTTCGATGACGTAGGTCTCGCCCCGATGCAGGGCTTCCCAGACCGGGTCCAGGTGGTCGCCGGGCAGGTCCGGGTTCAACAGTTCGATCGGCTGGCCGACGATCTCCTCGCGGGGGCGCCCATAGGCACGCACGCCCGCCTTGTTGAGGTCCAGTACCACGCCGCGTTCGCTGAGGATGCTGACCGGGTCGGGGACGGCATCGAACAAGGCGGCATAGCGACGCAGGGCCAGCTGCCGCTCGTCCATCGCTTCCTGCAGGGCCTGCTGGACCTCCTCCAGCAGGCCGCGCAGGTCGCCCGGCGAGTGGGCCAGGGCGCGTTCCAGGGCAGCCAGCGCGTGGACGTGGGGGGTGAGGTGATCACCCACCGCAGCGTCCTTGCGCGGGCCGCCACTTTTCATGTCGCCGCCAGCGCCCTGCCGGTCTTGCTGCCGGTCTCGCGCCCCAGCCGTGCGGCCAGCCAGCGCCCGGTGGCGGCCAGCGCCGGCAGATCGATGCCGGTGCGCATGCCGATGCCATGCAGCATGTAGACCACGTCTTCGCTGGCGACGTTGCCGCTGGCGCCCTTGGCATACGGGCAGCCACCCGCACCGGACACCGCCGAATCGACCACGCGCACGCCTTCTTCCAGGCAGGCATCGATGTTGGCCAGCGCCTGGCCATAGGTGTCATGGAAGTGCACGGCCAGCGCGGCCATCGGCAGTTCGCTGGCGACCGCGTTGAGCATCGCGCGTGCCTTGCGCGGCGTGCCGACGCCGATGGTGTCGCCGAGCGAGATTTCGTAACAGCCCATGTCATGCAGCGCGCGCGCGACACGGACCACCTCGCTCACCGCGACCTCGCCCTGGTAGGGGCAGCCGAGCACGGTGGACACATAGCCACGCACCTTGACCCCGTCGGCTTTGGCCCGCGCCAGGATGGGCGCGAAGCGCGCCAGCGACTCGTCGATGCCGGCATTGGTGTTGGTGCGGTTGAAGGTTTCCGAGGCGGCAGTGAACACCGCCACCTCCTGCACGCCCACCGCGCGTGCGCGGTCGTAACCCTGTTCGTTGGGCACCAGCACCGGGTAGTCGATGCCCGGGCGGCGCTCGATGCCGGTGTAGACCTCGGCGGCGTCGGCCAGTTGCGGCACCCAGCGCGGGCTGACGAAGCTGGTCGCCTCGATGGTGCGCAGGCCGGTCAGCGAAAGCTGGCGGATCAGTTCGATCTTGTCGGCGGTGGCCACCGGCTGGGCTTCGTTCTGCAGCCCGTCACGCGGGCCGACCTCGACGATGCGGACGAAGTCATCCATGTGCCAGCCCTCCGCGAACGGAGCGACGGACGACCAGCAGGGGGCGGGGCGGGGTAGAGATCACGGAGATTCCTGTCAGACGAAAGGCGGCCCACGTTCCCCGGCGGGCCACGAAAGGGGGATACGCGGGATGGGCGACAAAGCGGCCATCCCGCCGGCGATGGGCGGTCAGCCCGGGAGGTGGCAGACCGCTTCGATGTTGTTGCCATCCGGGTCGAGCACGAACGCCCCGTAATAGTGGGGGTGGTAATGCTCGCGGATGCCCGGGGCGCCGTTGTCCGTGCCGCCGGCTGCCAGTGCGGCGCGGTGGAAAGCGTCCACATCGGCCCGGCTGCCCGCGCTGAAGGCGACGTGCACGCCGCCATGGGCGCCCGGGGCGTTGCCGATCCAGAAGTCCGGCTTGCCGCTGCGGCCAAAGCCGGCATGGTCATGGTCGCCGGTCTGCGCGGCCGAGACCTGCATCACCACCGAGATGCCCAGCGGGGCCAGGGCCTGCTGGAAGAACGACAGGCTGCGCGCGAAATCGCCGCAGCGGATGCCAACGTGGTCGAGCATGGTACGTCTCCTCAGTCCTGGGTGACCCAGTGCGGGGCACGCTTGTCCAGGAAGGCGCCGAGGCCTTCCTGACCTTCGGCCGAGACCCGCAGGCGGGCGATCAGGGCGGCGTTGTCGCGGTCGGTGGCGTCGCGGTCGCGGCCCAGTGCGACCCGTCGGACCAGCGCCTTGGCAGACGAAGCGGCCACCGGACCGGCTTTGTCGAGCAGGCCGAGCTGGCGCTGGACGGCCTCGTCGATCCGTTCAGGCTCGATCAGCTGGTGGACCAGGCCGATGCGCAGGGCGGTCTCGGCGTCGAAATGCTCGCCGGTGGCGAACCAGCGCCGCGACTGGCGTGGGCCGATCGCGTCGATGACATAGGGCGAGATCACGGCGGGCAGCAGGCCCAGGCGGCTCTCGGTCAGGCCGAAGCGGGCGCTGGTGCTGGCGATGGCGATATCGCAGCAGGCCACCAGGCCGACCCCGCCACCGAAGGCGGCGCCCTGGACACGGGCGATGGTCGGCTTGGGCAGCTCATCCAGGGTCCGCATCAGGCGGGCCAGGGCGAGGGAGTCCTGGCGGTTGTCCTCCTCGCTGGCGGCGGCCATGCCACGCATCCACTGCATGTCCGCGCCCGCCGAGAACGAGGCGCCTTCGCCGGCCAGCACCACCGCCCGGACGTGGTCGTCGCGGCCGGCGGCCTCCAGGGCGGCCGTCAGCTGGGCGATCAACGAGGCGTCGAAAGCGTTGTGCAGGGCCGGGCGGTTCAGCCACAGGGTCAGCACCGAGGCGCTGCGTTCAATCCGTAGTGCATCACTCATGGGTCGGCTTGCTCCAGTACATGTACAGATCATAGCGGGCCATCGGTCACGGGCAATGGCGCGGCGCGTCGATGGTAGAATTGATAACCATTCCTATCATCGAGAAGGCGCTCCGTGACGTTGTCCGATCTGGCGCTGTACAGCTCCGCCGTGGTGGAGTCCGTGCAGGAAACACACGCAAACGATGCGATCGCCCGCCGACTGAAGGAGCTTGGCTTCGTCAAAGGGGAAGAGGTGCGTCTGGTCGCCCGTGGTCCCGTCGGTGCCGAGCCGCTGCTGGTGCAGGTAGGGTTCACGCGCTTCGCGCTGCGCCGCAGTGAAGCCGCCCGCATCGTGGTGACCGCGCTGCAGGCCCAGCAGGCCCGCGCATGAGCACCGCCAGCAACGCCCTGCGCATCGCCCTGGTCGGCAACCCGAACAGCGGCAAGACCGCGCTGTTCAACCAGCTCACCGGCAGCCGCCAGAAAGTGGCCAACTACACCGGCGTCACCGTTGAGCGCAAGGAAGGCCGCCTGCGTGCGCCGTCCGGCCGCGAGTTCGCCGTGCTCGATCTGCCGGGCGCCTACAGCCTGCAGCCGGCCAGCCTGGACGAAGCCATCACCCGTGACCTGTGCCGGGGCTTCTACCCGGGCGAGGCCGCGCCGGACGTGCTGCTGTGCGTGATCGATGCGACCAACCTGCGCCTGCACCTGCGCTTCGCGCTGGAGCTGCGTGAGCTGGGCAAGCCGATGATCGTGGCGCTGAACATGGTCGATGCGGCGCAGCGCCGCGGCATCAAGATCGACGTGCAGGCGCTGGAGCAGGCCCTGGGCGTGCCCGTGGTGGAGACCGTGGCGGTGCGCCGCAACGGCGCGGCCCAGCTGGTCGAGCGCCTGGATGCGATGGTGCCGCACCTGCAGGCCCCGGTGGTGGTGCCTGCCGCCGAGGCCGATTACCACGCCCAGGTGCGCGACATCCTGGCCGCTTCGGTGAGCATGCCGACACGTACGGCGAAGATCGACGACGCGCTGGATCGCTGGCTGCTGCATCCGGTGTTCGGTCTGCTGACCCTTGCCGTGGTGATGTTCCTGATCTTCCAGGCGGTGTATGCCTGGGCGACGCCGGTCATGGACCTGATCGAGGCCGGTACGGCGGCACTGGGCGGCTGGATCGGTGGCGCGCTGCCGGAAGGCCCGCTCAACAGCCTGCTTACCGACGGCATCATTGCCGGCGTGGGGGGCGTGATCGTGTTCCTGCCGCAGATCCTGATCCTGTTCGCCTTCATCCTGGCGTTGGAAGAATCCGGTTACCTGCCGCGCGCGGCTTTCCTGCTGGATCGCATGATGGCCGCGGCCGGTCTGTCCGGGCGCTCGTTCATACCGTTGCTGTCCAGCTTCGCCTGCGCGGTGCCGGGCATCATGTCCACCCGCAGCATCCAGGACCCGCGCGACCGGCTCGCCACGATCCTGGTGGCCCCGCTGATGACCTGTTCGGCGCGCCTGCCGGTGTATGCGCTGCTGATCGGCGCCTTCATCCCGCAGAAGCAGATCTGGGGCGTCTTCAACCAGCAGGGCCTGGTCCTGTTCGGCCTGTACGCGGCCGGCATCCTCAGCGCGCTGCTGATGTCCTGGACGATGAAGAAGTGGCGCCGCGACAAGAGCGAGCATCCGTTGATGCTGGAACTGCCGTCCTACCGCATCCCGCACCCGCGCGATCTGGCGGTCGGGCTGTACGAGCGCGGCATGATCTTCCTCAAGCGTGTGGGCGGCATCATCCTGGCGCTGACCATCCTGCTGTGGGTACTGCTGTCGTTCCCGGGGGCGCCGGAGAACGCGACCATGCCGGCGATCGACTACAGCTTCGCCGGTCAGATCGGCCATGCCATGGCGGTGTTTTTCGCGCCGCTGGGCTTCAACTGGCAGATCTGCATCGCATTGATCCCGGGCCTGGCCGCGCGTGAAGTGGCGGTGGCCTCGCTGGCCACGGTGTACGCGCTGTCCGCCGCCGATGACGATGCCGCCAGCCAGGCGCTGACCCCGCTGATCAGCGACGGCTGGTCGCTGGCCACCGCGCTGTCGCTGCTGGTCTGGTACATCTACGCCCCGATGTGCATCTCCACGCTGGCCACGATCAAGCGTGAGACCAACTCGTGGAAGCAGATGGGCTTTGCCACGTTCTACCTGTTCGCGGCCGCCTACATCGCCTCGCTGATCACCTATCAGGTGACCGTGGCATTGGGCGGCGGCTGATGGAGACCGGTCTGCTGCTGCAGTACATCGTGATCGCGCTGGCCGTGCTTTTCAGCGCGTGGGTGGTGATGAAGAAGCAGTTCCCGGGTACCGTGCGCAAGGCACGCGGGGCGATCGCGCTGGGGCTGGTCAAACCGCAGCGCGCCGCCTGGTTGCAGGCGCTGGGGCGCAGGATCGCGCCACCTGCCACGGGTGGCGGTGGTGCGTGTGGCGGCTGCGACAGTTGTGGGCCGACGCCGCCGAAGCAGCACTGAGGGGCGGGATCCACGCCTTGCGTGGATTCCCCTGCAGGAACACAGTCAGCGGCCCTGGTTGCCCAGTCGCTCCACCTGCCGCAACCAGGCCTCACGCTGCGCCAGCGTGGTGCTGCGCACCGGGCCAAATCCGCTGATCCTGACCGGCTTGATCCCGCAGAATTCCAGGATCGTGCGGCGGATCTGCTGATATCCGGGCATGCGGTACACCCAGCGGTAGTACCAGGGCGGGGTGTCCAGGGTAGTGATCACCCGCGCGCTGCGCCCACTGAGCAACCGGTCCCACCACACCGAATCCTTGCGATAGCGGAACGCGACGCCAGGCAGGAAGGCACGGTCAAAGAAGCCCTTCAACAGTGCCGGCATGCCGCCCCACCAGGTCGGGTAGACCAGCACCAGGTGGTTGCACTGGGCAATGGCGGCCATGATCTCCTGCAGGTCCGGCTCCAGCGGCTGGATCTGCCGGTAGCCATGGCGCAGGACAGGATCGAAATCGGCCTCGCCCAGGGCGAACAGGTGGACGCAGTGCCCGGCCGCCTGCGCGGCGTCCCGGTAGCGCTCGGCCATTGTGCCGCACAGGCTGTCACGGTCGGGGTGGCCAAGCAGGATGACGATGGAGCGGGACATGGGCGAACTCGCAGGAGGGGAGCGCAAGCCTGCGGTCTGCCCCATGGGGCAGAGTCAAGCGGCCCGGCAGTCGCCAGCGGCCATGCAGCTTTCCAGTGCGCCGGTATCCCCGTGGACGACGAGTTCGGCCACCTCATCGCGTAGAACGGTGAGTGCCTGGTCAAGCTGGTGGAGGCGCTCCATGTCTGCGCGTACCGCCAGTTGGCGCGTGACCAGCAGTGTCTGTACGCGTGGCCAATCGATGCCGCCATCGGCACGACGCAGGCAGGCCACGTCGGCAAGGCGGAACCCCAGCGTCAGCGCCTGGCGGATCAGCTGGACCAGGTGGAGATCCTGTTCGCTGTAGTCGCGGTAGCGATTGACCCGCGGGATCGGCGCCAGCAGGCCCCGTGCTTCATACAGGCGGATGGCCTTCTGGCTCGCGCCGCTGCGTCGGGCGATGTCGGAGATGCGCATGGATCAATCCCGCATCAGCCCGCCATGCACCGCCAGGTGATGACCGAGGTCGGGTGCGCTGCGGGTGACGGGAAGGCGCTGCTTCAAACGCTGCATGGAGAGGCTGCCAGAGACGGACCGGTCGGCCAGCGTAGCAAGCCGTGGGTGGTTTTCCTCTTGTACATCGTCGCTGCCACCCGCTAGCCTGCATGCATGACTACCACTCCCCTACGTTTGCTCATCCACGGTGCATCCGGCCGCATGGGCCAGGCGCTGCTCCGCCTTGCCGCTGACAATCCCGCCCTGCAGGTGGTGGCCGCGGTGAACCGCCGCTCGCCGGCCCAGCGCGTGGTCGAGGGCGTGCCGCATTTCGCCAGCAGCGAGCTGGCTGGTGCCCCCCAGTTCGATGTCGCCATCGATTTCAGCCTGCCCGAGGGCTTCGATCCGGTGCTGGCGCTGTGCGTGGAGCGCGGTGCGGGCTTCGTGTCCGGCACCACCGGCATCAGTGAGGCGCAGCGCCAGGCACTGATCCAGGCGGCCGGCCGGATTCCACTGGTCTGGGCCTCCAACTTCAGCCTGGGCGTGGCGGTGCTGGACGAGCTGGTCGAGCGGGCTGCCGCTGCACTGGCCGGCTGGGACTGCGACATCGTCGAATCCCATCACACCCAGAAGAAGGACGCGCCCTCCGGCACGGCCCTGACCCTGGGCGCGGCGGCGGAGAAGGGCGGGGCGCACCCCCACTACGCCAGCCTGCGCGCCGGCGACATCGTGGGTGAGCATCTGGTCCAGTTCACCGGGCTGGGCGAGCGCATCGAGCTGACCCACCGTGCCACCAATCGGGACATTTTTGCCCGTGGGGCCCTGTTTGCGGCCCGCCAGCTGCCGGGCCGCGCGCCGGGCAGCTACCGGGTCCGGGATCTGCTGGATGGGGCCACGCCGCCCGCCGTCTGAATTGGGGGCCTCCGGGCAGGATGGGCGCGCGCCTGAACCGGCGCTGCGCCCTCCGTCGGCCTGAACAGGGCAATTGCACGCGGATACTGGCGTCGCACCCGGCTTGCCTTTACAATTCCCGCTCGCCGAATCACGACAGCCGGACCGGTCCAGAACCGCAGTCCGCGCTTTTTTGCAGCCGCTTTTTCGTGAAGCGCAGGCGTGACTTCGGCGACCCCTCGGTAGCCAAAGTGAGATTTCCGTGACCCAAGCCGCAATCCTCGTCCTCGAAGACGGCACCGTATTCGAGGGCGAATCCGTAGGCGCGCCCGGCCTGTCCGTTGGTGAGGTGGTGTTCAACACCGCCATGACCGGCTATCAGGAAGTGTTGACCGATCCTTCCTACGCCCGGCAGATGGTCACGCTGACCTACCCGCATATCGGCAACACCGGCATGACCGACCAGGACGATGAAGCGGCCAAGGTGTGGTCGGCCGGCCTGATCGTGCGCGATGTGCCGCGCCGCCCGAGCAACTGGCGCAGCCAGGTGTCGCTGCAGGATTGGCTGATCCAGCGCGGCGTGGTTGCCATCTCCGGTATCGATACCCGCAAGCTGACGCGCATCCTGCGCGAGCGCGGCGCCCAGAACGGTGCGCTGATGGCCGGCGAAGGCCTGAGCGTGGACACGGCGCTGGAAGCGGCACGCAAGTTCCCCGGCCTCAAGGGCATGGATCTGGCCAAAGTCGTGAGCACCGACAAGCGCTACACCTGGACCGAGGGCCAGCTGGATCTGGACAGCAATGCCTTCGTCAACGCCGCACCGCGTTTCAAGGTGGTGGCCTATGACTTCGGCGCCAAGCTGAACATCCTGCGCATGCTGGCCGAGCGCGGCTGCGAGCTGACGGTGGTGCCGGCGCAGACCCCGGCCGCCGAAGTGCTGGCGATGCATCCGGATGGCGTGTTCCTGTCCAACGGTCCGGGCGATCCGGAACCGTGCGATTACGCGATCGCCGCGATCAAGACCTTCCTCGAGAAGAAAGTGCCGGTCTTCGGCATCTGCCTGGGCCACCAGCTGCTGGCGCTGGCCTCCGGCGCAAAGACGGTCAAGATGGGCCATGGCCACCACGGCGCCAACCACCCGGTCCAGGATCTGGACGGCGGCCGCGTGATGATCACCTCGCAGAACCATGGCTTCGCGGTCGATGAGGCGTCGCTGCCGGCCAACCTGCGCGTGACCCACCGTTCGCTGTTCGATGGCACCAACCAGGGTATCGCCCGCACCGACGTGCCGGCGTTCTCGTTCCAGGGCCATCCGGAAGCCTCGCCGGGCCCGCACGACGTCGGCCCGCTGTTCGATCGCTTCGTGACCCTGATGGCCGAGGCCAAGGCGTGATGCGCAGCCCCGCGCTGCTGCTGTCGCTGTTGTGCCTCACCGGTGTGGCCCAGGCCGCGCCGGCCACGGATGCCGAGGTGCGGGCGGTGGTCCAGTCGCTGGGCCTGGGCACGCTGGGCACGGACATGGCCAAACTGATGGTCGAGAACGTGCCGGCGCTCAATGCGCTGCCCGAGACCGATCGCCAGTGCGCGTATGCGCCGATCAAGGGCCTGCTCGACGCGCAGTTCCGTCGCTCGGTGATCAGCGGCCTCGGCAACGACGGCGACCAGGTGATCGCGGAGTGGTCGCGCTTCCTGGGGACCCCGGGCGGCAAGAGCCTCGCCTCGGCCTTTGCCGGTGCCAATCCATCGACGATTGCCGCCAAGGCCAACGCCGACCTGAGTGAAAAGGAACGCGCCGACGTGGCGGCGTTTCTGACCAGCCCGGCCTACACCCGCTTCATCGCCACGCTCGACATCGAATCGGAGCTGCCCGACGACATCGGCGTGCAGCTGGCGAAAGGACTGCAGGACCAGTGCCGGATCGCGCTGAACCCCGACGATATTTCCTGATCGACAGCGTGCGATCACCCCCATCTGCCTCGCTGTCCAGACTTAGAGAAGACAATGCCCAAGCGCACTGACCTTAAAACCATCCTCATCATCGGTGCAGGCCCGATCGTCATCGGCCAGGCCTGTGAGTTCGACTACTCTGGCGCGCAGGCCTGCAAGGCACTGCGCGACGAGGGTTACCGCGTGGTGCTGGTCAACAGCAATCCGGCCACCATCATGACCGACCCGGAGATGGCCGACGCCGTCTACATCGAGCCGATCAACTGGCAGACGGTCGAGAAGATCATCGCAAAGGAAAAGCCCGACGCGCTGCTGCCGACCATGGGCGGCCAGACCGCGCTGAACTGCGCGCTGGACCTGGCCGACAACGGCGTGCTGGAGAAGTACAACGTCGAGCTGATCGGCGCCAAGCGCGATGCGATCCGCATGGCCGAAGACCGCGAGCTGTTCCGCGTGGCCATGGGTGAGATCGGCCTGGAGTGCCCGTCCGCTGCGGTCGCGCACACGCTGGAAGAAGCGATCGACATCCAGACCCGCGTCGGCTACCCGACCATCATCCGTCCCAGCTTCACCCTGGGCGGCAGCGGTGGCGGCATCGCCTACAACCGCGAAGAGCTGGTCGATATCGTGACCCGCGGCCTGGAACTGTCGCCGACCACCGAAGTGCTGGTGGAAGAGTCGGTGCTGGGCTGGAAGGAGTTCGAGATGGAGGTGGTGCGCGACACCGCCGACAACTGCATCATCGTCTGCTCGATCGAGAACCTGGACCCGATGGGCGTGCACACCGGTGACTCGATCACCGTGGCCCCGGCCCAGACCCTGACCGACAAGGAATACCAGCGCCTGCGCGATGCCTCCATCGCCGTGCTGCGCAAGATCGGCGTGGATACCGGCGGTTCGAACGTGCAGTTTGGCATCAGCCCGACCACCGGCCGTGTGGTCGTGATCGAAATGAACCCGCGCGTGTCGCGTTCCTCGGCGCTGGCCTCCAAGGCCACCGGCTTCCCGATCGCCAAGGTCGCGGCCAAGCTGGCCGTGGGTTACACCCTGGACGAATTGAAGAATGAGATCACCGGCGGCCTGACCCCGGCCTCGTTCGAGCCGTCGATCGATTACGTCGTCACCAAGATCCCGCGCTTCGCCTTCGAGAAGTTCCCGGCGGCCGATGCGCGCCTGACCACCCAGATGAAGTCGGTGGGCGAGGTGATGGCGATGGGCCGCACCTTCCAGGAGTCGCTGCAGAAGGCGCTGCGTGGTCTGGAAACCGGCAAGATCGGCCTGGACCCGACCGGTCTGGACCTGTCCAACGAAGACGACATCACCACCATCAAGCGCGAGCTCAAGGCCCCGGGCCCGGAGCGCCTGTTCTTCGTGGGTGATGCGTTCCGCGCCGGTTTCAGCGTGGAAGAGGTGTTCGCGCTCTCGCACATCGACCCGTGGTTCCTGGACCAGATCGAAGAGATCATCCAAGCCGAAGCCGAGGTGGCCGCCGACGGCATCGACGCGCTGGATGCGGCACGTCTGCGCAAGCTCAAGCGCGCCGGTTTCTCCGATGCCCGCCTGGCCGAACTGACCGGCACCAACGAAGCGGCCGTGCGCGCGCTGCGTCGTGCCCACAAGGTGCGCCCGGTGTACAAGCGCGTGGATTCCTGCGCCGCCGAGTTCGCCACCAGCACCGCGTACCTGTACTCGACCTATGAGGACGAGTGCGAAGCGGCGCCGAGCAACCGCGACAAGATCATGATCCTGGGCGGCGGTCCGAACCGCATCGGCCAGGGCATCGAGTTCGACTACTGCTGCGTGCACGCCGCGCTGGCGCTGCGCGAGGATGGTTATGAAACCATCATGGTCAACTGCAACCCGGAAACCGTGTCCACCGATTACGACACCTCCGACCGCCTGTACTTCGAGCCGCTGACGCTGGAAGACGTGCTGGAGATCGTCGAGCTGGAACAGCCCAAGGGCGTGATCGTCCAGTACGGTGGCCAGACCCCGCTGAAGCTGGCGCGCGCGCTGGAAGCCAACGGTGTGCCGGTGATCGGCACCTCGCCGGACTCCATCGATCTGGCGGAAGACCGCGAGCGCTTCCAGCAGCTGGTCGACAAGCTCGGCCTGAAGCAGCCGCCGAACCGCATCGCCCGCAACGACCAGGAAGCCCTGCTGCTGGCGCGCGAGATCGGCTACCCGCTGGTGGTGCGCCCGAGCTACGTGCTGGGCGGCCGCGCGATGGAAATCGTCTACGGCGAATCCGATCTGGCCCGCTACGTGCGTGACGCGGTGAAGGTCTCCAACGATTCGCCCGTGCTGCTGGACCGCTTCCTGGACAACGCGGTGGAAGTGGACGTGGACATCATTGCCGACAAGGACGGCAACGTGCTGATCGGCGGCGTGATGGAGCACATCGAAGAAGCCGGCGTGCATTCGGGCGATTCGTCCTGCTCGCTGCCGCCCTACTCGCTGTCGGCCGAGACCCAGGCCGAGCTGCGTCGCCAGGTGGTGGAGCTGGCCAAGGCCCTGAACGTGGTCGGCCTGATGAACACCCAGTTCGCGATCCAGGCGGGCGAGAACGGCGAAGACATCGTCTACCTGCTGGAAGTGAACCCGCGTGCCTCGCGCACCGTGCCGTTCGTCTCCAAGGCCACCGGCATGCCGCTGGCCAAGATCGCCGCGCGCTGCATGGCTGGCAAGACGCTGGCCGAGCAGGGCGCGACCAAGGAAATCGTGCCGGGCTACTACTCGGTCAAGGAAGCGATCTTCCCGTTCGCCAAGTTCCAGGGCGTCGATCCGATCCTCGGGCCGGAGATGCGCTCCACCGGTGAGGTGATGGGCGTGGGCCGCAGCTTCAGCGCCGCCTTCGCGCGTGCGCAGGAAGCCGGTGGCATCAAGGCACCGCCGCTGGGCAAGGCCTTCGTTTCGGTCCGTGACCCGGACAAGAAGCGCGTGCTGCCGGTCGCCAAGGCACTGCTCGAGCGCGGCTACACCCTGGTGGCCACCCGTGGCACCGGCGCGTGGCTGCAGGAGCACGGTATGGCCTGCGAGATCGTCAACAAGGTCGTCGAAGGCCGTCCGCACATCGTCGATTCGATCAAGAACGGCGAGATCGTCTACATCGTCAACACGACCGAGGGTCGCGCGGCGATCAATGACTCCTTCTCGATCCGTCGCGAAGCGCTGCAGCATCGCGTGACCTATTCGACCACCATCGCCGGCGCCATGGCGCTGGTGCAATCACTGGAATTCCGCGGTACCGGCCCCGTCTGGTCGCTGCAGGAACTGCACAAGGAGTTGAACGCATGAGAGCACCGATCACCCTGAAGGGCGCGCAGCGTCTGCGCGAAGAGCTTGACCACCTGAAGTCGGTCAAGCGCCCGAAGGTCATCGCGGCGATCGCCGAGGCACGCGAGCACGGCGATCTCAAGGAGAACGCCGAGTATCACGCCGCGCGCGAGGAGCAGGGCTTCATCGAAGGCCGCATCAAGCAGCTGGAAGGCGAGCTGTCGCATGCCGAGATCATCGACATCACCAAGCTCAACGCCGGCAGCAAGGTGGTGTTCGGCGCCACCGTCGAGCTGTCGGACGTGGAAAGCGATGAAGAAAAGCGCTACCAGATCGTGGGTGACCTGGAAGCGGACATCAAGCTGGGCCTGATCGCGATCTCCTCGCCGCTGGCCCGTGCCTTGATCGGCAAGCTGGAAGGCGATGCGGTCACCATCGACGCACCGGCCGGCCAGCGCGAGTACGAAATCGTCAGCGTCCAGTACCTGGACTGACGGCGATGGCCACGGCGACGTTGTTGCTGCCGGCGCGCAGCCGGTTTCCGGCGGCGCCGTTGCCCGATGACGTCGCCAAGGCGCTGGGGCGTGCGCAGCGCCGCAGCGCCGAGGCGGGCGAACGCGCCCAGCTGCGTCGGCATTTCCAGACGCAGCCGGACGCGTGGTCTGCCGCCGCCCTGACCCGCCAGCTGGATGTCGGCGATGCCGACGGGGCGGTGTGGCTGCGGGCCGATCCGGCCAACGTGGTGCCGGACATGCACGGTGCTCGCCTGATGGGGCACGGGGATACCCTGCGTCCCGATCTGGCCGATGTCATGCACCTGCTGCCGGCGTTGCAGCCGTTGTTTGCCGGGTTCGGTTTCGTGCTGGATGCCCCGGTGCCGTCACGCTGGTACCTGCGCCTGCCGCCAGGCACCACGCTGCCCGTCTTCGCCGAGCCCGATGAAGTGCTCGGCGATGATCTGTTTGCCCATCTGCCCGAAGGCGATGCCGGACGCCGCTGGCGCGCCCTGCTGACCGAAGCGCAGGTGGTGTTGCACCAGCACGAGTGGAACCAGCAGCGCGTGGCCGACGGCAAACGTGCGATCAACTCGTTGTGGTTCTGGGGCGGCGGTGAGCTGCCGGAGCGCGTGACCACCGCGCATGCCCAGGTCCGCAGCCGCGATGCGCTGCTGCAGGCGCTGGCCAAGGCCGCGGGTCTGCAAGCCGATGGCGAGCAGACCGTGGATGCCCTGGTGGACCTGCGTCAGCTGCGTTCGCTGGAACAGTTGGGCAATGAGGCGATCCGCCCGTTGCTGGCGGCGATTGCTCGCGGGGAATTGAAGCGGCTGGTGCTGGATTTCGAGGACGGCGCCCGCGTGGAGATCGACAAGACCCAGCGCTGGCGGTTCTGGAAGAAGCCGGTGCAGTTGCACGACCTCTGAGTGCGACGATCGGCAGCCGGCCAGCGGCCGGCTCTACCCATGGCAGGGCGGTATCATGGTCACGCACGTCATCGATCGAGCCCGTTTTGACCCAGTCTGAAGCACCCCGTATCCAGCGCCGTCCTGCCGCCGCCGTCGGCGAGTGGCCGTCCTCCATGTTGCCGCTGCTGCAGCGCCTTTACGCTGCGCGCGGGGTGACCGATGCCGCGCAGGCCCAGCCGAAGCTGGCCCAGCTGCATGCGCCGGATCTGCTGGGCAGCATGCAGGCCGCGGTAGCGCTGCTGGCCGATGCGATCGCCACCAACGAACGCATCCTGATCGTCGGCGATTTCGACTGCGATGGCGCCACCGCCTGTGCGGTCGGGGTGCGCGGCCTACGCATGCTCGGCGCGCGCGATGTGGTGCACGCGGTGCCCAACCGCATGCTGCATGGCTATGGGCTGTCGCCATCGCTGGTGGCCGAGCTGGCCCCGCTCAATCCGGGCCTGCTGGTCACGGTCGACCATGGCATCGCCTGCCACGCTGGCGTCAATGCGGCCAAGGCACTCGGCTGGAAGGTGCTGGTCACCGACCACCATCTGCCGGGCGAACATCTGCCGCCGGCCGATGCCATCGTCGACCCCAACATCAGCGGCGATGCCTTCCCGAGCAAGGCGTTGGCCGGCGTCGGGGTGATCTTCTATGTATTGATGGCCCTGCGCCGCCACCTGCGCGAGCAGGGCGCGTTTGCCACGACGCCAGAGCCGGATCTGCTGACCCTGCTGGACCTGGTCGCGGTCGGAACCGTCGCCGATCTGGTCGCGCTGGATGACAACAACCGCGCCCTGGTCTCGGCCGGCCTGCGCCGGCTGCGCAACGGGCAGGGCTGCGTGGGGCTGCAGGCGTTGATCGAGGCCAGCGGGCGTGACGCGTCGCGGCTGACCGGCAGTGACATCGGTTTCGCGCTCGGCCCACGTTTGAACGCGGCCGGCCGGCTGGAAGACATGGCGCTGGGCATCGAGCTGTTGCTCACCGAAGACCGTGCCCACGCGCGTGAGATCGCCACGACGCTGGAATCGATCAACACCGAGCGCCGCGCCGTCCAGCAGCTGATGACCGACGACGCCGAACTGGCGGTGTCGCGGGCGGTGCTCAGTGCCGAGGGCGTGCGCCCGGTCGCCGCCTGCCTGTTCGATGCCGAATGGCATCCCGGCGTGGTCGGGCTGGTGGCTTCCAAGATGAAGGATCGCCTGCACCGGCCGGTGATCGCGTTCGCACCTTCAGAGCCCGGCGGCGACTCGCTGCGTGGCTCGGCGCGCTCGATCCCCGGCTTCCATATCCGTGACGCGCTGGCCTTGGTCAACGCGGCGCACCCGGGCCTGATCGATAAATTCGGTGGCCACGCCATGGCCGCCGGCCTCAGTCTGCCGCACGCGCAGTTGGCCGCGTTCGAGCAGGCCTTCGTGGAGGTGGTGGAGCGCACGCTCGATCCGCTGTCGTTGCAGCAGCTGCTGCTGACCGATGGCGAGCTGTTGCCGCAGGAACTGGATTTCGCCCATGCCGAGGCGCTGCGCCTGGCCGGGCCGTGGGGGCAGGGCTTCCCCGAGCCACTGTTCGATGGTCACTTCCAGGTGGCGCGCTGGCAGGTGCTCAAAGAGAAACACCTCAAGCTGAGCCTGCGCGTGCCGGGCCGCCCCGAGCCGGTCAGCGCCATCCACTTCAGCGGCTGGACCGGCAATGCACCGGCCAACCAGGTGCATATCGCCTACCGGCTGGTCAGCGATGATTACCGGGGCGGCGGCGCGATCCAGTTGATTGTGGAGCACTGCGCCGACGCCTGAGCCCGCCGTTCCACGCGGGCGCGACTTACTTGACGACCCGGGTCACCAGGATCGGCATGTCCCAGGCGCCGCCGGCCGCGACCAGCCGGCACACCCCGGTGGTGGCATCGGCGGTATGTACGAACCGGCGGCATCCCAGGTCCAGCTGTCGCTCGACCAGCAGTCACCCAGGCCGCGGATCTTGTGCGCGGCGTGGATGCTGCCTTCGTCTTCATCGCTGCCGCTCGTGGCCACCAGTTGCGGGTTGAACGGCGCACGATCGTTGGTGACCCAGTAACCCTCGCCCACGTTGTAGGCACCCATCCAGCACTGCGTGGAAACAAGCAGCTTGTCCGCGCTGAGGCGGCGTACCGTCAGCGGTTCGACGCGCTCGCCGCTCACCAGGACATCGCAGGCGTCCGGTGCCAGGGAGGTTTTCAGGGCCGCGCGCAGTGCCGCACTTCCGGCCAGCGCGGCATCGCCGGGACGCGTAGCGACCAGGGCGGCCTGCCTGACCACGGGCACCGGCACCGCCGGCAGCACCGTCGCCTCGGGGCGATTGCCCTTGCGCAGCAGCGCCCCGGGCGTGTGGAGCCTGCCCGCGCCGTGCCAACCCCGTTGCCCTGGGCCTGCCGCATGCGCGTTTGGAGGGTGTCCAGCGGGCGTTCGTGGCAGTGGTTGTTGCGCCCCACAGCTGATCGGTCCTCGACCGCAAGGAAATGAACAGCCGCGCATCTTACTGCTGCACCTTGGTCACCAGGGTCGGCAGATTCCATGGGCCGCCAAGCGTGATTGATCGGCACAGTCCAGAACTGGCCACCGCTGTCTGTACGAAGCGGGTGCCGGTCCAGCTCCATGTAGTGGAGTAAATGCAGTCGGCTAGGCCGCGGCCCCTGTGCCATTCTTCGATGGAGCGCACGTTGTCGCCGCTGCCCGAGTTAGTGACCAGCCTGGGGCGGTACGGGGGGCGGTCGTTGATCACCCAATATCCGTCACCCCTGTTGTAGGCGCCCCGCCAGCACAGATGCGATACCAGCAGCTTGTCTGCGCTCAGACGCTGCACCTTCATGTCTTGAGGGCCTTCATTGGAGGTGTCGTTCCATGTCGGTTGCAGGGCTTCGCAATCGTCGGCCGAGACGGTTGCAATCAACGCTTCGCGCAGCGCGGCCGACGAGGCCAGCGCTTTGTCGGCCGGCCGCGTGGCGACTATGTTGGTCAGTTTCATGATTGGCATCGACACGGCGGGCAGTACCGTGCTCTCGGCTTTCGTGCCTTTCCGCACGAGCGCGCCGGGCGTGCCGATCCGTCCCTGGAATTCATCCAACTTCAACAGCACCGCCGAAGCGCCGCGACCAGACAGCGTCCAGCGTCTGCCGTCGTCGCCGATCAGCGCGATGCGGCTGTTGCCTATCAGTGCCGTGAGCATGGCGCTGACCTGCGCAGGCAACAACGTGGCGGTGCCATCGGCTGCGTTGTACCTCAGCGGGCCCAACCTGGCGTCGTCGATCTGCAGCGACAGCCGCAGGGGCAGCTTGATTTCGCCGAGCTGGCCAACCATGAGCTCGGCCTTCACCCGCTGGTCCGGGCCCGCCCGCCGGGTCAGCAGCACCGATACCGGTGCATGCTCGCCATCGTCAGGCTGATAACCTGCGGCACGGCATGTCCGGGTGTTGTCGCAGGCCAGAGTCCAATCACCGTGGTCAAAGGCGATGCCTTTGATGGGCGGGGCAGCCAGAGCAGTAGGCGAAGAAAGAAAGCAGAGCAGCAGGGCAAGGGTCGGCTGGCTGGCGAGCAGGCGCATCGTGGGGGGGCCTGTGCGGGGGTTCACAGTGTCCCTGCTGGCGAGCGCGACGGCCATGCAACGAGTACGATTCGGTTCCCTCTGGTCAGTCAGGGTCGGTCACGGCGACGTCGGGTATTGCAGATGCGATCGCTACTCCTGTACTTCGGTCACCAGCGTCGGCATCTCCCAGGCGCCACCGGCGGCGACCAGGCGGCACAACCCGGTGCTGGAATCGGCCGTCTTCACGAACTGCGAGCCGGTCCAGCCCCACGTGGTGGTGGACCAGCAGTCGCCGAGGCCACGGCCCTTCTGCGCCTCCTGGATGGTGCGCACCTCATCCCCGACCGCTGCCGTGGTGACCAGCCGCGGCTGATACGGCGCGCGGTCATTGATCACCCAGTAGCCGTCGCCGGTGTTGTAGGCCCCGCGCCAGCAACTCAGCGACACCAGCAGCTTGTCGGCACTGAGCCGCTGTACGGTCAGCGCTTCGGGTTCGCCGTCCGGTGACGGGCTGCCGCCGGCGCCCAACGCTTCGCAGTCGTCGGCCGACGTCACCGCCGCCAGCGCGGCGCGCAGCGCGGGCGACGCGGCGAGCGCCGTATCCGCCGGGCGGGTGGCCACCGGCGTGCCCAGCTGCACGACCGGCACCGGCAGTGCGGGCGGCACCGAGGACTCGGCCAGCGTGCCCTTGCGCATCAGCGCACCGGGTGTGCCCAGGCGGCCCTGGAACGCATCCATCTTCAACAGCACGGCCGCAGCCCCTGCATCGGAGACCGTCCAGCGCGCACCATCGTCACCCGTCAATTCGATGCGGCTGTTGCGTGTCAGCGAGGCGAGCAGGGCGGCGAGCTGCTTCGCGGAGAAGGTGGCGGTGCCCTCGGCGGCATCGAACTGCATCTGGCCCAGCGAGGTGCCATTGATACTCAGGCTGAGCCGCTTGGTGGCCGTGTTGTCGTCGTACTGGCCGAGCATCAGTTCCGCCTGGACCGGTTGATCCGGCCCGCCCGCGCGGGTGAGCAGGATCGAGACCGGGTCGCCGCCATTGTCATCGGCCTGATAACCGGCGGCGCGGCAGGTGCGGGTGTTGTCGCAGGCCAGCGTCCAGTCGTGGTGGGTGAACGTCACGCCCTCGATGGGGGCGGCGGCGTAACCGGGCAGGGCGAGCCCCATCAACAACGGGGCGGTCAACAACAGGCGCATGCGGCATCCTTGGTCCATCAATCCGTGGAGAGCGATCTTGGCCCAGCGCGGATGAGGCGTCCATGACCGGAACAGGCGATTGCCACCGCTCAACCCCGTTGTGGATCGCGGCGCGTTCAATGGAGGGTCATCGGATCAGGAGCGTCACATGGGACTCGCACTGCGCAGTATCGGTCTGCTCGCGCTGCTGTGCTGGCAGCTGCCCAGCGCCCACGCACAGCCACGGCGTTTTCCCTCGCCACGCCCACCCATCCTGCAGGTCGCCGGTGCCGAGGTGCCGGTGCGGTTGACCGAGGCCCACATCGACAGCCGCGTCGTGGCAGGGCTCGGCGAAACCACGATCGAATTGACCTTCCACAATCCCAATGCGCGCGTGTTGGAAGGGCAGCTGGAGTTCCCGTTGGCCTACGGCCAGCAGGTGGCCGGTTTCGCACTGGACATCAATGGCGAGCTTCGCGATGCGGTGCCGGTACCCAAGGCGCAGGGACGCCAGGTCTTCGAGGCGATCGAACGCCGCCAGGTCGATCCGGGTCTGCTGGAACAGACCGCCGGCAACCAGTTCCGGCTGCGCCTGTATCCGATCCCGGCGCGTGGCGAGCGGCGCGTGCGGCTGGTGCTGCGTGACAGCCTGCCGCTCGTGCCGCAGGGTCTGCACTGGTCACTTCCGGTGTCCTTCGCACGCCAGGCCGAGCAACTGACGCTGCGGTTGGAGACCAGCGGGACCGGCAAGCCGGTCGCCGTGGGCGTCAATCCTCTCGGGTTTACGTTGAAGGCCGGTGCCTACGCGGCGCAGTGGCAGGGGCGGGGCGCCGATCTGCCTGCCCAACTGCAGTGGAGCCTTCCGCTTGCGCGCAGCACTGACCTGGTCACCGGGCTGCATGATGGGCAGCGCTATCTGCTGGCCAGCGTGCCGGTCCGCACCCCGACCGCCGCGCGCGTCCTGCCCGCGCGCATCGGTCTGCTCTGGGATGCCTCCGGTTCGGCCGGTACGCGCAACCGTGCGGCTGAGCTGGCCGTGCTGGATCGCTATTTCCAGGCGTTCGGCTCGGGTCAGGTCCAACTGACGGTGCTGCGTGACCGCAGCGAAGCGCCGCGTGAGTTCCCGATCACCCGGGGCGACTGGTCGGCGCTGCGCGAGTATCTGTTGGCGCTGCCCCACGATGGCGCCAGTGCGCTGGGCGACTGGACGCCGAACCGCACCATCGGCGAGTACCTGCTGGTCAGCGATGGCCTGGCCAACTATGGCCGCCAGACGTTGCCCACCCTGCCGCCCGATCAGCGCCTGTATGCATTGAGCAGCGCCGGTGCGAAGACCGACGCGCCGCGCCTTCGTGCGTGGACCAGCGCCCATCATGGTCAGCTGCTGCAGCTGGGCAGCGAGGCGGAGGTGGAGGCGGTGATGCCGCTGCTGCTGCTGCAGCCCGCCGAAGTGAGCGATGTGCTGGCACGTGGCGTGGAGGACGTGAGCGTGGATGCCTCGCGGGCTGCGCAGGGCTGGATTCGCGTCACCGGCCGCGTGCTGCGTCCCGATGCGACGGTGCTGCTGTCCCTGCGTGGTGGCGACAGCGATCCGCAGCCGGTTACGCTCAACGTCGCGAACGCGCGTGCGGTCGACGGCGGCCTGGTCGCTCACGCGTGGGCGAATGACCGGTTGGCAGCACTGGCGGCGGCCCCCGCCGGGGCGCCGGAGGCCAAGGCGCTGGCCCGGCAGTTCGGGATCGTGACGGCCGATACGTCGCTGCTGGTCCTGGAGACGCTGGAGGACTATCTGCGCTATGGCATCCGCCCGCCGGCCCCGCTGCGCGCGGCCTACGACCAGCGCCATGCGTTGACGGTGGCGGACTTGGCAAGCGAGCGGAAGCGCCGCCTGGATGGCATCGCCCGCCAGTTCGCCGAGCGCGAGCAGTGGTGGAATACCCGCTGGCCCAAGGATGCGCCACCGCAACCCAAGCAGGAATCCCGATCCGTCGCCGCGCCGGTGGCCATGGCGATGGCCGCGCCACCGCCGGCACCTGCGGCGCCGATGGCGCTGGACCGTGTAGAGCTGACCGCCTCGGCGGTTGCCGATCAGGCAGAAGCTACCACCGAGCGCCGCGCCAAATCGGCACCCAGGGCCAACAACGGCCAGATCACACTGACGCTTGCGCCGTGGGCACCGGATTCGGCCTATGCACGCCGCCTGCGCGATGCAACGCCCGCGCAGCTGTATCCACTGTATCTGCAGGAGCGCGAACAGCACGCCGGCAGCAGCGCGTTCTATCTGGACGTGGCCGATCTGCTGCTGGCCAGCGGACAGCGGGAGCTGGCCCTGCGCGTGCTCTCCAACCTCGCCGAGATGGACCTGGAAAACCGCCACGTGCTGCGCGTGCTCGGCTATCGCCTGATGCAGGCCAAGGCGCCGGCGCTGGCCGCGCCGGTGTTCCGCCAGGTGCTGGCGATGGGCGAGGAAGAGCCGCAGAGTTTCCGTGACCTGGGCCTGGCGCTGGAAGCGGCCGGGCAGTACCAGGCGGCGGTGGCATCGCTGTATGAAGTGGTGGTACGCCCGTGGGATGGCCGCTTCGACGGCATCTCGCTGATCGCGCTGGACGAACTGACCCGGCTGATCGCGCGCGAGCGTGTGGATGCCTCGGCCATCGATGCACGCCTGCGCCGTGCGATGCCGCTGGACCTGCGCGTGGTGCTGAGCTGGGACAGTGACAACAGCGACATGGACCTGTGGGTCACCGATCCCAATGGCGAGCGCGCCTACTACGGCAACCGGCTGACCTACCAGGGCGGGCAGATGTCGCAGGACTTCACCGGCGGCTATGGCCCGGAGCAGTTCTCGTTGCGCGATGCCAAGCCGGGCATCTACAGGATCGAAGCGAACTACTTCGGCAGCCGCGAGCAGCTGGTCACCGGTGCCACCACCTTGATGCTGCGCCTGAGCACCCGATGGGGCAGCCGCGACCAGCGCGACCAGCAGGTCACGCTGCGGTTGAAGGACCGCGCGGAGACGGTGCTGGTCGGCGAGTTCGAGGTGAAGTAAGCACCCGCAAGCGGACCCCGTGAGGGCCGCCGCCGTTTATTCGACGGCGGCGGCCCGAGGCAGGCTGCGCGCCGCCTGCGGCCAGTACCCCGCCAAGGCAATGCCGCCCATGAAGATCGCCGCGTTGCCGATGGCATTGAACACCACCTCCACCACCGCTGCGTCAGGGAGTGCCAGTGCGACGGCGACTGCCTCCAGCACGGGGCTGATGACGAGATACAGCCCGATGACGGCCATGACGCGCCCGATCCGCTGCCACGGTGTGTACGGATCCAGCGGCCAGCCGCGCCAGTGCAGGAAGGCGAAGACCAGCAGCAGCCCCAGATACCGCCCCGCGCTGTCTGCCGGGACGAACTCGGTCGTCAGCGCCGCTGCCGTCACGCAGATGCCCAGGGTGGCGAGGATGAGGTGGCGGGTTCGATTACGGCGCGCGGGCGCTGGCAGGCACTGCCAGGCAAGCCAGCCCAAGGCCATCCCGACCAGCCAGCCGCCCAGCACATCGGACAGAAAATGCCGCCCCAGGTACATCCGAGAGAGCGCCATCAGCAACGGCCAGCCGATCAGCAGCGCGATCCGCCACCCGACACTGCGGATGCCGAAGCACAGCACCACGGCTGCCATCGCAGCCGTCGCCACCCCCACATGACCGCTGATGAATCCGTAGTCCGGATCTGGCTGCGCACGCAGGGCGGCAATCGCTTCATCGGTCGGCAGCGTCCAGAACGATCCGGCAGCGCCATCGGCGGCCAGCGCGTGGTCCGGCCGGCCCTTGTCCAGCACGTGGATGTCGACATCGCTGGGGCGGGGCAGGGCGGCACCCTGCTTGATCGCGTGCGTGGCCATCGACATCAGCAGTACCGCCAGCATGATGCCCAGCCCCGCGCGAAGACGCACCCCGAAACTGCACACCACGATCAACAGCACGTAAGCCCACTCGTAGCCGAGCGTGCTGACGAAGCTCATCAGCGGCAGCATCCATGCGGCATCGAAGAACGACTGCAGCCACACATGCAAATGGGTCTGGAACATCCGTATTCCTCAGTGTCGGGCCACCGCCCGCGTGACCGGCAACGATAACGGCTCCCGGCGCAGTCCGAACAGTGGGCGCAGCCAGCCAACGCGCCGGATCAGCCCTTCGTACAGCACCAGGCAGCCGGCCATCGTCCCGGCCAGCACCAGCAGCGGCTCCCACCACGGCCCCAGCTGCAGCGGTTTGAGCCAGAACAGCAGCGCGATGATCAGGCTCTGGTGCAGGATGTACCAGGGATACACCGCCTCGCTGCAGTACGGCAGCCAGCGGAACGGGCGATCCAGATACACCTTGGCCCAGCCGAGCAGGGTCAGCAGCACGGCCCACAGGTACAGCGACTGGCTGGCCATCACCTGCAGCGTCCAGACACTGTCCGGCCACTGCCGCAGCACCGAATCGGCCGGCAACACCCGCCCCAGGAGGCGGATGCCGAAGTACCAGCTCGCGGCAATGACCGCCACCCGCAGGGTGGTCCGGCGCAGCTCGACCACGCGCGCCCAGAACGGGGTGGCGCGGGCAAGCAGGTAGCCGGCCAGGAATACCGTGCCGTACTTGGCGTGCTGGTACCAATCGCCAAACAGCAGGTTGGTGGACGGGAAGCGGGGATCGAGCCAGGCTACCCAGCCGAAGGAGAGCAGGCTGGGCAGCCCGATCAGCAGCGGCGCCGGCGCACGGGCGAAGCGCTCCACGGCGCGATGCATGGCAGCGGTATCCAGCACCGGCATCAGCAAGGCCAGCACCAGCGTGTAGACCCACAGGTAGGCCAGGTACCACAGGTGGTTCCAGGTGATGCGCAGCTGCCAGCCGGCAAAGCTGTCCTGCGCCCAGGCCGGCATCTGCCAGTAGCGCAGCAGGAACGCGCCGAAGCCGGGCTCGATGCGGCCGTTGGTCACTGCCTCGCAGTAGGGTTGGATCGGCACCACCACCCACATCCCGAACACCAGCGGCAGCAGCAACCGCCACGAGCGCAGCACGGCAAAGCGCACGATGCCTGCCTCCGGCCGCATCAAGGCGATGGCGGTGCCCGAGAGCAGAAACAACAGCTGCATCCGCCAGCGGTTGACCAGCAGCATCGGCCATTGCAGCCACTCGGCGGTGTGGTCGCTCTTGAGATGGAACCCCCAGCCGTCCACGTAGGCCATGGCGGTGTGATACAGGATGAGCAGGGCGAAGGCGAGTACGCGCAGGGCGTCGATGTCGTGGCGGCGTGGCATGGACGGGGCAGGGAGGGCAGGAGCCTCCACGGTGCGCACTGGCACGGGGTTCGGCCACGCCAAAGGGCTCTGCCGTGGGTGCCAAGTGACCAATGGCGGTCGCCAAGGGACGGGCGGGGCGCACTACCATGGCGTGATGAGTCAGGCTGACGACCCTTTGCGAATGGATGATTCAATGGCGAACGGACGTGCCGCGCGGTGGCGGCCGGGTGCGCGGATGCTGGTGTGGTCGGTGATCCTGCTGACTACCGCGGTGGCCAATGCGCTGGTGGAAGTGATGGATGCGGGCCGCCGTGGCGAAGACCTGGGCCTGTGGCAGCCGATGATCTGGGAGTTGAGCAGCGTCGCGATGATCCTGCTGACGTTGCCGGTCCTGTGGTGGGGCTGCCAGCGTTGGCCGCTGCACGCCGATACCTGGAAGCGACGGCTGCCGCTGTATCTGCTGGCCAGCGTGGCGTGGTCGCTGGTGCATGTGACCGGGATGATGGGGCTGCGCCATTTAGCCTATGCCGCGCTCGGCTACCACTATCAGGACGATGCCACCTGGCCGGTACGCCTGATGTACGAGTACCTCAAGGATGTCCGTGCCTTCTTCAGCTTCGTGGCGATCGAGCACTTCTTCAGTTGGTTCGGGCGACGCCGGCAGGGCGAAGCGCATCTGCTGGCCGCGCCGGACGATGCGCCCCCGGTGGACGCGGTGGAGCGTCCGGAGCGGTTCCTGGTGCGCAAGCTGGGCCGCGACTTCCTGGTCGCCACCGGTGATATCGAGTACGCCCAGGCGGCGGGCAACTACGTCAATCTGCGGGTGCGCGGGCACGACTACCCGCTGCGCAGCACCATGGCGGCGCTGGAAGAGCGATTGGATCCGGGGATCTTCGTGCGTGCCCACCGCAGCTGGCTGGTGAACGTGCGGCACCTGGTCTCGATCGAGCCGCTGGAGGGGGGTGAGGCCCTGCTGCACATGGACGATGGCGGCCGGGTGCCGTGCAGCCGCCGGCAGCTGCCCTCATTCCGGCAGGCGCTGGCCGTGCAGGCACCGGCCTGACCTTGCCTGGCTGACCGGCACCCGGGCGGACCCGGGTGCCGGCAGGGCACTCAGCGCTTGCTGTCTTTCTTGATCATCGCGTCGATGCGCCCGGCGCGGGCTTCCGAGCCCGGGTGCGAGGACATCAGGCCGCCATCGCTGGACAGCTTGCGGAACATGCTGGCCAATGCGGCCGGGTCGTACTGGTGGCGCTTCATGAAGCGGTAGCCGTACTCGTCGGCAGCGCTCTCTTCCTTCTGCGAGAACTGCGCGTTGACGAAGCCTTCAGCCAGTTCGCCGAGCTGGCCCTGGGTCAGGGTGGCGACATTGGCATTGCCCGAGGCGGCCAGCGTGTCACGACCGGCCGAGGCCAGCAGCGCGGTGCGCATCTTGGTCTTGGAATGGCCCAGCTTGACGTGGCCGATCTCGTGACCGATCACGCCGCGCACTTCATCGTCCGAGGCCATGTCCATCAGGCCGGAGTACACGCGAACGCAGCCGTTGGCCATGGCCCAGGCGTTGACGTCTTCGGTCAGGTAGACCTTGAAGCTCAGGCTCATGCCGTCTTCATTGGCCAGGCCCTGGGTGATCTTGGCCAGACGCTGGGCATACGGGTTGTTGGCCGGGGCCACCTTGTTCTGCTGGTCCATGTAGACGCAGGCTTCGTCGGCGGCCTTGGCCACGTCCTGGTCGGACAGGGTCAACGCCTGGCCGGCCTTCAGGCCGGTGCTGGCCAGCTGCTTGAGGTCCAGGGCCGAGGCGGTGGTGGAAGCGGTCAGGCAGGCGAGAGCCAGCAGCAGGGCGGAGGATGACGTCCTCATCGGGGTAGTGCTCCATGTAGTGCGTTGGGGGACGCCGCGGGCAGGGGGCCGCGCAGCGGGGCGGAAGTCTACCGTCTGCCCGGGCGCCCGTGTTCAGCGATGTCGTTTTCCTGGCCGGAACAGGGCGATTCCCACCCCGGCCACCGCCGGAAAGCCCCGGATAGGCTATGATGGACAGTCTTTTCGCACGCATTAATCGCCGACATGATCGAGCTCAATCCTGTCCGCCAGCGCATCACCGATCTCACCGATCGCGTGCTCTCGCTCAGGGGGTATCTTTGACTACGACGCCAAGAAAGAGCGTCTGGAAGAAGTAACCCGGGAACTGGAAAACCCGGATATCTGGAACAACGCCGAGTACGCCCAGAATCTTGGCCGCGAACGCGCCAATCTGGACAAGACCGTCGGCGGCATCGCCACGATCCTCGACGGCCTGACCGAGTCGGGCGAACTGCTGGAACTGGCCGAAAGCGAACAGGACGAAGAAACCGCCCTGGCCGTGGTCAGCGACCTGGACAAGTACCAGAAGCACGTGGAGCAGCTGGAGTTCCAGCGCATGTTCTCCGGGCAGATGGATACCGCGGCGGCGTTCGTCGACATCCAGGCCGGTGCCGGTGGTACCGAAGCCCAGGACTGGGCCGAGATCCTGCTGCGCATGTACCTGCGCTGGTGCGAATCGCGCGGCTGGAAGACCGAGCTGATGGAAGTGTCCGGTGGCGACGTCGCCGGCATCAAGTCGGCCACCCTGCGCGTGGAAGGCGATTACGCCTACGGCTGGTTGAAGACCGAAACCGGCGTGCACCGCCTGGTGCGCAAGTCGCCGTTCGATTCGGACAACCGCCGCCATACCAGCTTCACCTCGGTGTTCGTGTCGCCGGAAGTCGATGACAACATCGAGATCGACATCAACCCGGCCGACCTGCGTACCGATGTGTACCGCTCCTCCGGCGCCGGTGGACAGCACGTCAACAAGACCGAGTCGGCGGTGCGTATCACGCACATCCCGACCAACACGGTCGTGGCCTGCCAGACCGGCCGCAGCCAGCACCAGAACCGCGACAACGCGATGAAGATGCTGGCCGCCAAGCTGTACGAGCTGGAAATCCAGAAGCGCAACGCCGAGCGTGACGCGGTGGAAGCCACCAAGTCCGACATCGGCTGGGGCAGCCAGATCCGCAACTACGTGCTCGACCAGAGCCGTATCAAGGACCTGCGCACCGGCATCGAACGCTCCGATACGCAGAAGGTGCTGGATGGCGACCTCGACGAATTCGTCGAAGCCAGCCTGAAGTCCGGCCTGGCCGTGGGTGCCAAACGCACCGACGCCTGACCGTCGGGGCCGCCACGCGCGGCCCCGATCCGTTGTGCCCGGGCCGCGCCCGGTTTCGCAATCCGCCCCGACCATCGGCATGATGGCGGGGACCGTACCTCCCCCCCGACATACATAGACCCACGCCATGAACGATCAGACCGCCGCGCCGCAGCCCCCCGTCGACGAGAACAGCCTCATCGCCGAGCGCCGCGCGAAACTGACCGCCCTGCGCGGGCAGGGCATTGCCTACCCGAACGATTTCCGCCGCGAGCATTTCGCCGGCACCCTGCAGGCCGAGTTCGCCGACGCCGAGCAGTGGACCGCCGAAGCACTGGAAGCCAGTGACCGCCAGGTCAAGATGGCCGGCCGCCTGATGGCCAAGCGCGTGATGGGCAAGGCCAGCTTCGCCCAGATCCAGGACGAGTCCGGCCGCATCCAGCTGTTCCTGCAGGGCAGCACCCTGGGCGATGCCTACACGGCGTTCAAGGGCTGGGACGTGGGCGACATCATCGGCGTGGAAGGCGGGCTCACCCGCACCAAGACCGGCGAGCTGTCGGTCAAGGCCACCAGCATCCGCCTGCTGACCAAGTCGCTGCGCCCGCTGCCGGACAAGTGGCACGGCCTGGCCGACGTGGAGCAGCGCTACCGCCAGCGCTATGTGGACCTGATCGTGACCCCGGAGTCGCGCGAGGTGTTCATCAAGCGCTCGCGGATCATCCGCGCCATGCGCGCCTGGCTGGACAGCCGCGACTTCCTGGAAGTCGAAACGCCGATGATGCATTACATCCCCGGCGGCGCCACGGCCAAGCCGTTCACCACCCACCACAACGCGCTGGACCTGGACCTGTACCTGCGCGTGGCCCCGGAGCTGTACCTCAAGCGCCTGGTCGTGGGTGGGCTGGAGCGCGTGTACGAAATCAACCGCAACTTCCGCAATGAAGGCGTGAGTACCCGCCACAACCCGGAATTCACCATGATGGAGCTGTACGAGGCCTACGCCACGTACACCGAAGTGATGGACCTGACCGAAGGCGTGATCCGTGACGTGGCCAGCAAGGTGCTGGGCACCACCACGGTGGAGTGGGACGGCGCCACGATCGATCTGGCCCCGGCCTTCCGCCGCTGGCGCATGGATGAAGCCGTGCGCCACCACAACCCGGAAATCAGTGCGGCCGACTGTACCGACCGCGATGCGCTGGTCGCCCATTGCGAGCGCCTGAAGATCCGCATCAAGCCGTCCTACGGCTGGGGCAAGCTGCTGCTGGAGATCTTCGAAGCCACCGTCGAGCACACCCTGATCCAGCCGACCTTCATCACCGACCACCCGGTCGAGGTGTCCCCGCTGGCCCGTGCCAACGATGACCAGCCGGGCTATACCGACCGCTTCGAGCTGTTCATCAACGGCAAGGAGCTGGCCAACGGGTTCTCCGAGCTGAACGATCCGGAAGACCAGGCCGCCCGTTTCCAGGCCCAGGTCACGGCGAAGGAGGGCGGTGATGACGAAGCCATGCATTACGACGCCGATTACATCCGCGCGCTGGAGTACGGCATGGCGCCGACCGGCGGCCTGGGCATCGGCATCGACCGCCTGGTGATGCTGCTGACCGGCAGCAGCTCGATCCGTGACGTGCTGCTGTTCCCGTATATGCGTCCCGAAAACTGAGACCTGGGTCCGGACGTGCTTGGGGCTCGTCCGGATGGGGGTTCCGCTCCCGTGGCCGCGCGAGTATGGTTTCTGCGTGGCCTTAGCAAGGTGCTATGGCGTGATGGCCACGGACCATGACGGGTTGCAGCGGGTGCTTACATTGGCATCACACTGTGACCACGATCATGAACTGGGGTGTTCATGACGGGAGGCGGACCCATGCAAGGTGCCAGTGTGCTGAGCGGCGGAGTATCCTCTCCGCAGCATGTTCCAGTGTGGTCAAGGAAGAAGGCAGAAGCAGCCTTGAATATTGTCATCGTTGACGACCAGACGTCCGCGCGAACCATGCTGCGCCATGTCATCGAAGACATCGCGCCGGAACTGTCCGTGCACGACTTCGGCGATCCACTGACGGCGCTCGCCTGGTGCGAGTCGCATGCCGTGGATCTGCTGCTGCTCGATTACCGCATGCCGGAGATGGATGGGCTGGAGTTCGCCCGCCGGTTCCGCCGCCTGCCCAAACACCGCGACATCCCCGTGATCCTGATCACCGTGGTCGGCGATGAGCCGATCCGTCAGGCCGCGCTGGAAGCGGGGGTGATCGATTTCCTGGTCAAGCCGATCCGCCCGCGCGAACTGCGCGCGCGCTGCTACAACCTGTTGCAGCTGCGCCAGCAGTCGGAGAACGTGAAGCAGCGCGCGCTCTCGCTGGAGCAGCGGCTGCTGGCCAGCATGCATGAGGTGGAAGAGCGCGAGCGTGAGACGCTTTCGCGCCTGGCGCGTGCGATCGAGTTCCGTGATGCCGGCACCAGCGCCTACCTGGAGCGCATGGCGCACGTGGCGGGCCTGATCGCCGAGCAGCTCGGGCTGCCGGAGGAAGAGGTCAAGCTGATCGAGATGGCCGCGCCCCTGCACGACATGGGCAAGATCGCCATTCCCGATGCCGTGCTGCTCAAGCAGGGCAAGCTGAGCGAAGAGGAGCAGGCGATCATGCGCCGGCACCCGCGCATCGGCTATGAACTGTTGAGTGGCAGCCAGAACCGTTTCATCCAGGTCGGTGCGCTGATCGCGCTGCGCCACCACGAGCGCTACGACGGCAGCGGCTACCCGGATGGGCTGGTCGGCGATGCCATTCCGCTGGAAGCGCGGATCGTGGCGGTGGCCGATGTGTTCGATGCCCTGATCTCACCCCGTCCGTACAAGGAAGCGTGGACCATGGAAGCCACGCTGGCTTATCTGTACGCCCAGCGTGGCCGGTTGTTCGACCCGCGTTGCGTTGATGCCCTGCTGCGCGGCCGCCTCCAGCTTGATGAGATCTGCGCACAGCACTCCACTGCGTCATCCCGCCCGGGGATGTGATATGCGTCGTCTGTACCCGCGGCTGAAGCAACGTCTGGCGCAGCGCCCGGATACCGAGCACGGCCAGGCGATCGTGCGCATCGTGCTGATCACCCTGATCCTGCTGTACGTACTGATGCCGGGGCCGCGGCACGATCTGCCGCCGGCGCAGTACCACGGCGTGCTGGCGATCGTGCTGACCGGCCTGACGCTGTCGCTGGGGCTGTTCGGCTGGCTGCTGTGGCGGCCGGGGCGCTCGGACCCGCGCCGGGTGGCCGGCATGCTGGCCGACTACGGGCTGATTGCCGCCGGGATGGTGCAGATGGGCGAGCCGCTGGCCTGGGTCTACATCGTGGTGATGTGGGTGACGGTCGGCAACGGCATGCGCTATGGCAACAACTATCTCTATGTGGCCGTGGCGATGGCCATGGTCAGCTTCGGCAGCACCGCGCTGCTGACGCCGTACTGGGAACGCAATGCCCGGCTGGCGTTCGGGCTGTGGCTGGGCCTGGCCGCGGTGCCGCTGTATTTCTCCACGCTGCTGCGCCAGTTGACCCGGGCGATGGCCGAGGCGCGCCGTGCGAGCGAGGCCAAGAGCCGCTTCCTGGCCAACATGAGTCATGAATTCCGCACGCCGCTCAACGGGCTGTCGGGCATGACCGAGTTGCTGGCCACGACCAAGCTCGATGAAGAGCAGCGCGAGTGCGTCAATACCATCCAGGCCTCCTCGCGCAGTCTGCTGGCGCTGGTGGAAGAGGTGCTGGACATCTCCGCGATCGAAGCGGGCAAGCTGCGCGTGACCGCCGAAGACTTCGCCCTGACCGATGTCATCCAGGCGATCGGGCTGATCCTGCTGCCACAGGCCAAGGCCAAGCGGCTGGATTACCGGGTCAAGGTGGCCGACACCGTGCCGCCGTTGCTGCGCGGCGATCTGGGTCACCTGCGCCAGATCCTGCTCAACATCGCCGGCAACGCGGTCAAGTTCACCGACCATGGCCGGGTCGAGATCCGCGTCGCCGTGCTCAATGCCGAATCCGATGGCGGGGTGCGCCTGCGCTTTGACATCCTCGATACCGGCATCGGCGTCGCGCCGGAAATGCGCCCACGTCTGTTCGAAGCCTTCGAGCAGGCCGATGTCAGCATGGCCCGCCGGCACGAAGGCACCGGCCTGGGTACGACCATCGCCAAAGGCCTCGTCGAGGCGATGGGCGGCGACATCGGCTATGAAGAGAATCCGCCGCAGGGCAGTCATTTCTGGTTCGAGCTGCCGTTTGCGCCGCCGCGCGTGCCGTTGGGCACGGTCACCCCGGCCCTGGTCGGCGACGGGCTGCCGGACCGCAACGGCAATGTCATCGCCTTCGCCGATCCGTTCCTGCGCCACCGCGCGCGCGTGCGCAGCATGCACATCCTGGTCGCCGATGATCACGAGGCCAACCGGATGGTACTGCAGCGCCTGCTGCAGAAAGCCGGTCACAAGGTGCTGTGCGTCAACGGCGGCGAAGCGGTGCTGGATGCGATGGCCGAGAGCGATTTCGATGCCGCCATCGTCGATCTGCACATGCCCGGCATGAGTGGCCTGGACATGCTCAAGGAGCTGCGCGTGATGCAGGCCGGGGGCGGTCCGCGCACGCCGGTGCTGGTGCTCAGCGCCGATGTCACCCCAGAGGCGATCCAGCGCTGTACCCAGGCCGGTGCGCATACTTTCCTGGCCAAGCCAGTGGTGGCCGTGCGGCTGCTGGACGTGCTGGCCGACATCGCCTCCAACGGTCAGCTCAAGGCGAGCGCGCCGATCGTGCGCACCGCCACCGTGCTCGATGGGGTGCTCGATCCAGGCGTGCTGGACGAGTTGGCCTCGCTCGGCATGGGCGATGGCTTCGAACGCGAGTTCATCCGCCAATGCCTGGCCGATGCCGAGCAATGCGTCGGCGTCGCACTGGCCGACGGCGAGCGCGCCGACTGGGTGCATTTCCGTGAGCAGGCGCATGCGATCAAGGGCGTGGCCAGCAATCTGGGCCTGGTCCGCGTGGCGAACCGTGCGGGCGACCTGATGCGCATGGCCGATTGGCAGCTCAAGAGCGAATGGCGGCAGCGCGTGACCCTGCTGCAGGCGGGCATCAAGGAAGGCCGGCAGGCGCTGGATGCGCGTGCGCAGCGCAAGGCGCAGGGGCAGGCCGACGACGGCGGCGACATGCGCTGAAAAAAAGCCCGGCGGCAGCCGGGCTTGAACAACACAGGGGAGGGGAGGACTCAGGCCACGTCGAGGGTGGCGCGGCGGGTCTGGGCCTTGATCAGGCGGTCCATGGTGCGCAGCGACTTGTCGCCCAGGGCGAGCGCGGAATCGACCCACACCTTGGTGATCTCCAGCAGTTCGTCATAGCGCACGGCCTGGGCCAGGTTGCGCGCGGCATTCATCGCCAGATACGAATGCGGAATGCGCTGGTGCTGGCGGATCAGATCTTCCACGGCCTTGACGCCGTGGCCCTTGGGCACCAGCACGTCGACCACGCCCATGGCATGCATCTCTTCGGAGGAGTACACGCGGCCGTCGAGGATGATCTTCTCGGCCAGCTGCGGTGCCACGCGCTTGCACAGGAACGAGTACGCGCCCATGCCCGGGAACAGGCCGAACAGCACCTCCGGCAGGCCCATGCCGCAGCCTTCTTCGGCCACGATGGTGTGGCAGGCCAGCGCCATCTCCAGGCCGCCGCCGAGCGCGTCGCCCTGGATCAGCGCGATCGAGCGCACGTCGCCACCGAAGCCGGTGTGCAGGTGGTGCACGCCTTCCACGCAGCGCTGTGCGTAGGTCAGCAGGCGGTCGCGGTTGCCCTCGCGGATCAGGCGGGTGAACAGGTCCAGATCGCCGCCCAGGTTGTAGGCGTTCGCATCGGAGGCGAGCACGAAATGCCGCAGCTTGCCGCTGTTGCGCTCGGCCGGGGTGCGGGTGATGGCGCTCATGAAATTCCACATTTCATCGAGCATGTCCTTCCGGCAGCACGGGCGGATGCCGCTGGCGGCATCGGCGTGCATGTACAGCCAATGGGCATCGTCGTTACCCGTGGTTTCGGTGCGGATGGTGGCGTAGCGGTGGTTGACGGGCAGCTTTTCAATGGTGCTCATGGCGATTTCCTCGGAGGCTGGCCCGCTGGGAGGACGGTGGGCGGCGGGCCTGACGGGTCCACACGCCGCGATCCTACACCCCCGGCATCTCACGCAATGCAAAAGGCCCCCGCCGTTGCCGGCAGGGGCCCTGTGAAGATGCAGCCGTTGGGGAACCGTTACGGCGCGGGCGTATCGCGCAGTTCGCGGCGCAGGATCTTGCCGACGTTGGTCTTCGGCAGCTCCTTGCGGAACTCCACGATGCGCGGATGCTTGTAACCGGTCAGGTTGGCACGCGCATGCTCCTTGACCATCTCGGCGGTGAGGTTGGGGTCCTTCTTGACGATGACCACCTTGACCACTTCGCCGGACTTCTCGTCGGGCACGCCGACCGCGGCGACTTCGAGCACGCCGGGCATCATCGCGATGACGTCTTCAACCTCGTTGGGATACACGTTGAAGCCGGACACCAGGATCATGTCCTTCTTGCGATCCACGATATAGAAGAAGCCCTGCTCATCCATGCGCGCCATGTCGCCGGTGTGCAGCCAGCCCTCGGCATCGACCGCCTGTGCGGTGTCCTCCGGGCGCTGCCAGTAGCCCTTCATCACCTGCGGGCCCTTGATGCACAGCTCGCCCACTTCGCCGGCGGCCAGCGTCTTGCCGGCGTCATCCTTCACGCAGGCATCGGTGGACGGGATCGGCAGGCCGATCGCGCCGTTGTACTCGGCCAGGCTGAGCGGATTGATGCAGGCGGCCGGCGAGGTCTCGGTCAGGCCGTAGGCCTCGACCAGGGTCACCCCGGTGACCTTCTTCCAGCGCTCGGCGACGGCGCGCTGCACCGCCATGCCGCCACCCAGGGTGACCTTCAGCGAGGAGAAATCGATCTCGTCGAAGCCGGGGGTGTTGAGCAGGCCGTTGAACAGCGTGTTGACGCCGGTGATCGCGGTGAAACGGGTTGCCTTCAGCTCCTTGACGAAGCCCTTCATGTCGCGCGGGTTGGTGATCAGGTAGTTGCAGCCGCCGAACTTCATGAAGACCAGGCCGTTCGCCGTCAACGCGAAGATGTGGTACAGCGGCAGGGCGGTGATGATCACCTCCTTGCCCATCTCGATCCCCGAGGCGGAGATCCAGGCCGAGGCCTGCTGCATGTTGGCGACCAGGTTGCGGTTGGTCAGCATCGCGCCCTTGGCCACGCCGGTGGTGCCGCCGGTGTACTGCAGGAAGGCGACGTCGTCGTGATCGATCTCGACCTTGGGCAGGGTGTGGCGGCTGCCCAGCTTGAGCGCCTGCTTGAAGCGGATCGCGCCGCGCAGGCTGTAGTTGGGCACCATCTTCTTGATGTACTTCAGCACGAAGTTCACCACGATGCCCTTGGCGCCGAGCATGTCGCCCAGGCCGGTGGTCACCACCTGCTTGATCGGGGTGTCGGCGATGACCTGCTGCACGGTGTCGCAGAAGTTGTCGACCACCACCAGCACGGCCGCGCCGGAATCCACCAGCTGATGCTTGAGCTCGCGGGCGGTGTACAGCGGATTGACGTTGACCACGGTCAGGCCGGCACGCAGCACGCCGAAGGTCGCGATCGGGTACTGCAGGCAGTTGGGCATCATCAGGGCAACGCGGTCGCCCTTCTTGAGCTGCAGCTCACCGAGCAGGTAGGCGGCGAACTGTTCGACCAGTGCGTCCGTTTCCCCGTAGGTCAGAACCTTGCCGAAACTGGAGTAGGCGGGGCGGTCGCGGAACTTGGCCACCGAGGTGTCGAAGACGGCCGAGACCGAATGGAACTCGTTGACGTCGATCTCGGCGGGTACGCCTTTGGGATAACTCTGCAGCCAGGGTCGTTCCAGACTCATATTCCCCCTCCAGGAAACGTGGATGATGTGATGCGATGACGGAGAGTATCCGTCGTTTCATGCCTCGGCAGCATACCGTCCCGAATGGGAAACGCGAAGGGCCGGTGAAGAAAGGTGGACGCGGGGCAGCGGGGCAGGGTCGCGCCGACGATGGATGACGTTTGCAGCCGCATGTGTTCGCTCATCCGCCTATGCTCGCTCATCGCGGCGGCTCGCCAGCGCAGGCGTCGTGACACTGCAGTGCAGCTTCCAGCACCGGCACGGCCCAGTCGGGTGCCTGCCGCAATTGAGCGGCGTCATCGGCGGCGGGCCAGGTCAAACGGCCACCGTCCATCTGCAGCACAGGCTGCGGGTCGGCAACGGGCTGGCCAGGACCGGCCTCTGCACTGTTGTCGTACACCTGCAGCTGTGCCAGTGCTGGCAACAGGGTGATCAGGTTCTGCAGCGCCAACGGATAGCGGCGGTGGATGTCCGCATCGCTGATGGGGTGTCCACCGGCCGCAACGCATGCGCGCACCCGTGCGATGTGCTGCTCGGGAGAGGCCAGGCCGCAGTACCAGACCAGTACGTCATGCGTGGCGCATGCCTCGGCCAGGGTCGCGGCGATGGATTGTCCGCCCAGGGTGGTTTCGAAGGCGTGGTTGCGACGTTCGGCGATCGCGGCCTGCAATCGGGAGAAGCCTTCCTGCCACGCCTGACCATTGGCCTCGCGCTGGCTCATGCCCAGTCCGCGGCACAGCTGCCGGGCCCAGTCGTCCGGATCGAACCAGTCCAGCCCGGCCTCGCGGAGCAGGTGACCCCCGATGGAACTCTTGCCTGCGCCGTTGACCCCTGCCAGGACGAACAGGAAGGGGCGCGCCGCCATCAGTACCCGCTGCCTGCGGCTACCTTGCCCTTGAGCCCTGCCGGCTTGCGCAGCAGCGCGCGCGCGTTGGTGCCCGCCGCAGCACTGTCCAGCACGGCAAGGCGATCATCGAAGCGCTGCCGCAGGTGCTGGAGGGCCGGGGTCTGCTCGCGCAGGGAGGCCAGATCACGCTGCAGCGATACCACTTCGGCCTGCATGGCCTGGTATTGCTCGGCGGAGAGGATGACGGCCTGGGGCTCGTTGTGATTGGTCACCAGCACGGCCTGTTGTTCGCGGACGTCCTGCATGACCTTTCGCCAGTGCTCCTTCACCGTCGAGGCGGTGGTGCGGGTCAGCTCGGTGATCGGGTCGAACTTGAGCGCGTGCCGCATGCCGGTGGCTCCCTGACGGATGCCTCCAGCCTAGCTCATTGCGTACGAAATGGGATAAATATGTGATTTATGAAATTTATGAAAAAGAAGATGGGGCGTTGGGACGCCTGTCCGGGGCACGCCCAAGACGCAGATTCGCGAGGATCCGGAAAGCAGCAAGGGGGCGTTGCGCCCCCTTGCTGTCACGTCATCCCCTGGATGGAGACGGCGTACTTCGCCAAGTGGCTGACGCTTACTTCTTCCCCGCCAGCTGGCGCAGCACGTACTGCAGCAGGCCGCCGTGCTTGAAGTACTCCACTTCCTTCGGGGTCAGCAGCATCACATGGACCTCGAAGGTCTTCTTAGTGCCATCGGCCCGGGTCGCGGTGAGGGTGGCCGATTTGCTGGCGCCATCCTCCAGGCCGGTGATGTCGACCACCTCCGAGCCATCCAGGCCCAGGCTCTGTGCGTTCTCGCCGTTCTTGAACTGCAGCGGCAGCACGCCCATGCCAACCAGGTTGGAGCGGTGGATGCGCTCGAAACTCTCGGCGATCACCGCCTTGACGCCCAGCAGGTTGGTGCCCTTGGCCGCCCAGTCGCGGGAGGAGCCGGTGCCGTATTCCTTGCCGGCGAACACCACCAGCGGGACGCCCTCGGCCTTGTACTTGACGGCCGCGTCGTAGATCGCCAGCTTCTGCGGCTCGCCGCCGTCCTTCGGGAAGTACAGCGTGTTGCCGCCTTCTTCGCCGCCGAACATCAGGTTCTTGATGCGGATGTTGGCGAAGGTGCCGCGCACCATGACGTCATCGTTGCCGCGGCGACTGCCGTAGCTGTTGAAGTCAGCCGGCTGCACGCCACGCTCCTGCAGGAAGCGGCCCGCCGGGGAATCCTTCTTGATGTTGCCGGCCGGGGAGATGTGATCGGTGGTGATCGAGTCGCCGAACAGGCCCATCACACGCGCGCCATGCACATCCTCGATGTGGCCGACGTCCATCGTCATGCCGTCGAAGTAGGGCGGGTTCTTGATGTAGGTCGAGTTGCCATCCCACTCGTACAGATCGCCATCGGGCGACTTGATGGTGTTCCAGCGGGTGTCGCCCTTGAACACGTCGGCATAGTTCTTCTTGAACATCTCCGGCCCGATGGTCGCGGCGATCACGTCGCCGATTTCCTTGTTGCTCGGCCAGATATCGCGCAGGTACACCGGCTGGCCATCGCTGCCCGTGCCCAGCGGCTCGGTGGTCAGGTCGATATCGGTGGTGCCGGCGATGGCGTAGGCGACGACCAGCGGCGGGCTGGCCAGATAGTTCATTTTGACTTCCGGGTGCACGCGACCTTCGAAGTTGCGGTTACCCGACAACACCGAGGCCACCACCAGGTCACCAGCGGCGATGCCCGCACTGACTTCGGTCGGCAGCGGGCCGGAGTTGCCGATGCAGGTGGTGCAGCCATAGCCGACCACGTAGAAGCCGATCTTTTCCAGCTCGGTAAGCACACCGGCTTTTTCCAGGTAATCGGTGACCACGCGCGAGCCCGGGCCGAGCGAGGTCTTCACCCACGGCTTGCGGTCCAGCCCCTTGGCGGCCGCGTTGCGGGCGAGCAGGCCGGCACCGATCATCACCGCCGGGTTGGAGGTGTTGGTGCACGAGGTGATCGCGGCGATCACCACCGCGCCATCCTTCAGGCGGAATCTGTGACCCTCCAGCTCGACATCGCTGTAGCCCTTGGCCAGCTGTTCGTTGCCGACCGCCGCACCGCCGCCTTCGTTGACGAACTTGGAGACGTCATCGTTGCGCTTGTCGCGGTTGGTGGTCAGGCCGACCAGGTTCTCGCGGTAGTTCTGCTTGACGTCTTCCAGCAGCACGCGGTCCTGCGGGCGCTTGGGGCCGGCCAGCGACGGCTTGACCTCGCCCATGTCCAGTTCCAGCGTGGCGCTGTAGCTGGCGTGCGCGGTGTTGGCGTCGTGCCACAGGCCCTGGGCCTTGGCATAGGCTTCGACGAGATCGATCTGTGCTTCGCTGCGGCCGGACAGGCGCAGGTAGGTCAGTGATTCTTCGTCGATCGGGAAGATGCCGCAGGTGGCGCCATATTCCGGTGCCATGTTGCCGATCGTGGCACGGTCGGCCAGCGGCAGGTGCTGCAGGCCCTCACCGAAGAACTCCACGAACTTGCCGACCACGCCGTGCTTGCGCAGCATCTGGGTGACGGTCAGCACCAGATCGGTGGCGGTGGCGCCTTCGGGCATGCGCCCGGTCAGCTTGAAGCCGACCACCTGCGGGATCAGCATCGACGACGGCTGGCCGAGCATCGCGGCCTCGGCTTCGATACCGCCTACGCCCCAGCCGAGCACGCCGATGCCATTGATCATGGTGGTGTGGCTGTCGGTCCCGAACACGGTGTCCGGGTACGCCACCGCCTTGCCATCCTTGTCCGCAGTCATGACGACGCGGGCCAGGTTTTCCAGGTTCACCTGGTGGACGATGCCGGTGTTGGGCGGCACCACCTTGAAATCATCGAAGGCCTTCTGGCCCCAGCGCAGGAAGCCATAGCGTTCCTGATTGCGCTGGAATTCGATCTTGCCGTTGAGATCCAGCGCGTCGGGCGTGCCGAACACATCGACCTGCACCGAGTGATCGATCACCAGCTCGGACGGAATCTGCGGATTGATCTGCTCCGGTCGACCGCCGAGCTTGACCACCGCATCGCGCATCGCGGCCAGATCGACGACGCAGGGCACGCCGGTGAAATCCTGCAGCACCACGCGCGCGGGCATGAAGGCGATCTCGATGTCGGGCTCGGCCTTGGGGTCCCACTGGGCCACGGCCTGGATGTGGTCCTTGCCGACGGTGACGCCACCATCCTCGTGCCGGAGCAGATTCTCCAGCAGGATCTTCATCGAATAGGGCAGGTGGGAAATGTCGAACGTCTGTCCGAGCTTGGGCAGGCTGAAGTAGTCGTAGGTGGTGCCGCCGACGTCCAGCTGGCTGCGGGTGGAGAACGAATCGCTCATTGCAGATGACTCCTTTGCTGATGGCTTGCAACGGCTGCGCCGGAACGCGCGCCTGCTTGCGGCTGCCGTCGGGCTCGCTGCGCCCGCCGATCCCTCGCAGTATGCGACAGCGGCCGGGGCGTGCCAGCCCTTGGGCTCAGGACGCAAGGTTACACAGGCATGTGTAGTGCCGATGTCATCGCCTGCATCCCGAATGCAGACGGGGCGCCATGAGCGCCCCGTCTGGAAGTAGCTCGGCCGCGGCCGCTTACTTGCCGTTGGCGGCGTCGATCAGGGGGTTGCCGGTCTTGCCGAACTCGAACACGGTGGCTTCCTGGATGTTCTTGCCGAACGACTTGATCTTGACGAAGTCGTAGTACCAGACCTGTGTGTCGCCGAGCTGTTCGCGGCGGCTGGGGGCGCCGAAGGCGCCACGCACATCATCCTGGGTGGTTTTGCCCACTTCGGCGGCATCAGCGGTTGCTGCTCGTTCAGTCTAGCCTTCTTGACGGGCCCGGGACGCCCGAAAGGCGGGCGCCGCCTGGATTTGCCCCTGAACGTCAAAGTACGTACAATTTATACATACTTTTCGAGGCGTACCCCATGGAAGCTACTGTTGCTGAACGCGGACAGATCACGCTGCCCAAGGCCGTGCGTGACGCCCTGGGGCTGACCAAGGGCACCCAGTTGACCGTGGAGCTGGAAGGCGGCCGCATCATCCTGCGCAAGAGCGTGGACGATGCGATCTCCCGCGCCCGCGGCAAATTCGCACTGGATGGCTTCGAGTCGTCCGAGGCCGCCGTGAAGGCTGTCCGTGACGAAGACTGAGCCCGCGATGATCGCCGTCGATTCGCCGGTGCTGATCGAACTGCTCAGCAACGGCCCGCAGGCCGATGCCGTCGAGGCCTGCCTGCGCCAGAGCCTGGTCGGCGGGCGCGTGGTGGTCTGCGGCGCGACCTTGGCCGAGCTGTGCGCCTCGCTGCGCGGCGGCGCCGAAGTGCTCGAAGCGCTGGAGGAAATGGGTGTCCATTTCAACGCGCTGGAGGCCAAATCGGCCCTGCGCGCCGGCGAGATGCAGCGCCGCCACCGGCAGCGTGGCCAAGGCCGGCGCAGCCTGGACGACTTCATGGTGGGGGCCCATGCACTGCTGCAGTGCGATGGCCTGATCACCTGGAACGACACGTTTTACCGCGACTACTTCAAGGGCCTGAAGCTGATCGTGCCGCAAGCCTGAGCCCATTCTTTAAACCGCATTCTTTCAAAAGAATCACCCGGGAGTTGTCATGTTGGAAGCCTACCGCCACCACGTAGCCGAGCGCGCCGCGCTTGGCATCCCGCCGCTGCCGCTGAGCGCCCAGCAGACGGCCGACGTCATCGAACTGCTGAAGAACCCGCCCGCCGGCGAAGCCGAGTTCCTGCTTGACCTGCTGACCCACCGCGTGCCGGCCGGCGTCGATGACGCTGCCAAGGTCAAGGCCTCGTACCTGGCCGCGATCGCCCTGGGCAGCGAAGTCAATCCGCTGATCACGCGCGAGCGCGCCACCGAACTGCTGGGCACCATGCTCGGCGGTTACAACGTCGCCCCGCTGGTCCAGCTGCTGGACGACGCTGCCGTCGGTGCGATCGCCGCCGATGCGCTGAAAAACACCCTGCTGGTGTTCGATGCCTTCCACGACGTGCAGGAAAAGGCCAAGGCCGGCAATGCCAACGCCCAGGGCGTGCTGCAGAGCTGGGCCGATGCGGAGTGGTTCACCAGCCGTCCGCAGGTGCCCGAAAGCCTGACCATCACCGTGCTCAAGGTGACCGGCGAAACCAACACCGATGACCTGTCGCCGGCCCCGGATGCCACCACCCGCCCGGACATCCCGCTGCACGCCCTGGCGATGCTGAAGAACAAGCGTGATGGCATCGAGCCGGAAGAAGACGGCAAGCGCGGCCCGGTCACCTTCATCGAATCGCTGAAGGACAAGGGTCACCTGGTCGCCTACGTGGGCGACGTGGTCGGCACCGGTTCCAGCCGCAAGTCGGCCACCAACTCGGTGCTGTGGTTCACCGGTGAAGATATTCCGTTCATCCCGAACAAGCGCTTCGGTGGCGTGTGCCTGGGTTCGAAGATCGCCCCGATCTTCTACAACACCATGGAAGACGCCGGCGCGCTGCCGATCGAACTCGACGTGTCGCAGATGAACATGGGCGATGTGATCGAGCTGCGTCCGTACGACGGCAAGGCCCTGAAGGACGGCGCGGTCATTGCCGAGTTCAAGGTCAAGTCCGATGTGCTGTTCGACGAAGTGCGCGCCGGTGGCCGCATTCCGCTGATCATCGGCCGCGGCCTGACCGCCAAGGCGCGTGAAGCGCTGGGCCTGGCCCCGACCGATCTGTTCCGCCTGCCGATGGACCCGCCGGATACCGGCAAGGGCTTCTCGCTGGCGCAGAAGATGGTCGGCCGCGCCTGTGGCCTGCCGGAAGGCCAGGGCATGCGCCCGGGCACCTACTGCGAACCGAAGATGACCTCGGTGGGCTCGCAGGACACCACCGGTCCGATGACCCGTGACGAACTGAAGGACCTGGCCTGCCTGGGCTTCTCGGCCGACCTGGTGATGCAGTCGTTCTGCCACACCGCCGCGTACCCGAAGCCGGTGGACGTCAAGACCCACCACACCCTGCCGGAGTTCATCTCCACCCGTGGCGGCATCTCGCTGCGCCCGGGCGACGGCGTGATCCACAGCTGGCTCAACCGCATGCTGCTGCCCGACACCGTCGGCACCGGTGGCGATTCGCACACCCGTTTCCCGGTGGGCATTTCGTTCCCGGCCGGCTCGGGCCTGGTCGCCTTTGCGGCGGCGACCGGCGTGATGCCGCTGGACATGCCCGAATCGGTGCTGGTGCGCTTCAAGGGCACGATGCAGCCGGGCGTGACCCTGCGTGACCTGGTCAACGCGATCCCGCTGTACGCGATCAAGTCCGGTCTGCTGACCGTGGCCAAGGCCGGCAAGAAGAACATCTTCTCCGGTCGCATCCTCGAGATCGAAGGTCTGCCGGAGCTGAAGGTCGAACAGGCGTTCGAACTGTCCGATGCCTCGGCCGAACGTTCGGCCGCCGGTTGCTCGGTGCACCTGAACAAGGAGCCGATCATCGAGTACCTCACCAGCAACATCACGCTGCTGAAGTGGATGATCGCCGAGGGTTACCAGGACGCCCGTTCGCTGGCGCGGCGCATCGAGAAGATGGAGGCCTGGCTGGCCAACCCGGAGCTGCTGGCCCCGGATGCCGACGCCGAGTACGCCGCCGTCATCGAGATCGACCTGGCCGACATCCACGAGCCGATCGTGGCCTGCCCGAACGATCCGGATGACGTCAAGACGCTGTCGGATGTGGCCGGCGCGGCCATCGATGAAGTCTTCATCGGTTCGTGCATGACCAACATCGGTCACTTCCGTGCGGCGGCCAAGCTGCTGGAAGGCAAGCGCGACATCCCGACCAAGCTGTGGGTGGCCCCGCCCACCAAGATGGATGCCTCGGAGCTGACCAAGGAAGGCCATTACGGCACCTTCGGCACCGCCGGCGCACGCATGGAAATGCCGGGCTGCTCGCTGTGCATGGGCAACCAGGCACAGGTGCGTGAGGGTGCGACGGTGTTCTCGACCTCGACCCGCAACTTCCCGAACCGTCTGGGCCGCAACTCCAACGTGTACCTGGGGTCGGCCGAGTTGGCCGCGATCTGTTCGCGTCTGGGTCGCATCCCGACCAAGGAAGAGTACATGGCCGACATCGGCGTGCTGGATGCCAGCAGCAAGGACATCTACCGCTACATGAACTTCGACCAGATCGAGGATTATCAGGAAGTCGCCGGTACGGTGGCTGCCTGATCCGGTGCCGGGCGCTGCCCGGCCTCGGTAGCCATCGACCGTGGGTCGATGGATGAACACAAGAACCCCCGGTGAACGCCGGGGGTTTTTTCATGCGCGACGCTCAGGGTGTCGGAAACCGGAATGGCCAGGCCTCGTCGCCTGCATCGTTGCGTTCGGTACAGACCTGCCGGAACGTCTCCACGAACGCCTGCTGCAGCCGGGTAGGGTGCCAGTCAGCGCGGGTGGTCAGGCCGATACGGCGGCGCAGGTCATCGCCGGCCCGGCCGATCTCGCAGAGCAGGCCGGCCCGACGTTCGAACACGAACTGATCGCGCGACATCAGCGTGAGCCAGTCGTCTTCGAGCAGCAGGCCGCGGGTGATCAACACCGAACCACACTCGATGCGCAGCCGCGGGGGTTCGTGGCCATGCTGGCGGAACATCCGCTCCCAGCGCGCCCGGACCGGGGCCCCCGTCGCGGCGATCACCCAGGGGTAGTCGAGCAGCTGTGGAAAGTGGATCCCTTGGGTGGCAGCCAGTGGATGTCCGCTGCGCGCGACAATGACCGGGTCGTCGTCGAACAGTCCTTCCTGCGCGATGTCGCGTACCGGCAGCTTGTCGCGCATCGCGCCGATCAACAGGTCCAGGCTGCCTTCGCGCAGGTCACCGAGCAGCTCGGCGTAGGGGCCTTCGATCACGTTCACCGTCGCCCCCGGATGCGCGCGCGCAAAGCGGGCAAGCACCTGGGGCAACAGGATGGCCCGGGCCAACGGCATGACGCCGAGCGCGACCCGGCCGCCCTGTTGCGAGCGGAGTGAGGCAAGTTCATCGACGCCGGCGCTCAGCTCGGACAGCGCCAGGCGGACCAGACGGAGCATGCGTGTGGCCGCGGGAGTCGGCTGCACGGTTTTCCCGCGGCGCACCATCAACGGTGTCTCAATCACCTCGGCGAGCTCGTGCACCGCGCGATAGATGGCCGGTTGGGACACGCCCGCGCGGCTCGCCGCGAGCGTGAAGCTGCCGGCGGTATCCACTGCGGCCAAGGCGCGCAGCTGGCCCAAGGTGACCCGCCGCTCCACAGCGGGCATCGCCGGCAGGCGCTGGGCCCGGCGGGCCCCGCGGACACCGTGCGCGATGTAGGCAAGCGCGCGTTCGATCCGCGGCACCAGCAGCCCGGCCGCCTCGGTCGGCGACATGCCGCCGGGCTGGCGATCGAACAGCGGCGCGTCCAACTGTTTCTCCAGCCGCGCGATGGCCTGCGTCAACGCCGGCTGGGACAGATTCACGTGCGGTGCGGCCGCGCTGATGCCGCCGTGGTGGTAGACCGCGGCGAGGGCATGCAGATGCTTGAGGTTCAGGTCCAGAGGTGTGCTCATGGATCAACTATAACCAAACCCAATGGCTGTTTCGAAAAACGATCTTGAGGGGTTGGGCGGCGCAAGGACAGACTGCGCCATCGTCAACGAAGGATGGATGGATGTCCCGGGTAGTCTCTTCTATCGAACGCGCCGATGCGGCGGTGATCCAGGTGCTTGCGCAGGCCGGTGTTGCCACCGCGCATGAAGCGCAGGGCCGCAGCGGTCTGCTGCATCCGCGGCTGCGCCCGATCTATGGCGGTGGGCGCATCGCCGGTAGCGCGATCACCGTGTCGGTGCCGCCGGGCGACAACTGGATGATGCACGTGGCCATCGAGCAGCTCCGCGAGGGCGACGTGCTGGTGGTGGCGCCGACCAGCGACTGCACCGACGGCTACTTCGGCGATCTGCTGGCGACCTCGGCCCAGGTGCGTGGCTGCCGCGGGCTGGTGATCGATGCCGGCGTACGCGACGTGCGTGACCTCACCGCGATGGGCTTCCCGGTCTGGAGCCGCGCGATCCACGCGCAGGGCACGGTCAAGGAAACGCTGGGGTCGGTCAATGTGCCGGTGGTCTGTGGCGGGGCACTGGTCCGGCCGGGCGATGTGGTGATCGCCGACGACGACGGGGTCTGCATCGTGCCGCGTGCGGATGCGGCGCATGTGGCCCGCGAGGCACAGGCCCGCGAGGCCCGTGAAGCGGACAAGCGCGAACGGTTGGCCAAGGGCGAGCTGGGCCTGGACATCTACCAGATGCGCGAGCGCCTGGCGGCCAAGGGCCTGCGCTATGAGTAAGGCCGTGCGCGCGATGTGGATGCGCGGCGGCACCTCCAAGGGCGGGTTCTTTCTCGCTTCGGAGCTGCCGGCCGAGCCGGCCACGCGCGATGCCTTCCTGCTACGTGCGTTCGGCTCGCCCGATCCGCGCCAGATCGATGGCATGGGCGGCGCTGATCCGCTGACCTCCAAGGTCGCGGTCGTGGCGCCCTCCCGCCATGCGGATGCCGACGTGGACTATCTGTTCCTGCAGGTGTTCGTGGACCAGGCCGTGGTCAGCGATGCGCAGAACTGCGGCAACATGCTGGCCGCCGTCGGCCCGTTCGCCATCGAGCGTGGATTGGTTGCAGCCACGGGCGAGCAGACCGACGTACGCATCTTCATGTGCAACACCGGCACGCTCGCCTCGGCGACCGTGCAGACGCCGCAGGGCACGGTGGCGTATGACGGCCAGGCACGCATCGACGGCGTGCCCGGCAGCGCCGCCCCGGTTCCATTGGCGTTCGCCGACATCGCCGGCTCCAGCTGTGGCGCGCTGCTGCCGACCGGCCATGCTGTCGATGTCATCGACGGGGTGGAGACCACCCTGATCGACAACGGCATGCCGTGCGTCGTGCTGCGCGCCTCCGATGTGGGCATCACCGGCCATGAGGACCGCGCCACGCTGGACGCTGATGAGGCGCTCAGGGCCACGTTGGAGGCGATCCGCCTGCAGGCCGGCCCGCTGATGCGGTTGGGTGATGTCAGTGCCCAGTCCGTCCCCAAGATGATGCTGGTGGCGGCGCCTCGCGCAGGCGGGGCGATCAGCGTCCGTTCGTTCATTCCGCATCGCTGCCACGCCTCCATCGGGGTGCTTGGGGCAGTGACGGTCGCCACGGCCTGTCTGCTGCCAGATTCCCCCGCGCATGCCCTCGCGGCGCTGCCCGGCGGCCCGCATCAGACGCTGGAGATCGAGCACCCCAGTGGAAGCACCGCTGCCGTGCTGGATCTGGACGCGGCCGGGCAGGTGACCCGCGCCGCGGTACTGCGCACCGCGCGAAAGCTCTTCGACGGCGTGCTGTTCGACTGAATACGCACGACGTCCTTATTCTTGTGACCTGGGAGGGTTGATATGACCGTTGTAGAGAAGCGGCCGAGCCGCTTCGGCATTGTGGGCCAGCTCTGGTTCCAGGTGCTGGCAGGTACCGTGATCGGCGTGCTGTTGGGGTGGCTGCAGCCGGACATCGGCTCGGCGATGAAGCCCTTCGGCGACGCGTTCATCAAGCTGATCCGGATGATGATCGGTCCGATCATCTTCGTCACGGTGGTGCATGGCATCGCCGGCATGCGCGACATGCGCAGCGTGGGCCGCCTGGCCCTGAAATCGCTGATCTACTTCGAAGTCATCACGATCCTGGCGCTGATCGTGGGCCTGGTGGTGGTGGATGTCTGGAAGCCGGGCGCGGGGATGAACATCGACCCGGCCACTATCGACATGGCCAGCATCCAGGGCTACGTGCACAGCGCGCATGACCAGTCGATCGTGTCCTACATCATGGCGATCATCCCCAACACGCTGGTGAGCGCCTTCACCGAAGCGCACGTGCTGCAGGTGCTCTTCGTGGCGGTGCTGTTCGGTGTGGCGCTGGCCTCGATCGGCGAGCGTGGCGCGCCGGTGATGAAGGTGATCGAGTCCACCTCGGGCGCGCTGTTCAAGATCATCGGCTACATCATGTACTTCGCCCCGATCGGCGCCTTCGGTGCAATCGCCTTCACCGTTGGCCAGTTCGGTGCGGGCTCGCTGCTGTCGCTGGGCGAGCTGATCATCGAGTTCTTCGTGGTCTGCGGGCTGTTCACCGTGCTGGTGCTGGGCAGCGTGTGCTGGTGGACCGGTGCCAGCTTGTGGCGGCTGCTGGGCTACCTGCGCGATGAGATCGTCATCGTCGCGGCGACCACCTCCACCGAAACCGTCCTGCCGCGCCTGATCGAAAAAATGAAGAAGCTGGGCTGCGAAGAAGGTGTGGTGGGTTTCGTGATCCCGGCCGGCTACTCGTTCAATCTCGACGGCACCTGCCTGTACCTGACCACCGTCGCGCTGTTCCTGGCCCAGGCGACCAACACCGAGCTGACCATCTGGCACCAGCTGGGCCTGATCGCGGTGCTGCTGCTGACCTCCAAGGGAGCGGCCGGTGTGGCCGGCGCGGCATTCGTGGTGCTGGCGGCGACGCTGGGTACCACCGGCACGATTCCGGTGGCGAGCATCGCGTTGATCCTGGGCATCCACCGGATCCTGGCAGAGGGCCTGACCTTCGTGAACCTGATCGGCAATGCGATCGCGGTGCTGGTCATCGCCAAGTGGGAAGGCAAGCTCGACGAGAAGGTGCTGGCCGAGCAGATCGGCACTCGGCGGCTGAGACGCCGCGTGCTGACTGCCGCCACCGTCTGATCCTGCCGCCGCGGCGCTGCCGCGGCCTCCCGACATCCATCCGTTGCGCGGCTGCGGCCGCGCACAGGAGGCGCTTGTGTCCCGTTTTCCCCGCAATACCCTTTGCCTGCTGGTGGCTGCCAGCCTGGCGGCGCCGGCGTTCGCCGCGTCCGCTTCACCCAAGGGCAGTCTGCCCGATGGCGTCGATCTCACGTTGGACCTGGTCGGCAACGTCGCCTCCAATCCGGTCGGTGGTGTCGAGCAGGGCACCGAAGGCTCGTACTGGGTGATGGCCCAGTCCAGGTTTGATCTGGACACGCTGTGGGGTATCCACAACACCGACGTCGATGCGCAGTGGGCCTGGTTCGCCGGCCGCAACCTGGCGCGCGAGAAAATCGGCAATTCGATCAGTGCCCAGCAGACCTGGCGGCCGGTGGCCGGCGGGCGCCTGACCCGGCTGACCCTGCGCCACCGCTTCGACAACGGCCTGAGCATCATTGCCGGTCGTGCCCCGGTGAACAGCTACTTCAACAGCTCCGCGCTCAACTGCGTGTTCATGAGCAACGCGATGTGCCTGACCCCGTATGGGGCGATCACCGATCTGGGCATCACTGCCTACCCGAACGCGTCCTGGGCCGGGATCGTGCGCTACGACGTGAATGACCGCTGGTATGCGCAGGCCGGTGCCTTCGACTACAACAACGCCTTGAACAAGGCCGGCAAGAACGGCCTGGACTTCTCGGTGGGCGAGGGTACCGGGACCATCACCGCGTATGAAGTCGGCTACCAGACCAGCTTCGCCAATGACCGTCTGCCGCGGACCTTTCGGCTGGGCATGTACCGCAACAGCGATGGTGGCAAGAGCTCCTACTACGATGCCAACGGCACCTCCGCAGCGCTGACCGGCAGGCCGACCGCGGTGCAGGACGGTGCGCGGTCGGGCGGGTATGCCATGGCCGATCAGACGGTCTGGCGGGGTACAGGCAAGCGCAACCTCGCGCTGTTTGCGCGCGCGTACGTGAACACGGGCAACGAAGCGCCGGTCGACACCTTCGTCTCGGCCGGCTTCGTCAAGACCGGCACCTTCGCCGGCCGCGAGCAGGACACGTTGGCGATGTTTGTCTCCAACACCCACTTCAGTGACGAACAGATCGACTTCCTGCGCGACCGGCGTACCCGCAATGGCGGCAACGGTGCGCCGCATGCGGACGAGATCATCGCCGAGCTCAGCTATGGCTGGGCCGTGCACAAGGGCATCCGCCTGATGCCCAACCTGCAGTACGTCATCAACCCCGATCCCCTCTACGCGCCTACCCGTACCACCGACATTCCCGATGCGCTGATTGTCGGGCTGCGCATGGACATCCACTTCGCCCAGCTGTTCGGCTGGTGATTGATCCCCCACGAGGCCCCTGCATGATCATCGATTGCCACGGTCATTACACGACCGCCCCCGCCAGCCACGACGCCTTCCGCAAACAGCAGATCGCGCATTACCACGACCCCTCGCTGCCGGCGCCGGTCTACCCGGAGATCAGCGATGCGGAGTTGCGCGAGAGCGTGGAGGCCAACCAGTTGCGCCTGCTGCGCGAGCGTGGTGCCGACATGACCATCTTCTCCCCGCGTGCCAGCACCATGGCCCATCACATCGGCGACGAACGGGTCAGCGCGGAATGGACACGCCGCTGCAACGACCTGATCGCCCGCGTGGTGGCGCTGTATCCGGAGACCTTCATCGGCGTGTGCCAGCTGCCGCAGTCGCCGGGCGTGCCGATCGCCCATTCGATCGCCGAGCTGGAGCGCTGCGTCAACGAGCTCGGCTTCGTGGGCTGCAACCTCAACCCGGACCCGTCCGGCGGCCACTGGACCGGCCTGCCGCTCACCGACAAGGCCTGGTATCCGTTCTTCGAGAAGATGGTGGAACTGGACGTTCCGGCGATGGTGCATGTCTCGGGCAGCTGCAACGCCAACTTCCATGCCACCGGCGCGCACTACCTCAACGCCGATACCACCGCGTTCATGCAGTTCCTGCAGGGCGACCTGTTCCGTGACTTCCCTGCGTTGCGTTTCATCATTCCGCACGGCGGCGGTGCGGTTCCCTATCACTGGGGGCGTTTCCGTGGCCTGGCCGACATGCTGGGCAAGCCGCCGCTGAACGAGCACGTCATGAAGAACGTGTTCTTCGATACCTGCGTCTATCATCAACCGGGCATTGATCTTCTTTTCAAGGTCATCGACATCGACAACATCCTGTTCGGTTCGGAAATGGTCGGCGCGGTCCGCGGCATCGATCCGGAAACGGGGCAGTTCTTCGACGACACGCTGCGGTATGTGAACGCGCTGGGCCTGTCCGAGAGCGATCGCCGCAAGGTGTGCGAAGGCAACGCGCGGCGGGTCTATCCGCTTCTGGATGCGCAGCTGAAGGCGAGGGGCCTGTGATGAGTGATTTCGTGAAAGACGCCGATTGGCTGGATTTCTGCCCCGCACCGAGCGTGCCGCGCTTCGTGCCGCCCATGGGCGCCGTGGACGCGCATTGCCATGTCTTCGGGCCGGGCGACCGCTTCCCCTACGCACCCGAGCGCAAGTACACCCCATGCGACGCCGGCAAGGAACAGCTGTTCGCGCTGCGTGACCTGCTGGGATTCGAGCGCAGCGTGATCGTCCAGGCCACCTGCCATGGCGCCGACAACAGCGCCCTGGTCGATGCCCTGCGCAGTGCGGGCGGCCGCGCCCGTGGCGTGGCGACCGTGCGTGACAGCGTGACCGATGCTGAACTGCGTGAGCTGCACGCGGCGGGCGTGCGCGGGGTCCGCTTCAATTTCGTGAAGCGGCTGGTCGATCCCAAGCCGGATGGGTACTACCGCGCGATCATCGAGCGCATTGCGCCGCTGGGCTGGCACGTGGTGGTCTACTTCGAGGCGGCCGATCTGGCCGAGCGCTGGGACTTTTTCACCTCACTGCCGACCACCGTGGTGGTGGACCACATGGGTCGACCGGACGTGACCCAGCCCGTGGAAGGTCCGGCGTTCCAGCAGTTCGTGCGGCTGATGGATGAGCACGCCAATGTGTGGAGCAAGGTCAGCTGCCCGGAGCGCCTCTCGCGCAGTGGGCCGCCGCATTACGACGACGTGGTGCCGTTCGCGCGCCACCTGGTGGAGAGATTCCCGGACCGGGTCTTGTGGGGCACGGACTGGCCGCACCCCAATCTGAGCTCGCACATGCCCGACGACGGTACGCTGGTGGACGTCATTCCGCGTATCGCAGTGACCGCGGATCTGCAGCGCAGGCTGCTGGTGGACAACCCGATGCGGCTGTACTGGGCGTAGGTGTCGACCGGCCCGCCGCCGCTAGCTGCGGGCCAACGCCATCAACCGCTCCGCAATCCGCTCCAGCGGCACCATTTCCTCGGCCGCGCCGATCCTCACCGCGCTGCCCGGCATGCCCCAGACCACGCTGGTGGCTTCATCCTGCACCAGGGTCGGGGCACCGGCGTTGCGAAGATCCAGCAAGCCGCGCGCACCATCGTCGCCCATACCGGTCAGGATCGCGCCGATGGCATTGGCGCCCGCGCTTTCGGCCACCGAGCGGAACAGCACGTCCACCGCCGGCTTGTGCCGGTTGATCGGCGGACCGTCGTCGATCCGGCACCGCCAGCGCGCACCGTCCCGGATCACGCGCAGGTGCTTGCCACCGGGCGGCAGGTAGGCATGGCCGGGCAGGACCGCTTCGCCGTCGGTGGCTTCGCGCACCGACATTGCCGAATGGCGGTCCAGGCGCTCGGCGAACGGGGTGCTGAACTGCGCCGGCAGGTGCTGGGTCATCACCACGGCCGGGGCATCGGCCGGCAGGCCTTCGAGCACCACGCGCAGGGCTTCGGTGCCCCCGGCGGAGGCGCCGATGGCGATCAGGCGGTCGGTGGTGCGGAACTGGATGGAGCGCGGTGTCGCCACCGGCGCCACGGCACCCAGGGTGATCCGCGGGGGATTGGGCCGGGACAGCGGGCGCACGCGCGAGCGCGCGGCCATCTTGACCTTGGCGATGATCTCGTCGGCGTAGCCCTGCAGGCCACGGGCGACATCCAGCTTCGGCTTGGAGACAAAGTCCACCGCGCCCAGCGCCAGCGCCTGCAGGGTGGTGTCGGCACCGCGCTCGGTGAGCGAGGAGATCATCACCACCGGCAGCGGATGCAGGCGCATCAGGTTTTCCAGGAAGGCCAGGCCATCCATCCGTGGCATTTCCACGTCCAGCGTGATCACGTCCGGCGCCAGGCGCTTGATCTTCTCGCGCGCCAGCAGGGGATCGGCAGCGGTGCCGACGACCTCGATGCCGGGATCGCTGGCGAGGATCTCGCTCAGCATCTGGCGGACGACCGCCGAGTCGTCGACGATCAGGACTTTGCAGGGCACGCCGTGGGTCATTCGAACAGCTCCACGCCACCGGTGACCGGGGCCTTGGACAGGCGGGCGCGCACGGCCGATTCGGTCGCGGCCACTTCAGCTTCATGGGCGTGCGGCAGGCGCTGCACCACCACGCGGCCGGTATCGGCGAAGAACCACACCTTGCGTGGATGGATGCCGCACAGGTCCTCGGCGATGATCGGAATGTGCTCGGCCTGCAGGTACTGGCGCACGAACTCGGCGTTGCGGGTGCCAACCGGGTTGCTGGTGAAGCCCTTGAGCACGTTGGCCCCGCCGAACACCTTGGCCTCCAGCCGCTTGCGGTGCGCGCCGCGCTTGAGCAGATCGTTGATCAGCAGTTCCATCGCGTAGCTGCCGTAGCGCGCGGGCGCGCCATCACCGACGTTGCCTTCGGGCAGCAGGAAATGGTTCATGCCACCGATCTTGAGCACCGGATCGCGCAGGCAGGCGGCCACGCAGGAGCCCAGCGTGGTGGTCAGTGCGGTGTTGTCATCCACGGCGAGGTACTGGGTCGGCAGCAGCTTGGCGGCGGTCACCTGGAAGCGGCTGTCGAAATAGCGCATCACCTCGTCGTTACGGATCGGCAGACTCATACCGGTGCTCCCGGCGCGCGCTTGTACAGCGTGCGGCCGCAGGGTTGGATCAGGTCGGCGGCGTGCAAGTAGTTCTCCGAGTGGCCGGTATAGAGCAGGCCGTCATCGCCCATGTGCTGGATGAGACGCGAGAGGATCCCGCGCTGGGTCGGTTTGTCGAAATAGATCATCACGTTGCGGCAGAACAGGGCATCGAACGGGCCACCGACGTCGTAACGGCTGGCGAGCAGGTTGAGCGGACGGTAGTCGATGAGGTCACGCAGGGCTGGATTGACCCGGCAATGCCCTTCGTTGGGGCCGGTACCGCGCTGGAAGTAGCGCTTGCGGATCGCCGGATCCAGTCCGGCGACCCGGTCGATCGCGTACACGCCGCGGCTGGCGGTGGCCAGCACCTGGGTGTCCACGTCGGTCGCCAGGATGCGCACCGGCGGTTTGAGCGTGCCGAAGGTCTCGCAGGCCGTGATCGCCATCGAGTAGGGTTCTTCGCCGGTCGAGGCCGCGCACGACCACAGCTGCAGCGTGCCATGGCCGGCGCGAAGGCGCAGTTCCTCGGCGAGCTTCTCGAAGTGGTGAGGTTCGCGGAAGAACGCGGTGAGGTTGGTGGTCAGGGCGTTGGTGAACGCCTGCCATTCGTCACCGCCGTGGGCTTCGAGCTGGTCCAGGTAGTCGCTGAAGCTGCGCATGCCGAGCGCACGCAGCCGCCGCGACAGCCGTCCATAGACCATGTCGCGCTTGGCCGGGGCCAGCGAGATGCCGACGCGCTGGTAGATCAGCTCGCAGACGCGGCGGAAGTCACGGTCGGCGAACTCGAATTCGCGAGCGTTCGGTGAAGCGGCGTTGGCTGGGGGCGTGGACACGGGCGGACTCGCAGGGGAAGGGGGCGCGGCGATCGTGGGATCGCCGCGGGAACTCAGAACGCTTGCCAGTTGCCGTCATCGGCCGACGTGCTGCGCGGGGTGCGCACCGGGGCGGTGGCACGCGGGGCAGGGGATGCCGGCGGTGCCGGGCGGCTGGGGCGGCGCATCGGGGCCAGCTCGGCAACCGCACGGGCTGTCACGGCACTGACCGCCTGGGCGACCTGGTTGTCGAGGCGGAAGATCGCCACCGCATCGGCCAACTGGGTGGCCTGTTCTTCCATCGCACGGGCGGCGGCCGTGGCTTCTTCCACCAGGGCGGCGTTCTGCTGAGTGGTCTCGTCCATCTGCACCACGGTCTGGTTGACCTGGTCGATGCCGGCGGACTGCTCCTGCGAGGCGGCGGAGATCTCGGCCATGATGTCGGTCACGCGCTGCACCGAGGCCACGATCTCGCCCATGGTGGCACCGGCCTGGTTGACCAGCTGGGAGCCCTCGGCGACCTTGCCGACGGAGTCGTCGATCAGGCCCTTGATCTCCTTGGCCGCGCCGGCCGAACGCTGGGCCAGCGTCCGCACTTCGGAGGCGACCACCGCAAAGCCGCGGCCCTGCTCGCCGGCACGGGCGGCTTCCACCGCGGCGTTCAGCGCCAGGATATTGGTCTGGAAGGCGATGCCGTCGATGACCGAGATGATCTCGGCGATCTTCTTCGAGGAGGTCTGGATCGCGGCCATGGTGGTCACCACTTCGCCGACGACATTGCCGCCCTGGGAGGCCACCGTGTGTGCGCCGATCGCCAGCTGGTTGGCCTGACGGGCATGTTCTGCATTCTGGCGCACCGTGGAGGTGAGTTCCTCCATCGAGGCGGCGGTCTCTTCCAGGTTGGCGGCCTGCTGCTCGGTGCGGCGCGAGAGGTCGCTGTTGCCGGTGGCGATTTCACCGGCGGCCAGGTTGATGCTGCTGGCGGCCTCCTGGATCTGGCCGACGATCTGGGTCAGCTGCGCGACGGTGGCGTTGGCATCGTCGCGCATGGTGGCGAAGACGCCCTGGAAATCGCCGTGCATGCGCGCGGTCAGATCGCCCTCGGCAATGGCCGACAGGAGCTGCGAGAGCTTGCCCAGGTTCTCATCGCTGACCTGCATCATCGCGTTGAGGTGACCGATCATCCGGCGGAAATCGTGATCGAAGCGGGCGGTGTCGCCCCGCTGGCTGAAATCGCCGGCGGCGGCGGCCGCAGCCAGGCGCTGGATCTCGCCATTGATGCTGCCCAGGTTCTGCTTGACCGCATCGACGGTGCCGGTGATGGCGGCCTTTTCGCCCGGGTAGCGCGCGATATCGGCGCTGAGGTCGCCCTGTGCGTAACGCTGCACCACCGCCAGCACCTCGTCCATGGTCTGCACGTGCGCGCCGACCAGGCTGTTGGTCTCGTGCACCATCAGGCCGTACTCGCCGGGGAAGGCGGTTTCATCCATCCGGTAGCCGGTGTTGCCGGCGTCGTGGCGGCTGGCCATCTCGCGCTGGCCGCTGATCACCGCGTGCAGCTGTTCCTGCATGCGCGCCATGCTCTCCAGCAGGCGGCCGGGTTCGTCATGGGCCTGTTCGCCGATGCGGCTGTCCAGCTTGCCGCGGGCGATGCTCTCGGCCACATGGGTGGCCTGGCGCAGGGGCAGGGTGATGCGGTTGCCGATCAGCCAGCTCAGCGCCAGCACGATCAGCACCACGCCGCCGCCGGTCGCCGCCATGATCGCGGTGAACACCAGTGCCTGCTGCTGCACGTCGTCCATATACACGCCGCTGGTGATGACCCACTGCCACGGGGCGTACATGCCGGCGTAGGTGACCTTCTCGATCAGGTCGTCATTGCCGGGCTTGGTGGTCTTGTAATACGTGTAGCCGCCGCCGGTCCTGGCCATGTCGACCTGCTGCAGATAGATCGGCACGCCGTCCTTGGAGGTGTAGTCCTTCTGCACCTTGCCCACGCGGTCACGCGCGAAGGGGTGCATCAACAGGGTGTAGTCGGTGCCGAGGACGTTGTAGTACGCGCTGTCATTGTCGGCACGCATCACGTCCAGCGCCTGCAACGCCGCTGCCTTGGCAGCCTCTTCGGTCAGCTCACCGGAACTGGCCAGTCGGGTGTAGTGCGCCAGGATGCCGTAGCTGAGTTCAACCTGGGTCTTCAGCGCTTCCTTGCGGGTTTTGGCAAGGTCCAGGTACTGCATGCGGGCAGCAATGATCGCCAGCGCGATCACGCCGACGGCGATGAGTGCGGTCAGCAGGTTGAGCTTGCGCCTGACGGACAGGTTGGAGAAGGACTGGTTCCAGCGGCTGAGTAGATTCATGGGCAGGGGTCTTTGATCGACAGACATGTCGCGGCAATGCTGTTATCGGCCGAAGGTCGCCACGATTGAGTCCGCTCGACTGAGCGTATTCAGGTTGCGGGCGGCGCCGCAGTGGAACGCGCAGAAAAAAGGCCCCGATGCGCATGCATCGGGGCCTTTCCGCGTGGTGCGTGGCGGGGCTTAGAACTCCTGCCAGTCGCCGTCGGCCAGTTCGGTGGCCACCGGGCGCGAGGCCGGGCGACGTACCGCGGCCTGCGCCAGCGGTGCACGCACGGCGCGCGGCGGTGCGGCCACGACCGGCGCCGGGGCGATCTCCTGCTCGTCGAGCTTGAAGATGGACACCGCATCGGTCAGGTGACCGGCCTGTTCTTCCATGGCACGGGCAGCGGCGGTGGCTTCTTCCACCAGCGCGGCGTTCTGCTGGGTGGTCTCATCCATCTGCACGACGGTCTGGTTGACCTGCTCGATGCCGGCCGACTGTTCCTGCGAGGCCGCGGAAATCTCGGCCATGATGTCGGTCACGCGCTGCACCGAGGCGACGATTTCGCCCATGGTGGCGCCGGCCTTCTGCACCAGGGCCGAGCCATCGTTGACCTTGCCGACGGAGTCGTCGATCAGGCCCTTGATCTCCTTGGCCGCACCGGCCGAACGCTGGGCCAGGGTGCGCACTTCCGAGGCGACGACCGCAAAACCACGCCCCTGCTCGCCGGCTCGCGCAGCTTCCACCGCGGCGTTCAGCGCCAGGATGTTGGTCTGGAAAGCGATGCCATCGATGACCGAGATGATCTCGGCGATCTTCTTGGACGATGTCTGGATCGCACTCATGGTGGTCACCACCTGGCCGACCACATCACCGCCCTGGGAGGCGACGCTGTGTGCGCCGATGGCGAGCTGGTTGGCCTGGCGGGCGTGCTCGGCGTTCTGGCGCACCGTGGAGGTCAGCTCCTCCATCGATGCGGCGGTTTCTTCCAGATTGGCGGCCTGCTGCTCGGTGCGGCGCGACAGGTCGCTGTTGCCGGTGGCGATCTCGCTGGCGGCCGAGTTGATCTGCTGGCTGGAGTGCTTGATCCGGGTGACGATGCCGCTGAGCTGTTCGGCGGTGGCGTTGGCGTCGTCGCGCATCCGGGCGAACACGCCCTGGAAGTCGCCGTGCATGCGCACCGTCAGGTCGCCCTGCGAGAGCGAGGCGAGCAGGTTGGAGACCTGTTCGATACTGGCCGAGTTGGCATCCAGCAGACCGTTGAGCTGCTGGGCCAGCTGCAGGAAGAAGCCTTCCTTGCCGTCGCTGTCGATGCGGCCGGAGAGGTCGCCGGCCGCTGCCTGGGCGATCACGCGGGCAACTTCGGCTTCCACCAGGGCTTCAGGGGTACGGTCGCGCCATTCGATGACGTGGCCGACGGTCTCGCCCTGCTCGTTGGCGATGGAGGAGATCACCTGGGCGAACTGGGCCTGGCCGAACTGCATCGGGCGGCGGCTGACGCCATGCTGCTGCAGCTGGGCCAGGGTCTTGGGATCGATTTCGCTGCCATGTTCCAGCGCGGCGGCCGACTTGCCGATCAGCGAAGCGGCGGCGTCGAAGTCCGGCAGGTCCTTGCGGATGTCGGCTTCGTACTGGCTCAGGGTCTGCTGCAGGGCGCGGTTGCTGTAGACGATGGTGTGGTGGGCATCGGTCAGGTAGACGCCGGTGGAGCTGTAATCCAGCGCGGTACGGATGCGCAGGTTCTCGCGGGCGATGGCCTGGTCGGTTTCGGTGCGCTCGCGCAGGTCGCGCTGCATGCGCTGCATCGCCTGCAGCAGATCGCCGACTTCATCCTTGCGGCTGACGTCGATATGGCCGTCCAGCTTGCCGCTGGCGACATCGTTGGCGACCGAGACAGCGCCGCGCATGCTGCCCACCAGCGAACGGGCAAACAGATACACCAGCACCAGGCCCAGGGCGGCGCCGCCGAGCAGGGTGATGACGGTCAGCATGGCCGAGGCGGCGTAGGTGGATTCGGCTTCTTCGCGCGAGGCGCGCGAGAGACGGTTGTCTTCGGCGATCAGGGCTTCGAGCGCGGCCGAGGCCTTGCGATGCTTGGCGCGGGTTTCACCAACGAAGGTGTCCACGGCATCGTCGGGCAGGTCCAGCTCGAGCATTTCGGTGACGGCGTCGTAGGACGCCAGCGAGTCGGTCCAATCCTTGGCGAAGGTGTCAAACAGCTTCTTCTGCTGGGGATTGTCGATCAGCGCGGGGTATTTTTTGATCGAGGCGTCGATCTGGGTGCGAAGCTCCGCCGCGCGGGACTTGGCTTCGGCCTTGACGTCATCGCTGGCGCGGATGAGGCCCTGGTAAGCGGAGTTGCGGTACTCGCCGACCATGCCACGCAGTTCGCCGGCCATGCGGATGCTGTCCATCCGGGGGCCAGCCAGTTCAGTGGTGACGTTGTTGAGTGAGTGCAGGCCACGATAGGCCACGATGCCCTGCAGCAGCATCACCAGCAGGAGGACGCCGAAAGTCAGCATCAACTTGGGCATCAGTTTGAGGTTGTTGATCCACGGCATGGCAGGTGCGGTCTCCAGTGGCAAACGCGTCCGGCCGTCGGGGCCGGTTGCAGCGACCACGCCGGCCTGGGCCGGCGTGGCAGGGCGTACGGGCAATTACTTGATGTTGGCGAGCTTGAGGCCGGCCGGCGAGCTGACTTCGATTTCAGCGCGCGATGCATCGCGGGCGATCTTGCCGATCACGCAGACGGTCTTGCCTTCCAGCGATTCCAGCGGGAAGCTGAACTTGTCGCGGTTGGCGCCGGCGATGCGGGCCGAGAAGGTGTGGCGCGGGAACGCGCCGCCCATGTACAGGAAGGTCGGCTGACCTTCAGAGCCTTCGGCGTAGCGGGCCTTCTCGACCTTGCCGCAGACCATGCCGTCCTTGCCGACCGAGCGCGGGGCCATTTCCGGCGGAATCATTTCACCGGACTGGGCGAATGCAGTAGAGGCGGAAGAGGCGATCACGGCGACCGAGAACAGGGCAAGCAGGGACTTCATCGGGAAAATTCTCCGGGGATATGGGCAAGGTGGCCCGGCCATGGGCGATCCAGTGCAGCCGGGTTCTGAAACCAGCTATCGGCCGGTCAGCGGGGAACTGAAGCAATTTTTTCGACGGTGGCCGCTGCCGGTGGCGACAGCGGCGTGACGGCCGTTTTTCTGTGACGGATGTCTCAGGCGGCGACGTCGTCGATGACCGCTGCCTGGCCCATGTCGGCGCTGTCGAGCAGGGTTTCGATATCCAGCAGGATCAGCATGCGATCGTCCTGGGTGCCGATGCCGGAGATGAAGCGGGTATCGACGGCGGCGCCGAACTCGGGCGTCGGGCGGATCTGGTCGGCAGCCAACGGGATGACGTCGGAGACGCTGTCAACGACGATGCCGACGACGCGGTCTTCGACGTTGAGGACGATCATGACGGTGAAGGCGTCGTAGGTGGCATTTTCCAGGCGCAGTTTGAGGCGCAGGTCGATGACGGGGACGATGGTGCCACGCAGGTTGATGACGCCTTTGATGTAATCCGGGGCATCGGGGACGCGGGTGACGGAGTCGTAGCCGCGGATTTCCTGGACTTTGAGGATGTCCACGCCGTAGTGCTCGGCGCCGAGAGTGAAGCTGAGGTATTCGCCGCCGTCGCTGGCGGCGTTGGTGTTCTTGTCGTTCATCGAGGGGTCCTGGGTCGGGCGTGGCGGTCGAATAACCGGGGGTCACGCTGGATATCGGCCTGCTCGGGGGCGACTTTAGCTTCCACCCACCCAAACCCTGCCTTCAGTCGGGACCATGAGCCGCAGGGATGCGGCGACGCCATGCCGTTGAAGCAGCGATCAACTCTCCCCGTTCTTCCGCGCACTCCGCTGCCGGTCGATACGGAAGATGTAGCGCTGGATCGCGCTGTCGCCGCCGCGCGGGAGGTCGTCGAAGCGCATGCCGATCCGCTTCATCTCCGCCCCGTTGGGCAGTTTGAGCGCCAACTGGTTGCAGACGATCAGCGAGACGTGCAGCGGGCTGCCGTCGGGGAGGTCGAGCCGGGCGGCGTAGCGTTTCTGCAGGGAGAACACGTTGCAGTCCACCGGCACCGTGACGGCCAGGCCACCGCCGCTGATGTCGACCACGCGCAGCTGGAGCGCTTCGCTGCGGTCTTCGTTGACCGGGAACTGCAGGTGGGGGGAATCGGTGATCGGCGTTTCCAGCCGGTACAGTTCACGACGCTGCAGGTGCACCAGTTCCTGCGGGAACGGCACGCGGAAGGCGACATGGCCTTCGTTGCGCACGCGCTCCAGCCCGTCCAGGCGGAACCGGACCATCACCCGGTCCAGCTGGGCGAAGCAGAGCAGGTGGCCGGCTTCTTCGGCGGCGCGGTTGGAGGGCTCGGACGGGCTGCCGTCGAGCAGCAGCCAGTCGTCGTCTTCGTCCAGCTCCAGGACGGCCGTGGGGAAGGACTGGTCACGGCCGCCGAGATGGGCGTTGATCAACGAACGCTGGTCGATCAGCGCCTGCAGCAACTGCCGGATCTGGCGGGGGTTGCGGACCAGGTACCTGTCATCCGTGGCATCGTCGTGGATGCCATGGGGGCGGTCGTGTGCGTCGAGGCTGCCTTCGGACATGGAATCTGCTGGGTTGGGCGGGTGCCGGCAGGCGTAGATGCCGGGGCTCTGTCCGTTTATCGGCAGTAGTTCACATTTATGTAGGGGCAATTGCAGCGCGGCGATCCGCGATGGCCCTGCCGAAACGACGACACCCCGCCGGAGCGGGGTGTCGAAGGGCGCGTGATCACGTGGCAGGCGCGATCAGAACTCCTGCCACTCGGTGTCGTTGGCCAGGGCCGGTTCGCGGGGGCTGACCCGGCGCGGTGCGGCAACGACGCTGCGCGGCTTGGCCGCTGCGACGGCTCGTGGCGCGGCCGGTGCATGGACCACGGTGGCCGGTGCCGCGTGCGCGTGGCTGTCCAGCTTGAACAGTGCGACAGCGTCGGTCAGGTGACCGGCCTGTTCTTCCATGGCACGGGCGGCGGCAGTGGCTTCTTCCACCAGCGCGGCGTTCTGCTGGGTGGTCTCATCCATCTGCACTACGGTCTGGTTGACCTGCTCGATGCCGGCCGACTGTTCCTGCGAGGCCGCGGAAATCTCGGCCATGATGTCGGTCACGCGCTGCACCGAGGCCACGATTTCGCCCATGGTCGCGCCGGCCTGGTTGACCAGCTGCGAGCCTTCGGCAACCTTGCCGACCGATTCGTCGATCAGGCCCTTGATCTCCTTGGCCGCACCGGCCGAACGCTGGGCCAGGGTGCGCACTTCGGAGGCGACCACGGCGAAACCACGGCCCTGCTCGCCGGCACGGGCCGCTTCCACCGCGGCGTTCAATGCCAGGATGTTGGTCTGGAAGGCGATGCCGTCGATCACGGTGATGATGTCGGCGATGCGGCGCGAGGAGGCGTCGATCTCGTGCATGGTGCTGACCACGCGGCCCACGACGTCACCGCCCTGCGAGGCGACCGAATGCGCGCCGATCGCAAGCTGGTTCGCCTGACGGGCGTGTTCGGCATTCTGGCGCACGGTGGAGGTCAGTTCCTCCATCGACGCGGCGGTTTCTTCCAGGTTGGCGGCCTGCTGCTCGGTACGGCGCGACAGGTCATTGTTGCCCGAGGCGATCTCGCCAGCTGCGGTGCTGATGCTGGAAGAGGCCTGCTGGATGCGGCCGACGATCCGGGTCAGCTGGGCGACCGTGGTGTTGGCATCGTCGCGCATCGAGGCGAACACCCCGTGGAACTCACCCTGCATGCGGGCGGTCAGGTCGCCGTTGGCGATCGACTGCAGCAGGTGCGACAGCTGGGACAGGTTGCCATCGGCGACCTGCATCATGGTGTTGAGGTGCTCGATCATGACCCGGAAGTCGTGGTCGAAGCGCGTCGCATCGCCACGCTGGGTGAAGTCACCGGCCGCGGCCGCTTGGGCGAGCGCCTGGATCTGGGTATTGATCGCCAGCAGGCTGGCTTTGGCCGCATCCATTGATTCGTGCAGGATCGCGCGGCTGCCGGGCAGGCGGCGGGCATTGGGCGAAAGGTCGCCGGCGGCGTACTGGTTGAGGACGTTGATCGCGTCCTTGATCGCATCCAGGTGCTCGAAGATCACCGTATTGATGCCGACGGCCAGCTGGCCGTACACGCCGGGGAAATCTTCCGGGATGCGGTGGCTGATGTCCGGGCCGGCGTGCATGTCGACCATCTGCTGGGTCTGCTCGGAGAAGCGGCGCAGCATCACGGTCATGTCGCGGGTGGCGGTCAGCATCTTGCCGGCTTCATCCTTGCTGGTGGCCTGGATGTTGACCGACAGGTCACCACGGGCGACCGACTGGATGGCGTGCACGGCCTGGCCCAGCGGGCGGGTGATGGCGCGCGAGATGACCACGCCCATCACGGCGGCCAGCAGCGACAGCAGCACGATGCAGCCGATGATCGCGTAGACGCTGTTCTGGTGGGTAGCGTTGGCCGTCTCGATGCGGCTGGCCATCACGCCATTGCTGAACTCCCCCAGCTCCTTGAGCGCGGCGAACAGGGCGCGGCGTGCCGGGCGGGACTGCTCATCGGAAATCTGCTGGGCGGTGACGCCGTCGCCGGCGGCGATCGCTTCCTTTATCAGGCCGTTGGCCTTGAAGTAATCGGCGGTGCGCGCGGCGACCACGTCATACAACTGGCGTTCCTTGTCGCCGGCCGGCAGGGCGGCATACGCGGCCAGCTCGACGTTGACGACCTTGCCGGTGTCGGCCATGCGCTTGTCGTAGTCGGCAACCGACTCGGGTTTGTCGAGCACGGTCAGCTGCGCCATTTCGTAGGTGCGGAACTCGCCGAGCTGCGCGCGAACTTCGCCCAGGTGCTGCACCGAGGGAATGTCGTTGGTACTCATCGCGCGCAGCTGTGCGTTGGCCTCGCCCAGGCGGACCAGGGCGAAGCTGCCCAGGGCCAGCGTCATCAACGTGGTGAGGGTGAACCCTACCGCCAGCTTGCGGGCGATGGGCAGGTCGTGGAACCACTTCATGGTTGAAACTCCGGGCAGGGCAGTGGCGCACAGCCGTGGGGTGCTGGGCGGAATCAGCGGGGTAGGAGAGGGTGGAGCGCAGGCGCGAGCCGGTTGCCGTGGTCGCTACTTCGGATAGCGGCGTCGATCCGTTGCAACTTGATAGTGCGACGTCACATTTTTTTCACGAGCGCAGCTGCGGTTCATCGGTCGCCGATGGTTGCTGTTGCAAGGGTTGCGGGAAGATGGGCCATACCGTGGCGAACGGTTGGCAGGGCAACCACGAGGGCGAGGCGGTGGATGAAGTTCACACTTTCCGGCCCATGCGCATGGGACCGCGCGCCCACGAACGAACGCCGCCGCTCCCGGGGGAGCGGCGGCGTCGGGACCAACGCGATGGCAGCGGCGTTATGCGGCCTGCGGCACCTTGAGCGAACGCACGAGGCCGCCGATGTCCACGATCAACGCGACCCGGCCATCGCCCAGGATGGTTGCACCGGACACGCCGCTGATCCGCCGGTAGTTGTTCTCGATGTTCTTGACCACGACCTGCTGCTGGCCGACCAGTTCGTCCACTTCCAGCGCGATCTTCTGGCCATCGCCTTCAACGACCACCACCAGCGGATCGTCCATGGCACGGCCACCGTAGCCGTAGTACTCGCTGAGCGAGAGGATCGGCAGATACTCGCCGCGCACCCGCAGCACCCGGCCTTCGCCAGCCATGGTGCGCACATCGTCGGCCTGCGGCTGCAGGGCTTCGAGCACATAGGCCAGGGGCAGGATCAACGTTTCGCCGGCGACCGAAACGGTCATGCCATCCAGGATCGCCAACGTCAGCGGCAGGCGGATCAGCACGCGGGTGCCGTTGCCGGCCTGGCTTTCCAGCTGTACTTCGCCACCCAGCGCCTGGATGTTGCGGCGGACCACATCCATGCCGACGCCACGACCGGACAGATCCGTGACGGCATCGGCGGTGGAGAAGCCGGGCTGGAAGATGAGATCCCAGACCTGCGCGTCGGTGGGGTTGTCCGGCACGCTCAGGCCGCGTTCGAGCGCTTTGGACAGGATCTTGTCGCGGTTCAGGCCGCGGCCGTCATCGCTGACTTCGATCACGATGTGGCCGCCCTGGTGCGAGGCCGCCAAGGTGATCGTACCGGTTTCGTCCTTGCCCGCCTCGCGACGCACGTCCGGCATTTCCAGACCATGGTCGATCGAGTTGCGGACCAGGTGCACGAGCGGATCGGCGATCTTCTCGATCAGGCCCTTGTCCAGTTCGGTGCCTTCGCCGATGGTGCGCAGGCGCACGTGCTTGCCCAGGCGCGAGGACAGATCGCGGACCAGGCGCGGGAAGCGGCGGAACACCGCGTCCACCGGCAGCATGCGCACGCCGATGACCGCTTCCTGCAGATCGCGGGTATTGCGTTCCAGCAGATCCAGGCCGGTCAGCAGCTGCTCGGCCTGCGCCGGATCCAGCGCGTGCGAGACCTGCTTGAGCATGGCCTGGGTGATGACCAGTTCGCCGACCAGATTGATCAGCGCATCGACTTTGTCCACGCTGACGCGGATCGAGGTCTCGGCTTCATGAGCGGCGGCGGCGGGCGGTGCGGCCGCCGCCGGTGCCGCAGGGGCGACGACGGCGGGTTTGGCCTCGACCGGCGCGCTGGTGGCCAGGCTCGGCGGTGCGGCCGGACGGATGTCCAGTTCGCAGTCGTCCACGACCCAGGCGAAGGTATCTTCGATCTTGCTGCGCGGTACCTTGCCGACCAGGCCGAGGTCCCATGCAAGGTGAGCTTCGAGCGGATCAAGCTGGTCGAAACCGGGCAGGCGATCCAGACGTGCGGCGACCTGCAGCGAGCCCAGGTGCTCGAGCTCGCGGATGATGCGCAGTGGGTCGTTGCCGCTCATGAACAGCGATGGCGCCGGCACGAAACCGATCTGCCACGCCTCCGGGGTGTCATCGACCTTGGCGGCCGCGACCGGTGCCGCCGCGGCGGCGTGGCCGGACAGCACCGCTTCCAGGCGCGCCTTGACCTCGGCGACCGCCTGCGGATCTGCAGCCTGGCCGTGTTCGGCTTCGCGCAGCAGCGCGCGCAGCACGTCCACCGACGCCAGCATCGCATCAACCGCGGCCGGCTCCAGCGCCCGCTTGCCGGCGCGCAGTTCGTCCAGCAGCGTTTCCAGCACGTGGGTCAGCGCGGCGATCGCATCGAAGCCGAAGGTGCCGGCGCCGCCCTTGATCGAGTGCGCGGCGCGGAACACCGAGTTGATGATCTCCGGGTCCTGCTGCCCCGATTCGAGCGCCAGCAGGCCAGCTTCCATCGCATCCAGCCCCTCGCGGCTTTCTTCGAAGAAGGTGGCGTGGAAACGTTGCAGATCCATGCTCATGGTGCGGGGTGTCCAGTTGCGAGGGGAGGGAAGGGTGAAGCGGGATCAGCCCAGGACTTTCTGGACGGTGGCGACCAGCTGTTCCGGGTTGAACGGCTTGACCAGCCAGCCGGTCGCGCCGGCGGCCTTGCCTTCGGACTTCTTGTCCGCGGCCGATTCGGTGGTCAGCATCAGCATCGGGGTGAACTTGTAGTCCGGCAGCTGGCGCAGCTCACGGATCAGCGCGATGCCATCCATGTTGGGCATGTTGACGTCGGTGACCACCGCGTTGAAGCGTTGGCCCTTGGCACGACCGAGGGCGACCGCGCCGTCTTCGGCTTCCTCGACGGAAAAGCCGGCCGAGGTGAGGGCGAAAGAGACCATCTGGCGCATCGACGCCGAATCGTCCACCACCAAGATACGTGCGCTCATGCAGCGTTCTCCACAGATTTCAGGTTGTCATGGGGTGCATCCAGGCCGAGGGCCTGGGTGACGCCGAGCAGGCGCGCGGCATCACGGAAGGTTGCGGTGCAACCGTGGAATCCGGTGGGATGCCCGGCCTTGCGGCGGGCCTCGACGAATGCGCACAGCACCTGCACCGAGGCGGTATGGATACGGCCGACCTGGCTGGCATCCAGCATCAGATCGCCGGCCTGATCCACCAGGGGGGCCAAACGTGTTTTCAGCTCGGTGCTGGTCTCGATACCGAGATCATCACCCAGGGCCACAGTGCTCATCATTGCTCCGGACAAACGGTTCCGAGGTCTATAACGGCAATAACCCGGGAAGCTTTAGCCGTTGCGGCGGTCAGTTCAGCAGCTGGGTTGCATCCAGCAGGATCATCGGCTGGGCGCCGCCGCGGGCCACGCCGCGGAAGAGGTCGTTGGAGATCTGGCAGATGCGGGCGGTATCGGGGGGTTCGATCTGCGAATCGGTGAGGTTGGCGACATCCTCCACGGCCGAAACGCGCAGCCCCATCGTCTCGCCGTTCTCTTCCAGCACCACGATGCGGGTATTGGCGTCGTTGCCGGCCGCGCTGCTGCCCAGGTGGATCCCCAGGTCCATCACCGGCACCACCTGGCCGCGCAGGTTCATGATGCCCAGCATTGCCGGCGAGGTGCCGCGCAGCGGCAGCAACGGCACCGGCAGGACCACTTCCTGGACCTTGAGCAGCTCCAGTGCGTAGGCCTGGGCGCCGCAGCGCAGGCGCAGCCAGCGCGAGGTGCGCTCGCTGGCGCGGCGGCTCTCGCGCGGGCTGGAGGCCGGGTCGCGTGCCTGGCGTTGTAGTTCCTCCCAGCTGCCAGGGCGACTCTGCGCCAGTGAGGGGGTACCGGCGCGGACGCTGGTGGCGGCCGGCATCGGCGGCATCGGCGTCATGGAAGGCATCGGCCGGGCGATCGGTGCGCGGGCGGTTGGCAGCGCGGCGACCGGTGCCGGGGCGGGCGCCACCGCCGGCGAGGGTGCCGTCGCAGGCGCGTCGGTGCCTGCATCCACGGAATCGGTTTCGTAGACGACCTCGGCTGGCAGGTCGTCCCAGCTTGGGCGGGATTCGTCCACGGGCGCGGGCATCGCGCCGCTGAGGAGGGGGTCGTTGCGCAGCTCATCGAGCAGGTCGTCGAAGCCTGGCGCAGGCGCCGCGAGGGCAGCCTTCACAGGGGCGGCGTCCAGCGTCTGCACCTCCGTGGGGAGCGTCATCGCGCCGCTCAGCAGCGGATCGTTGCGCAGTTCATCCAGCAGGTCGTCGAAGCCTGGCGCGACGGCACTCGCTTCAGCCGCCGGGGCTAGTTCGGCGACGCCCGCGTTGCCGGTGGCAGACTCGGCTTGGACTGCTTCGACTGCTTCGACTGCTTCGACTGCGTCGACTGCGGCGAGTGCATCAACCTCGACCCCCGCGACGGACACCGGCGCCTCGGCCGGCGCCGGCATCGCGTCGCCGAGCAGCTGCTCCAGGTAGTCGTCGAGGACCCCCGCGGTGTTCATGCCGCGCGCTCCATCTGCTGCGCGTCATCGGCCAGGATCCATTCCAGGGCGCGGCGATAGGCGGCCAGGCCACGCCCGGGGTAATCCTCCGATTGCGGCGGCACGGTGAGGCTGGCGGCGTTGCAGATGCGGGTGTCGACCGGGATCGCGTCTTCCCAGACGCGGTGGCCGTGCTTGTCCTGCATCAGCTTGACGGTTTCGTTGCCGGCGCGGGTGCGGCGGTCGAACAGGGTCGGCAGGATCGACATCGGCAGCGGGCGGCGGCGCGAGCGCTCGACCATTTCGCCGGTGCGGACCATGCCATCCAGGCCGTGCAGGGCCAGCGGCTCGGCCTGGGTCGGGATGATCAGGCGGTCGGCCGCAGCCAGTGCGTTGATCATCAACAGGCCCAGGGTGGGGGCGCAATCGAGCAGGATGTAATCGTGCTGGCCCTGATGGCGGCCCAACGCATTCTGCAGGGCCAGGCCGAGGCCAGGCTGGTTCGCGCTGCGGCGCTCCAGCGTGGCCAGCGCGGCCTGCGCGCAGACGTAGTCCAGGCCCGGGATGCCGCTGCGGTGGGCGAGGGTGGAGAGCTCGGCCGGTGGTGCGGCGAACAGTTCCAGCACACCCTGCGGCGGCGGATCCAGCGGCACGCCGAAGGCGCGGGTCAGCGACGAATGCGGATCCAGATCGATCAACAGTACGCGGTGGCCCTGCGTGGCCAGACCGCGGCCGAGCGCAAGCGTCGTGGTGGTCTTGCCCACGCCGCCCTTCTGATTGGCAACAGCCCAGATACGCATGCGGTTCACTCCTTCATTGCGGGCGGAACGGCGGCGCCAACGCGGCTGCCGGCCGGCACCGGTGGCAACTGCACCGGTGCGATGGGGGTAACAGGGGTGCCGGCGGCGGTTGCCTGGGTGGCATCGGCCGCCTCGGCATCGGCGCTGAGCCGGTCGGTGATCGGATCGATGCTCTGCGCGGTGTCGGCCAGGATGATCACCATCACCCGCCGGTTGCGGTTGCGGCCTTCGGCGCTGGCATTGTCTTCGCGGGGGCGGAACTGGCCGTAGCCGACCATCGCCAGCCGTGCCGGCTGCAGGCCCTGATCAGCGAACAGATGCACCACGCTGGCCGCACGCCCGGCCGACAGCTCCCAGTTGGAGGGGAACAGCGAGGTGGCGATCGGGATGTTGTCGGTGTGGCCTTCCACGCGCACGCCATTGGGCGCATCGCGCAGCACTTCGGCCAGTTTGGAGAGGGTGTCGCGCGCGTGCACATCCAGCGTGGCCGAGCCGGTCGGGAACAGGATGTCGCTGTTGATCTCCACTTCGATCCACAGCTCGGTGCGGCGCACGGTGATCATGCCGCGTTCGATCAGCGGCGCCAGCGTGGCGGTGAGCTTGTCGGCGATGCCGTTGAGCTGGCGCTCGGCTCTCTGGAGCTGTGCCTGGTTGCGGATCGAGACCGGCATGCGCATCTGCGAGGCCATCGCCGGCAGCAGGGTCGGATCGTTGCTGGGGGCGGGGGCGGAGGGGCCGATCTTGGTCCCGGCCCTGATCACCGAGGGGCTGTCCCAGCCGCCGCCCTGGACCTGCTGGTTGCCGACCTGCACCGGGTTGATGGTGCGCGGCGCGCCACCAAAGGCGGTGGTCAGCGCGTCAGCCATGATCCGGTACTTGCCCTCGTTGAGCGAGGAGATGGCGTACATCACCACGAAGAAGGCGAGCAGCAGCGTCATGAGGTCGGCGTAAGGGATCGCCCAGGCCTCATGGTTGGCATGTTCTTCGTGGTGCTTGCGGCGGGCCATGTCAGTGCAGGAACCCGGACAGGTTGGTTTCGATGTTGCGCGGGTTCTCACCCTGGGCGATCGAGATCAGGCCCTCGATGATCATCTCGCGGTCGCGGCTGTTGTGGTGGATCACGCTCTTGAGCTTGGCCGAGACCGGCAGGAACAGCAGGTTGGCCGAGGCGATGCCGTAGATGGTGGCGGTGAACGCCGCCGCGATGCCGTGGCCGAGCTTGCTCGGATCGGCAAGATTCTTCATCACCGCGATCAGGCCGAGCACCGCGCCGATGATGCCCAGCGTCGGCGCATAGATGCCCATGCCCTCGAACACCTTGGAGGCGGCCAGGTCCTGGCTCTCCTGGCTGCTCAGCTCGATCTCCATCATGTGCCGGATGGTTTCCGGCTCCACGCCGTCCACCAGCAGCTGCAGCCCCTTGCGCAGGAACGGATCGTCCTGGGCGTCGACCTGCGCTTCCAGACCGAGCAGGCCCTGGCGGCGGGCGATGTTGCTCCACTCCACGATCTGCTGGATCAGGTGGCGGCGGTCGCTGCTCGGCGGCAGGATCACCCACTTCACGATCTTGAAGGCGTGCTTGAACACGGCCGGCGAGGTGTGCAGCAGGATCGAGGCGATGGTGCCGACGATGACGATCACGAAGGCGGCCGGCGACCACAGCGACGCCAGACCAGCCCCCTTGAGGATGCTGCCGCCGACCAGTGAGGCCAACGCGAGGAAAAGTCCAATGAGGCTGAGTCTGTCCATGGGTCCGTTATCGGCTTGTGTGAATGGGACTTGAGATGCCGAAGGAATCCGGTGGGGCGGCGGTCACAGTTTTTGGGGGTAAAGCAGCCGACCAACGGTCGGCTCTACCGGCGTCAGCGGAGGCCGTCTACGTCGAGGATCAGCGACATGCGGCCGTCGCCGATCAGGGTGGCACCGGCGTAGCCGCGCAGGCCGCGCAGGGCCTTGGGCAGCGGCTTGATCACCACTTCCTCGCGGCCGCGGACCTGGTCGACCACGAGGCCGAAGCGGGCTTCACCGGCCTGCAGCACCACGATGGTCAGCAGTGAGGACGGCATCGGCTCCACATCCAGCCAGTGACGCAGATCCACCAGGGCCAGCGTGTGCGATTTGCGGTCCAGCACGGCGCGGCCGTCGAACCAGCCCAGGGACGTGTTGGGGGCGTGCAGCACCTCCATCACGCGGGCCAGGGGCAGGGCGTAGACGTCTTCGCCGGCCTGCACCAGCAGGGTCGGCAGGATCGCCAGGGTCAGCGGCACGCGGATCATGAAGCGGCTGCCGCGGCCCAGCTCGGACTGGATCTGGATCTGGCCGCTGAGCTCGCGGATGCGGGACTGGACCACGTCCATGCCCACGCCGCGGCCGGAGATGTCGGTGACCTGCTGCTTGGTCGAGAAGCCGGGCAGGAACACCAGGTGCAGGCATTCCTCGCTGCTCAGGCGGGCGGCGGCCTCCGGATCGATCAAGCCCTTCTCGCGTGCTTTCTGACGCAGGCGTTCCGGGTCGATACCCGCGCCGTCGTCCTGCACTTCGATGCTGACGTAGTCGCCTTCCTGCTGGGCCGACAGGCGCACGTGGCCACTGCGTGGCTTGCCCTGGGCCTCGCGCAGGTCCGGCATTTCCACGCCGTGGTCGATCGCGTTGCGGACCAGATGGACCAGCGGATCGGCCAGCGCTTCGACCAGGTTGCGGTCCAGCTCGGTTTCCGCGCCGATCAGCTCAAGCTCGACCTCCTTCTTCAGCGACCGCGCGACATCGCGTGCCACCTTGGGGAAGCGCGAGAACACCTTGCCGACCGGCTGCATGCGGGTGCGCATGACCGCCGACTGCAGGCGTGCGGTGGCGATGTCCAGCGTGGAGACCGCGCGGTCCAGTTCTTCATCGTGCAGGCGCGCACGCAGAGTCTTGAGCCGGTTGCGCGAGAGCACCAGCTCGCCGATCAGGTTGACGATCGCATCCAGGCGCTTGGTATCCACGCGCACGGTGTGTTCGGCTTCGGCGAGCGGCTTGGCCGGGGCCGGCTTGGCGCTCGGGGCGGCCGGCGCAGCCACGGCGCGCGGTGCAGCCACCGGCGCGGCGGCAATGGCCTTGGCACCAGGAACGGCGCCACCGTGCAGCTGGTCCAGCAGGGCTTCGAACTCGTCCTCGCCGATCAGGCCGTCATCTCTTTTCGGGGCCGCGATGGCGGTCGGTGCGGCGCCGCCGTGCAACTGGTCGAGCAGCGCCTCGAACTCATCATCGGTGATCATCTCGCCGCCGCCGCTGCTGGCCGTGGCGGTGGCCGCAGGCGCCGGCGAGGCCGGCCCGTTGACGTCGAACTGGGCGATCAGCTCCGGCGGGGCATAGCCGGGCTCGGTTCCGGCCGAGACCGAATCCAGCATCGACTGCAGGTAATCCAGCGATTGCTGGGCTGCATCGAAGTGGTGAGCCTGCAGCGTGGCCTGGCCGGAGCGGGCCATGCCGAGGGTTTCCTCGGCCGCGTGGCACAGCTCGACCATCGCCTGGATGCCGAGGAAGCCGGCACCGCCCTTGAGCGTGTGGAAGCCACGGAACACGGCGTTGAGCTGGTCGGCATCCTGGGGCGCCTGCTCCAGCGACACCAGCTGTTCGCCGAGGCGATCCAGGATTTCCTGGGCCTCGAGGATGAAGTCGGCAGCGATATCGTCTGGCACAGCACTCATGAGCGTTACAGTCCCAGGTCCGAGAGCAGGTCGTCGGCGTCGTTCTGTGACACCGCATGGCGATCCAGGCCGTTCACGGCCGGGCCGGCCAGGCCGTTGGTGTCGCGCTTCTTCTCATCTTCCTGCGGGGGCAGGCCCAGCGCACCGAAGCCCTCATGCACGCGACGCACGATCCCGACCACGCGGCGGATGATCTGCCCGGTCAGGTCCTGGTAGCTCTGGGTCAGCGCGATTTCGGTGAGGTTGTGGCGGATCCGGTCCAGCTGCTGGCCCTGATCGGGCGTCAGCCCGTTGGCGCGCAGCTGTTCGGTGAGCGAGCGACATTCCTCGGCCAGGTCCAGGGTGCGGTGGGTGGCCTGTTCGGTCATCGCCACCACGTGGTCCAGGCGCGCGCAGGCATCATCCAGCTCGCCGGCTTCGCTGGGCAGGCTGGGCAGTTCGCCCAGGGCCTGGCCAAGCTCGCGGGCCAGGCGGTTCAGGCCGGCCATCATCGGCTGCGTGCGCAGCGCGGCGAGGGCGTCGATTTCCCGGCGCCAACCGGCTTCGTCACCGCTTTCCAGCGCGGCCAGGGCGTCCTGCAGGCGCTGCACCAGCGCGGATTTGTCGCTCAGGGTGTCCATCAGGCGCTCGCCGCCAGGCGTTCGAAGATCTTGCCGAGCTTTTCTTCCAGGGTCTGGGCGGTGAACGGCTTGATGATGTAGCCGTTCACGCCGGCCTGGGCCGCTTCGATGATCTGCTCGCGCTTGGCTTCGGCGGTCACCATCAGCACCGGCAGCGTCTTGAGTTTGGCGTCGGCACGCACCGCCTTGAGCAGGTCGATGCCGGTCATCACCGGCATGTTCCAGTCGGTGACCACGAAATCGAACGGCTGGCTCTGCAACATCGCCAGCGCCGCATGCCCGTCCTCGGCTTCGGCCGTGTTGGTGAAGCCCAGATCGCCCAGCAGGTTCTTGACGATACGACGCATGGTCGAGAAGTCGTCGACGATCAGGATACGCATGTTCTTGTTCAAAGCACTTTCCTCGATTTCAATGGTTCTCGAGGCCGGCGTCTGCCGCCTCGAAGATCTTCAGCCGGCCCCGCAGGCGCAGCACGGCCTGGCCATGGATCTGGCACACGCGCGATTCGCTGACACCCAACACGGCGCCGATCTCTTTCAGGTTCAGTTCCTGCTCGTAGTACAGCGACAGCACCAGCTGTTCGCGCTCGGGCAACAGGCCGATCGCGTTGCCCAGCTCACGCCCGAACTCACCGCGTTCCAGCACCTGCTGCGGGGTCGGGCCGCCCTGGGCGACGGTGTCCAGTTCTCCCTGGTCCTCGATCCGCGATTCCAGGCTCAGCACCTGGCCCCGTGATGCGTCTTCCATCAGGCGCAGGTAATCGGGTAGCGGCATGTCCATCGCGGCGGCCACTTCGGTGGCGCTGGCGGCACGGCCGGTGCTCTGCTCCAGGCGACGGATGGTCGCGGCGGCATCGCGGGCGCGGCGGTGCACCGAGCGCGGCACCCAGTCGCCACGGCGGATCTCGTCGATCATCGAACCGCGGATGCGGATCGAGGCGTAGGTTTCGAACGAGGCGCCCTGGTCGGCGTCGTAGCTGCGCGAGGCCTCGATCAGGCCCATCATGCCGGCCTGGATCAGGTCGTCGACCTCCACGCTGGCTGGCAGACGTGCCGCCAGATGGTGGGCGATGCGGCGGACCAGATCCGAGTGCTGGGCAATGCACTCGTTGGCCGCGGTGCGCTGGACCTCTTTGTATTGTGCTGCGCCCTTCATACCGTCACCCCGCGTTGCTTGAGGATGCGTTCCAGGAAGAACTCGACCCCGCCACGCGGCTCGGTCGGGGCCTGCCAGCGGGCAGTGCGGCGCGCGATCTCGGTCAGCGCCAGGGCGGCCGGGCTGGACGGGTAGGCCTTCACCACCGGCTGCTGGCGCTGCACCGACAGGCGCAGCCAGTCATCCTGCGGCACGCAGCCCAGGTAGTTCAGCGAGACATCGGCGAGGAACTTCTCGCACACGCGGCTCAGCTTTTCGTACAGCACGCGGCCTTCGTTCGGGTCGCGGACCATGTTGGCCACCACCTGGATGCGGTCCACGCCGCGCTCGCGCGAGAGCACCTTGATCAGCGCGTAGGCGTCGGTGATCGACGCCGGCTCATCGCAGACCACCACCACGGTGTCCTGTGCGGCCTGGCAGAAGGTCAGCACGCCATCGGTGATGCCGGCGGCGGTATCCACGATCATGATGTCCAGCTCGCGCTCGAGCTCGGAGAACACGTTGACCAGGCCGACGTGCTCGGCCGGCTGCAGCTCGGCCATGTGGCGACGGCCGGAGGCGGCCGGGACCACCAGCACGCCGCCGGGGCCTTCGATGATCACTTCTTCCAGCGTGCAGCGCCCGGCGACCAGGTCGGCCAGGGTCACCTTCGGCTGCAGGCCCAGGATCACGTCGATGTTGGCCAGGCCGAGGTCGGCGTCCAGCAGCAGCGTGCGCTTGCCCATGTCCGCCAGCGCCACGGCCAGATTGGCCGAAACGTTCGTTTTGCCCACGCCGCCCTTGCCGCCGGTGACGGCGATGGTGCGGACCGGGCCCAGCGGCTGGCTTCGGGTAGCCGACAACGGGAAGGTCTTGGTCAGCTTGGCATACTCACGCGACGGCATGGTTCAACTCCGGGTTGCAGGGCATATCGGCCGCGCGGCGCAAATCTTCAAGGCGAAGTACAAGATTGGCCGCACTGGCACGGTGCAGGTCTTCAGGAACGTCCTGGCCATCGGTGACCCAGGTGATCGGCAGGCGGTGATCCACGGCCACCGAAAGGGCGGTACCGAAGCGGCCGGTTTCGTCCAGCTTGCTCAACACCACGCCCTGCGGGTTGGCGGCGCTGAAGCGGCGCACCACCTCGTCCATGTCGCCGAAGCTGGTGTTGGCCGGCAGCACCAGCAGTGTGCGGATCTGCTCGGCGGCGCGCAGCCACTGCAGCTGGGCGGCCAGGGCGCGGTCGCGCGGGCCCAGGCCAGCGGTGTCGATCAGGACCAGCTTGTAGTCCTTCAGCCGCTCCAGCAGCTGGTTCAGATCACTGCCGCTGCTGGCCTCGTGGACGGCGATGCCGAGCTGGCGGCCGAAGCCGTACAGCTGCTCGCGGGCGCCGATGCGGCCGGTATCGGTGGTGACCAGGGCCACGTCGCGGGCGGCATGCGCCTCGGCGAAACGCGAGGCCAGCTTGGCAATGGTGGTGGTCTTGCCGGCGCCGGTCGGGCCGACCAGGGCGATCACGCCGCCGGCTTCAAGCGGGTCGACCGGGGCGATCGGCAGCTTCTTGGAGAGCAGGCCGAGCATCAGGCCGCGGCCACGGTGGGCCTCGGTATCCAGCGGAATCTGCATGGCCACGTCGCGGCTGATGCCGGCGTCGAAGCCGTATTCGTCCATCAGGTCCAGCGCGGCGGCGCGGACCGGCGAGCCGCGCAGGCGCTCATCGGTGAACCGGTGCATCTCACGCTCGATGACATGGCGCATGCCGGCCACTTCATGGCGCAGCTGGCGGATTTCTTCGTCGTCGCGCTGGATGACCGTCAGTTCCGGCACGCTCGCCACGACCGGTGCCGGTTCATTGGCGGCGGCGATGACGGTCTCGGCGATCGGCAGCGGGAGTGCCGGCGGCAGGGCAGCAGCGACGACCGGCACCGGCACGGCGGCGCCCTGCAGTACGGTCTCGTCCGTCTCCTCCAACGGCGGATCGATCACGAAGCGGGCGCGGTTGATCGGGGCCGGCGCGGCGACGGCATCCACCGGTGCGGCAGGCGAGGCGGCCGCGGCCTGCTCGACATTGAACGGCGCGAAGATCTGCTCCGGCAGCGACGGTTCATTGACGGCAGGACTGACGCTGGCGCGGGCCAGGGTGGCAGCGAAACCGTCGCTGCCCGGCGGCGGCACGATTTCGTTGGCGGTATCCAGCGTGCGACCGGTCGCGCCGACGGCGGCGCGGGCCAGTGCGGCCACGGCCGAGGTGGTCGCGGCCACCGGCTCGGGCGTGGCGACCGGGGCCTTGCGGCGGGTCACGGCGGCAATCACGGCATCGGCGGCGCTGCGCGGGCGCGGTGCCGGCGGCGCGACGTCCTTGCGGGCCGCTTCCAGCGCACGCTGTACGGCGCTTTCGTCGTAGTTGGCCGCCGCCACGATTTCGACACCTTCCTCGATCCGGCGGTTGGACAGGATCACTGCGTCCGGACCGTGTTCCTTGCGCACCAGGTTCATGGCCGAGCGCATATCGGAGGCGACGAAGCGTTTGATTTTCATGCTGTGGTACCGGGACTGGGGCGGCGGAGTGGTGGAAGGGAAACGCTGGTTGTCGGTGGTCTGCACGGTCAGGGAGTCCCTTTATTTCCTGCTGCGGTGAAATCGAATGAGGTGTCTGTTTTCTGTCGCGGTGCCGTTGGGTGTCCGGCTCAACTGATCGTGCCGACCAGCTTCAACCGTTTGTCCTCGGGCACCTCGCTGTAGGCCAGTACGGACAGCGAGGGGACGCTGTGGCGTACCAGCCGTGCCAGCGCGGCACGAACCGGGCCAGGCACCAGCACGACCGCCGGCTCGTTCTTCGCTTCCTGCTTGCCGACACATTCGGCCAGGCTTTGATGCAGTCGCTCGGCGAGTCCGGGTTCCAGCGCGGCGCCGTTGCCCTGCGTGGACTCCTGCAAGACCCGTTCCAGTTGCGGGTTGAGGGTGAAGACCGGCAGCTCCGGCGACATCCCGGCGATCTCCTGCACGATGAAACGGCCCAGCGCGTTGCGCACGGCAGCGGTGAGCACGGCCGGGTCCTGGCTGGTCGGCGCGCTTTCCACCAGCGATTCGACGATCTTGCGCAGCTGGCGGATCGGAATGCGCTCGATCAGCAGGTTCTGCAGCACGCGCACCACGGCCGACAGCGGCAGCGACTTGGGCGTCAGATCTTCGACCAGCTTCGGCGCGCTCTTGGCCAGGTTGGCCAGCAGCTGCTGCACTTCTTCATGGCCAAGCAGTTCCGGGGCGTGCTCACGGATCAGGTGCGACAGATGGGTGGCGACCACGGTGGCCGGGTCGACCACGGTGTAGCCCATCGATTCGGCATTGGCGCGCTGGTGCGGCTGGATCCAGGTCGCATCCAGGCCGAAGGCGGGATCCTTGCCGGCGATGCCTTCCAGGGTCCCCAGGGCGCTGCCCGGGTCCAACGCGAGTTCGCGGTCGGGGTGGATCTCGGCGGTTGCCACCGGCACGCCGTGGATCAGCAGGCGATACGCGGTGGCCGGCAGTTCCAGGTTGTCGCGGATATGGACGGAGGGAATCAGGAAGCCGATGTCGTGGGTGAGCTTGCGGCGCACCCCCTTGATCCGCGCCATCAGCTCGCCGCCCTGGTTCTTGTCCACCAACGGGATCAACCGGTAGCCGACTTCCAGGCCGAGCGGATCGACCGGGCGCAGTTCATCCCAGGTCAGCTCGGCGGTGGGCGAGGGCGCGGCGCCGGGCAGGCCGAGGGTATCGGGACGGTTGGCGGCGGGAGATTCGGCGGCGCGGGCTTCGGCCGTGCTCTTCTTCCAGGCCTTCCACGCGATGAAGAAGAGGATCGCGGCCAGCGTCAAGAAGGCGACGTTGGGCATGCCCGGCACCAGGCCGACCACCGCCAGAATCGCGGCGGCGATGGTCAGCGCACGGTACTGGCCGAACACCTGGCCCATCATGGCCTGGGCCATGTCCTGCGAGCGCGAGGCGCGGGTGACCAGCATGGCGACCGCCGAGGACACCAGCAGCGCCGGGAGCTGGGCGACCAGGCCGTCACCGATGGAGAGCAGGGTGTAGGTCGCGGCGGCATCCCCAAACGGCATGCCGTGCTGGAGCACGCCGACCGCCAGGCCACCGACCAGGTTGATGAACAGGATCAGGATGCCGGCGATCGCATCGCCGCGGATGAACTTGCTGGCACCGTCCATCGCGCCGTAGAAGTCGGCTTCCTCGCGGACCTCCTCACGACGGGCCTTGGCCTCTTCACGCGTCAGCAAACCGGCGTTGAGATCGGCGTCGATCGCCATCTGCTTGCCGGGCATGGCATCGAGGATGAAGCGTGCGGTCACTTCGGACACGCGCCCGGCACCCTTGGTGATCACCACGAAGTTGATGATGGTCAGGATCGCGAACACCACGATGCCGACCGCGTAGTTGCCGCCGATCACGAACTCACCGAAGGAGGCGATCACCTTGCCGGCCGCTTCGTGGCCGTTCTGGCCGTTGAGCAGGATCACGCGGGTGGAGGCCACGTTCAATGCCAGCCGCAGCATCGTGGTGACCAGCAGCACGATCGGGAAGATGGTGAAATCCAGCGGGCGCTTCACGTAGACCACCGCCAGCAGCACCATCAGCGAGATGGCGATGTTGAAAGTGAACAGTGCATCGAGCACCGGCGGCGCCAGCGGCACCACCACCATGGCCAGCAGGGCCAGCACGATCAGCGGGGCCCCCAGGCCGTGGCGGATCATGTCCAGCGCGCGGCGCACGTTCATCCCGGCAGGTTGCGCGCTCATGGGCGGCCTCCCTTGCCGAATTCATCGATATCGATGCTCGGTGCCGCCGGCATCGGGCCGGTCCCCCAGCTGCGCAGCTGGTAGACGTAGGAGAGCACCTGGGCCACGGCCGAATACAGTCTCACGGGAATTTCCTTTCCAAGTTGACCTTCCCGATACAAGGCGCGTGCCAAAGGCGGGGCGGAGACGATGGCGACCTTGTTGCCGTCGGCCACTTCACGGATGCGCAGGGCGGTTTCATCCACGCCCAGGGCGACCACGGTGGGCGCCCCCATCTTTCCGCCGTCGTACTTCAGGGCGACCGCGTAATGGGTGGGATTGACCACCACGACATCGGCGGTGGGCACCGCCTCCATCATCCGGCGGTTGGACATCTGCTGCTGCAGCTGGCGGATGCGGCCCTTGACCTCGGGACTGCCTTCGCTTTCCTTCATTTCCCGGCGCAGCTCTTCACGGGTCATCTTCAGCTTGCGCATCCAGTTCCAGCGCTGGTACGGCGCATCGATGGCGGCCAACAGCATCATCGCGCCGCCGGTGGCCAGCATCAGCTTCAGGGTGAAGCCCAGGCCATGCACCATCGCCGCTTCCAGGGGCTGGTTGAGCAGGTCGCGCAGCGAGCGGGTGCCGTGCCACACCACCAGCCCCGCAGCGGTGCCGACGAAGGCGATGCGCAGCAGCGACTTGGTGAACTCGGCAATCGCTTCAGGCCCGTACAGGCGCTTCATGCCGGCCATCGGGCTGAGCCGTTTGAAATCGGGCATCAGCGATTTGTTCGACCAGCGCAGCCCGCCCATCGCCACCGGCGACAGGAAACAGGCCAGCAGACAGATCACGAGCAGCGGCCACATGGCCAGCATCAAGCGCAGCATCAATTCGCCGAAGTGGCCGAACAGCGCCTGTGGGTGCAGGCGCAGGCCCGGCTCGGGGCTGAGCGCGAACTGCATCCAGCTCTTGGCGTTGCGGGCGATGGTGCCGGAGAACGCCATCAACGCCAGTACGCCGGCACCGAACACGGCCGCCGTCGCCAGTTCCCGCGAGCGCGGGATGTTGCCCTGTTCCCGGGCATCGCGCAGGCGCTTTTCGGTCGGTAATTCGGTCTTTTCGCCGGCTTGTTCGTTCTCGGACATGGGCTGCACGACACGGGGGAATACCCGGGGTCGTGCAAGAACCGTTCCGTGACGTCAGATCGAGCCGCTGCGCGCGTGCGACACCTGCACCTGTCCGGACGGCGTCGCGGTAGCGATGGCCTCCTTCAAGGGCACCTCACCCACGCCCAGGGCCCGTTCGACCACCAGTTCGGTGCCTTGACCGTGCAACAGCGCCTGCAGCCGTCCGAACTCGCCGCACCACAGGGTTTCGATGTCGCGGTCGCGACTGCGGTCGCGGTCGGCCGCCAGCGCCACGGCCCGAACCTGCAGACGCCCACCGTCGGCCTGGCCGCCCACTTCAACGCCATAGCCGGGGGTGGCGGCTTTCTTGAGCACCACCGCGCCACTGTCCTGCCAAGCGGTGGCCATGCCTTCGCGCACCTCATAGCCGAGACTTGCCAGACCGTCGAGTACGGCCTGGCGCCGGGAAACTGCCGCCAGCGCCTGCTGGTGGCTGGCCAGGGCGCTGTCGCACTGCTGGGTCAGCGCGGACAGCAGCGGCAGCGCGGTGTCGGTACTGCACGCGCCCACCTGGGCCAGCAACGGCGCAGGGTCAACCGGGTCCAGTGCCGCCAGCCTGCTGGCCACATCCTGCAGCCGCTCCAGCTGCACGCGGCGCTGGGCGAACGCGACCGAGGCGGCGGCCAGTTCCAGAACCAGGCTGTCCAGCAGCAGGTTGCGGCGCTGCGGAGCGGTTTCCTGCTCGGCGTGGTGCAGCGCCTCCAGGTAGGGCGCGGCGACTGCCGGACCTTGCAGTACCTGCAGTTCGGCGATGTAGCGGTCCACGCGCAGCAGGCGCGCCTCGCGTCCGGGCTCGGCGGGCTGCCCGGCGGCCCAGTCGGCCAGCGTGGGGATGGGCGCCGAGGTCTGCAATGCGGCAGCCAAGGCGCGCTGGCCGTCGCTCAGTGTTGCCTGCTCCTGCGGGGGCGAAAGGAGGGCGAAGGCACGGGCCAGCACCGCCTCTGCGTCAGCGCCGGGGTGACCGTCGGCCAGTGCCCGTAGCGCCTGCAGCAGGCCCGCGTCTGCATCGACGGGTCGATCCTGCAGCGTTTTGAGCACGGCCGCAGCGTTGTCGCGCTGCCGCCGCTGCTGCTGGCGGCCTGCCGCAGCGCGGTCCACGGCGCGCGCCTCGCGGTCGCGGGTGTCGGCCTGCAGGAAGGCGATTTCGGCCTCGATCAGTTGCGCATACCGCGTGTTGTCGCTGTCTGCCAGCAGTGCCTGCAGCGCCTGGCGGCGTGCCATGACGGCGGCCACGGCCGAGGCGTCACGCTCGCCGACCTGCTCGCACTGCGCCTGCCAGCGCGCTACCGCCTGGTCCAGCCGGTGCAGCATCGCCTCGCGCAGGGCCAGCAGTTCTTCGGCAGTCACGATACGGACGACTTTGGGACCACTCATGGCAGGGTTTCCGGTTGCGCGGGGACAGGCGGGGGCGGCACCGGGGCGGGGGCCATGGCCGCCTCGATGGCAACGCGCAGGCGTGCCCGTTCGGCCTCGCCGTCGTGGTACCAGGCATGCGAGGACACCCGGTGGATGCCGCCGATGGCGCGACGCAGGACCGAGGGTCGCCAGATTTCACGGGCGCGGGCATGCGCCAGCAGCGGGTGGCTGGGCGCGTCGCACTCGATGCCGATGGCGAAGTTGCCGGTGTCGGGGTGTTCGATGGCGAAGTCCAGCCCGAATGCATCGCCTTCGCTGGCGGCGGCCGCATTCCATCCCAGCGACTGCAGGTAGGCACCGACGATCTGCGTGAAGCCGTCGGCGGGCGCCGCGTGGGTGCGGTTGGCCACGCTGCGGTCGGTCTGCAGGCGATCCAACAGCCGTGCGCTGCCGTCGAACTCGCCGGCACACAGGGCCCGGGCGTACTCCAGGTAACCCTGCAGGTAGTCGCGCGGGCTGGCCGGGGCACGCTGGGTGTTGAACAGGTCGGAGATGTCGGCGATCGGCATCGAGGTGATCATCACCACCCGTTGCCGGGCGCGGGTGACGGCCACGTTGAGGCGGCGCTCGCCGCCGGTCTGGCCGAGCACGCCGAAGTTGCGCCGGAAGGTGCCCTGCGCGTTGCGGCCGAAGGTGGAGGAAAACACGATGATGTCGCGCTCGTCGCCCTGTACGTTTTCCACGTTCTTGACGAAGACCGCCATGTCCTCGCCGTCTTCGCTGCGCTCGCGTTCCTCGGCGAATGCGGCGCGGAAGGCGGCATCCTGCCCGGCGCGCTGCTCCAGGTGTTCCTCGATCAACTCGGCCTGCTTGCGATTGAAGGTGACCACGCCCACCGAGGGGCGCATGGCATAGGGCCGTTGCCACAGTTGGGCCAGGTACTCCACCACACGCGCCGCTTCGGCAGGGTTGCTCTGGTGCTGGTACACACCGTCGACCTGGATCAGCTCCAGCGGCTTGATCCGCGCGATGCTGCTGCGCGGATGACGTACCGGCACGTTGAGCCGGTTGCCGTAGAAGGCCGCATTGGAGAAGCCGATCAGTTCGCGGTACGCCGAGCGGTAGTGGATCTGCAGCGTGGTGCTGGGCAGGGCATTGCGGGCCAGCTGCAGCAGGTCCGGGCAATCCTTGATCTCGCGCCGGTTCCAGGTTTCCTCGAAGGCGTCGCGCTGCTCGGCATCGACCTCGGCATCGGGCTCGTCGCCATCGAAGACCTCTGCTTCATCGCTTTCCACCCGGCTGGAGAAGAAGGCGGTGGGCGGCATCTGCTTCTCATCACCGCTGACGACCGTGACCCGGCCACGGAACAGCGTGGGCAGGGCGAACTCGACCGGCATCTGCGAGGCCTCGTCGTAGATCACCGTGTCGAACAGCCCCGCCTGCAGTGGCAGCACGCGGCTGGCCACGTCCGGGTTCATCAGCCAGACCGGGCGCAGGTGCATCAGGCCCAGTTCGCTGCCCAGCTCGATGAACTCGCGCAGGCGGCGCGAACGGCGCCCGGTCAGCCGGGTGACGTCTTCCCACTGCTTGCGGTTGCCCAACTGCTCCAGGTCGATGTGGGTGCCCAGCATCTGGCGGTTGAGCCGCCGCATCTGCTGGTCGGCAGCGGCCAGGCTGGCGACCTTGGCCTGGGTTTCATCCTGACCGAACTGCAGCGCCGGGTTCGCCTGCTCCATGCGGTGCTTCCAGCCCAGCCGTGCTTCGCGATGCAACAGGCGGCGCACGGCCGGCTCCAGCGCGTCGCTGGCAAGAGTATCCAGCTGCGGTTGCAGGTGGCGCAGCAGTGCCAGCAGTTCGAGGTCTGCGCTTGACAGCTGCCCGGCGCGACCGCGGAAGGCCTGATAGGCGGGCAGATGGGGCAGGGCATCGTGCAGGTGCTGCAGCACCTGGGCGTTGCTGTGGTTGTGGGCGATGGCGGCGGCCAATGCATCGACCAGCGCCTGCTCCAGCCAGTCGGCCAGCAGTGCGAGCTGCTGCGCGCTGGCATGGCGGGCGGCATGCCGGGCGAGCGAGGCATCCAGGTCCTGCAGCAGTGCGTCCAGGTGCGCGCGGTCGCCCGCCAGCGCCGCGTCGTCGGCCTGCTGGGGGCGCGGCGACTGCGCCAGCGCCTGCGCCAGTGCCTGTACATCCAGCAATTGGCGCGCGCTGGCGCGTGCCATCGGGCCCAGCGCGATGCCGGTCTGTTGGCCAACCGGGTCCAGCGCCAGCTGTTGGTGCAGGCCGGCCAGTTCGGTGCGCAGCGGGCGCAGGCGCGCTTCCAGCGTCGCGCCGGCCAGCAGTGCTGCGGTGCCCGCTTCCCCCATCGCATGGGACTGCGCCTGCAGGACGCGGTTCACCCGTCGCCGGCGCAGCAGGTGCAGCGGGTTGATGCGCGCCAGCAGGCCGCGCGCGCCCAGCACGCGCGCGGCATCGCGCTGCAGCTGCGCAAGCGTGCGCTCGTCGACGCTGGCGAGCACCGGTGACAGCGTGCTGGAGTAGGCCTCAAGGTCGAGCGCCGCCACGGCCTTCTCGATCTGCTGCAGCCGGTCGAGCGCGATGTCACCCTGGCTTGGCTGCCCCACGCGTGCGGTGCGGAACAGCGGCAGCCAGCGTGCCAGTCGGCTCCGTTGTGCGTCATCCAGGCCGAGCAGGGTCGCCACGTGCGCCGACTTCCACGCCTGGTGCGGCGCGGGATCGTCCAGCTCGAAGGTGGCCGGGTGCGCCAGCAGGATCGCCTGCCGGTGCTGTTCGGCCGCGGTGAACGTCTGCAGGGCGGCAACGAACGCGGCGAGGGTGTCCGCGTCGGCCGCGAAGGGGCGCAGCTGCGCCAGCGGGCTGCCCTCGTAACGGGCCGGCAGCCACAACCGGATCAAGGGCGCGCAGGCTTCTTCGCGCTGCACCAGGGTGGGCAGGTCCAGTGCCAGCAGGCGTTGGCGCAGGGCGGGCAGGACCAGCGGGGGCGTGCCGGCGTCCAGCGCGATCAGTTCGCCGAGCAGGCGCCGGTAGCTCAGCCCGGTGGCGTCGTCGATCTGGTGCAGGCTGTGCTGGTGGCGATCCAGTTCGCCTTCCAGTGCCTCGATCCGCGCGGCCACCTGCTGGCGCTGCTGCTGCCAGGCCGTTTGCGTGGCGCCGGCGGTAAACAGGGCGTCGAGCTGCTCGCGGATGCTGCGGATGACCGGTTCGCGGTCGCGGTTGACGTCGTTGAGCATGACCACGCGCTGGCCCAGCCCTTCGGCGACCAGGCGCTTGTGCACCACCTCCAACGCCGCATGCTTCTGGCAGACGATCAGCAGGCTGCGTTGCCGGCCGATCGCGTCGGCCACCATGTTGACGATGGTCTGGCTCTTGCCGGTGCCAGGCGGGCCTTCGATCAACAGGCCCGGTCCCTGCCGTGCCTGCAGCACTGCCGCTTCCTGCGAGGGATCGCTGGCCACGGTGAAGTAGCGCTGCAGCTCCGGCGTGGCAGGCGAGGCCGTGCCGTCGGTGTCGGTCGGCGGTGCCAGCCGCAACGCGGTTTCGAGGCCGGTGCCGGACGGCGACAGAACCTTGAGCTGGCGCAGGTCTTCGCCGATGGCCTGGCCCATGAACGTGACATGGAACAGTACCGCGGCGCACTCCAGTTCGTCCTGGTAGGGCGCCACCTCCACGCTGCTCGGGGGCAGGCCGACCAGGCTGCGCGAGCGGATCGTGGCCAGCATCCCGAAGGCATCCATCACATCGGCGGCCCGGATCGCCGAGCGTCCCAGCAGTTCGTCGGCGGTGCTGCGCCAGCGCTTGCAGGTCTCGGCACCCAGCACGCTTTCAAGCGCAGGGTTGAGCCGTACTTCCTCGCGTTCGCCATCGAAGGCCAGCCCGACCTGGCCGCGCGTGCCCGGCTCCAGCAGCAGCGTGGCCGGCCACAGCAGCAGCGGAATGATGCGGGTGCGCGAGGTGCCGCGCGGATCGCGGCTGAGCAGGAACGGAAAGCCCAGATACAGCCCATCGATGCCGGTGTCGCGCTTGTACAGCGCGCTCTGTCGTGCCAGGGCCATCAGGCGGGGCTCCAGCAGCGGGTTGCGCTGGAACGATTCGGGGTCCAGCTGCACGGCGCGCGCGTTGCGCTGCAACAGGTGATCGAGCAGCGCGGCGGCGGGGCGCCGGGCGCTGTCCACGTCGTGCATGTCCACGCGTGCGGTGGTCTTGCCGATGCTCATGCGCACCAGCGGGCCACGCATCACCGCCGTGACCACTTTCTTTTCGAAGAAGTCCAGGATCTGCGACACGTACTGCTGCTTCTGCGGCTGCAGCCAGCGGCTGGCGGGCACGGCCAGCACCACCAGGGCGCGCGCCAGCGGCATGCGCCGTTCCAGCCGGAACTGCTCGGCCCAGCCATCCACCACGGGCAGGCCGGAGCGGGCGAAGCCCAGGATGCGCGCGTCCACGCTGCGATACAGCTCGGTACGCGGGTGCTGTAGCAGGGCCGCGGCTGCGTCGCTGTCGAAGGCGTCGAGACCGGCGCTTGCGGCGAGTGTGGCCGCCTCGGCAAGGATGGCCTCGGCACTGCGGAACTGGCCGATTTCCGCGCTCAGCAACACGATCAGGTCTTCTTCGGCCACCACCCGGCGCTCGGCCAGCGACAGCAGCCCGGGATGCGCGGTGTCAGGCAGCAGGCGCTGGCGTTCCTGCCATTGCGAGGCCAGCTTGGCCCGCGAGGTGGACAGCAGGTAGACGCGCAGGGATTCCTCGACCAGGGCGATGTGCTGGTGCAGCGCGCGCTGGCGTACGCTTTCCTCGCGCCGCTTGAGCCTGCACAGCCAGTTGTCGGTCTGCAGGTGTTCCAGCAGGTCCGGCACCGAACCGCTGATCAGCCGGTAGCCCTCCAACGGGTGCTCAAGCAACCAGCCGGGCGTGACGATGTCGCCCCGATGGATCAACGGCATTTCCGGGTTGAGCACCTTCAACGCCAGCATCAGCCGGAAATCGTCCTCGATGCCTTCGTGGCGGGCAATCTGGCGCAGCCCGGCGATGCCGGTGGCAGGCAGGCCGACCTGCTCGGCCCAGGTGATGATCGCCCCGCGCAGCAGGTGGTCCAGCGCCTGGTCCCAGCCATCGGCCTGGGCGGCGGCCAGCGCGAATACGGCCGGGCGATGATAGCGGCGCGTGCCGAGCGGGAGGCTGGCGCCATCGCCCTCGTCGTGCGCGTGCTGCGCCGCCGGCGGCGCCGGCACGGCGATGCCGGCCAACCAGTCGGCCACCTGCGGCCATTGCCAGCGCTGGTGGCGGTCGCGGGCCAGCAGCCCACGCAGCAGCAGCGCCAGCTCCGGGTCCAGCGTTTCCGGAATCGGGACACCATTGGCCAGCACGTGGATCAGGAAGGCATTGGGATGGATGCCCTCGAAGCAGGCGCCCTCGGTGAGCTGTTCGAGCAGGATCATCCCCAGGCTCCACCAGTCCGACGCGGCAGCCACGCCACCGGCGATCGCCTCGGGCGCCATGTAGCGGCTGATCTCCAGGGGCGAGACGATGTCCAGGTCGAACTCGGACAACCGGGCCGAACCGAATCCGCTGATCACCAGGTCCAGTGGCGCGCGCGCTCGCACCAGCAGGCTGGCCGGGCGCAGGTCGCGGTGGCGCAGCCCCGCTTCGTTGAACGCATGCAGCGCCTGGCCCAGTTCGCTGACGATATGCCGGACCGCATCGCGGTCGCCGATCACGCTGCCCAGTTCGGCCAGGGTTCCACCGGTGAGCATTTCCACCACTTCAAAGGCGCGGTCATCCCAGCGCCCGGTGGCGATGATCTCCGGTACGTGCGCGCGCGGCAGGCGGCGGATCACATCATAGATGGCCGGGTCGGGCTCGGCACCGGGGCGGTACAGGGTCAGCACGGCCTGCACCGCCGTGGTGGTGTGTTCGGTTTGGTAGCGGTCACGCACGCCGTCGGTGCTGCTGATCTGGCGCAGCAGCCGCCAGCCATCGATGACCGTTTCGCTGCTGTCGGCCACCGGAGGCGGCAGGTCCGCCGCCGCCGTCCCATCGGTCGCGCTGGCGCCGCAGTGCAGGCACATCAGGTCGCCGGGGGTCATCGGGTGGCCGTTGTCGCAGACCACCTCCGCGGCAACGGCGCCGACCGTCGATGCCTGCACCGCTGCCTGGGTGACCACGCTCTGCGGCCGCCAGCCATCGGGATGGATCGGCTCGCCGGCCAGATCCCAGCCGCACGCGTGCGCATCGACATGGCCTTCGCAGAACATCTCGGCCAGCGCGCGTTCGGTGTGGCAATTGGGGCAAAAACGAATCATGGAGTTACTCGACTGGACGACGCGATGAAGTGTGTGCGCTGGTCTGTACCTGGTGGCCCTGCGCGCGCAGCAGCTCGCGCAGGCGCAGCAGGTCGCCGCGGCGGGGGATGCCGGCCATCCAGACGGTGCCGGTGGCATCGAACATCAGGTCAAGTGCCTTGTCGGCCGGCGTGCTGGCCCGCTCCAGGCCGGCCAGGCGCGACCGACCCAGCGCGGTAAGCAGGGTGAGGCGCTGGTTGTCGCTACCCCGAAGCGCCAGCGACTGGTCCGCCTGTTCGAGGTAGGGGTCGCTGATCACCGCATCGATCAGGTCGCGCGCCTGGTCCAGCATGGGCTGCAGCGTTTCCAACGGGTGGCCGCTGTACACCAGGATGTCCGCGGCGGTGCGTTGGCGCAGCCCCACCAGCATCTGCAGCAGGGCGTCGAACTGGTCGAACGGCTCGCCGCCGGAAATGGTGACGCCGTCGGCCTGGTCCAGCCACGGGGCCACCTGCTCGAGCAGGGAGGCCACGTCGACGACAGTGCGCCCCGGCCCCCAGGTGTCGGCTGAAATGCAGCCGCTGCAACGGATGCTGCAGCCCTGGAACCAGATGCCCAGGCGTTGCCCCGGCCCCAGCGTGGTCACCGGGAAATGCACGCGTGACAGCTGCAGGGGACGGTTCAACCGCGTTCCAGGTGGAGTACGTTGGCATCCACCGCAACGATGGTGAACTGCTGGCCGGGCTGCGCGTCCTGGTCGAACAGGGCACGCGCCAGCGGATTGAGCAGGTGCGCCTCGAGCTGGTTGCGGATGCCGCGCCCGCCGTTGGAGAGGTCCTTCAGGCATAGCGCGCGCAGCGCGTCGCGGGCCGGCGCGGCCAGGGTCACGCGCAGGTGCTGGGCCTGCAGGTCGGCCAGGGTCGCGTCGACCATCTGGTCGAAGATCTGCACGGCGACCTCCTCGCGTATGAAATCGAACACGATGATGTTCTCGCCGATCCGGTTGAGTATCTCCGGCCGGTTCAGGACCAGCTTGAAGTGCCGGTCGATTTCGTCGTGCACTTTGCTCTGCACCTGCTCGAAAGGCTCGCCGGGCAACACGTTGCCCACGCGCTCGCCATGCTCGCCCTGACGGTAGATGCCGAGATTGGAGGTGAACACGATCAGCGCCTCGGAGAAGTAGACGCGGTCGCCACGCCCGGACGTGAGCACGCCGTCATCGAGGATCTGCAGGAACTTGTCCAGGATGCGCGGATGGGCCTTCTCGATCTCATCGAAGAGGACCACGCTGAACGGCTTCTCGCGGATGGCGTTGGTCAGTTCGCCGCCCACATCGTAGCCCACGTAGCCGGGCGGAGCGCCGATCAGTCGCTGGTCGGCATGCTCGGCGCTGAACTCGGACATGTCGAACCGGATGTAGGCGCTTTCGTCACCAAACAGCAGGCTGGTGACGGTCTTGGCCAGCTCGGTCTTGCCCACGCCGGTCGGGCCGGCCAGGAACGCCACGCCGCGCGGCCGGTTGCCCTTGCGGCTGGCACCCACGCCGGTCATGGCGCGCTTGACGATGTCCAGCATGTGGGTCACCGCATGGTGCTGGCCCTTGACCCGTTGATGGACGAACGCGTCGCCCATGCGGATGCGCTGCCGGTCAATGCGCAGCCAGGGGTCTTCGGTGACCCCGACCTTGTAGCGGCGCACGGCGTCGCCGATCTGGTCCACCGCCACCCCTTCGACCCGGGCCAGCTGCGCGATGGCACTGAGGTCCAGCAACAGCAGCCCCTCGGTGCTCTGCACGAATGCATCCACCGCCTGCGCGGTGGCCTCGGCACTGGCGTCCGGGGCACCGGCCAGACCCTTGAGCAGCGCCGGGGCCAGTGCGCGCCGGGTGAGCTGGTCCGGCTTGGCCACCGGAATGTGGCGGATGCGCGGGTTGCCGACCAGCAGCCAGTCGGGCAGGTCACCTTCCTTCTCCACTACCCAGAGCACCGTGTTGAAGAACGGCTTGCGCTGCACGCTGCCCGGTCGGCTGCGTGCCTGGTGGGAGAGCACCAGGGCCTGGGTGAACAGCTGGTGTTCGGCGGCGCTGAGGGCGTCGCTGCGCACTGCCAAGCGCGAGGCGAAATCGATGATCACTGCCACCGGCTCGCCTTGGCGCACGACCAGCCGCTGGAGCGTGGCACTGAGCAGGTCGATACCGGCGGGCGCGGCGCCGTCCACCGGGGTCAGCCCCAGCGATTGCAGCAGGGCGATGCCGCTGGCGGGATCGGTGCCGGGGCGTTCCAGGGCGCGGAAGCCGGCCAACGGATCCCAGCCCAGCACCTGCGCATAGCCCTGGTCGAGCAGGGTGTTGCACAGGGTCTGATTGAAGCTCTGCGCGGTGACCGTGCCCGGTGCCACTTCGGCGGCCTGCAGGTCGCGGATGTTCCCGGAAAGCACGAACTGGCTCTTCAAGGGAAGGAAACGAACAAGATCGCGCTGCCAGCGCGGACCTTCAAACACATTCTTCCCTGACATCCTGCTGCCTGCTGTTCCCATGGTAGGGGGCAGGGTATTGCGCGCAGCCGCCAATTTCCAGCGCGTGCGGCTAGCCTGTTGCCGCGCCTGGCCGTGCCTGCGCCTTCCATCCGGCGGCGATCTCCACCCGCGGGCGCGGGTGGTCATGCAGCTGCATGAACCGCTCCGGGTCCACCGGGCGTCCCAGCAGGTAACCCTGCAGGTAGTCGCAGCCCAGCCGTTCCAGGTAGGCGCGTTGCCCGGCGGTCTCGACGCCTTCGGCCACGATGTCCATGTCCAGCGCGTGCCCCAGCGCCACGATCGCCGAGACGATCACCACGTCTTCGGAGCTGTTCTCCAGGTCGCGTACGAAGGCGTGGTCGATCTTGATCTCGGTCGCCGGCAGGCGCTTGAGGTAGAGCAGGCTGGAGTAGCCGGTACCGAAATCGTCGATGGAGATGCCCACGCCCAGCGCCGCCATCGCCAGCAGCAGCGTCAGGCTCGCCTCGGTGTCGCGCATGACCGTGTTTTCCGTGATTTCCAGGATCAGCCGGCGTGGTTCGATCCGGTGGGTCTGCAGCGCCTCGCGCACTTCCCGCAGCAGGTTGGGCGAGGCGAACTGGATCGGGGAGAGGTTCACCGAGACCGTCCAGCCGTCATGCCCGGCGTCGTGCCACACACGCAGCTGGCGGCAGGCTTCGTCCAGCGCCCACCGGCCGATCTCGTTGATCACGCCGCTGCGCTCGGCCAGGCGGATGAAGCGGTCTGGTGGAATCAGCCCCTGCTGGGGATGGCGCCAGCGGATCAGGGCTTCAGCGCCACTGACCGACTGCCCGGCCACGCGGGTCTTGGGTTGATAGTGCAGGAACAGCTGCTCGGTGCCGATCGCGCGGCGCAGGTCGGCCAACAGCTGGAACTGCTGTTCGGCGCTATCGTTCATCCACTCGGCGAACAGCACGTAGGCATTGCGCCCGGCCTCCTTGGCCTGGTACATCGCGGCATCGGCGAAGGCCATCAGCTGCCGCTCGCTGGCGGCGTGGTCCGGACAGATCGCGATGCCGACGCTGGCCGTCACCTGCAGGTCGTGGCGCGGCAGCAACGGCTCGCGGCCGACGGTCTGGATGATGCGGCTGGCCAGTGTCGCCACGTCTTCGTCGTTCTCGATCGGCACCACCAGCACGAATTCATCGCCGCCCAGCCGCGCCAGCATGTCCGCCGGGCGCAGCAGCTTGCGGGTGCGGTCCGCCACGGCGACCAGCAGGGCGTCGCCGGTCTGGTGGCCGTAGGCATCGTTGACCTGCTTGAAGCCGTCCAGGTCCATGAACATCACCGCAAACCGGCTGCCGCGCTGCTCTGCTTCGGCCAGGGATTGCTCGATCCGCTGCTGCAGCAGGCGGCGATTCGGCAGGCGGGTGAGCGGGTCGTGCAGGGCCGCCTGGGTCAGCTCGGCGTAGGCATCGTCAAGCGAACTGCTCAGGTCGGTGTTGCGCAGACGCAGCAGCTGGGCCTCCATGCGCTGGTCCAGCCAGGACACGATCAGCACCACCGCCAGGATCGCGATGGTCAGGGCCAGCACCACCAGTGCCAGCCACTGCGCCTGCAGGCCCTCTCCGCCGGCGGCACCGCAGATGCTGCCCGCGGGGAAGCGGGCGGCGGCCATCCCGGTGTAGTGCATGCCCACGATCGCCGTGCCCAGCACCAGTGCCGGCGCGGCGCGGTCGCGCAGGCGCCGATGGCTGCTGCGCAGGCGGAAGGCGATGAACAACGCGGTCCAGGAGGCGACGACGGCGATGAGCAACGACAGGGCCACCCAGCCGGGGTGGTAGTCGATGCCGGGCTGCATGTGCAGCGCGGCCATGCCCAGGTAGTGCATCGCGGCGATGCCGCTGCCCATCAGCAGTGCGCCAAGGGCGAGGCGGCCGTGCGGCAGGGTCGGTTGCGAGACCAGCCACAGCGCGAAGATGGACGAGGCCATCGCAGCCAGCAGCGAAACCGTGGTCAGGCCGAGCGCATAGCCGAGTGGGATGGGCAGGCGGAAGGCCAGCATCCCGATGAAATGCATCGACCAGATGCCCAGCCCCATCGCGCAGCCGCCGCCGATCAGCCACAACCAGGTGGTACGGCGCGTGGCCGCGGTGGTGACGCGGCTGGCCATGTCCAGCGCAGTGAACGAGGCCAGCACGGCAACCAGGAATGACACGACCACCAACCACGGGGTGTAACTGCCGATCAGCATGGATGACGCTCTCCTTGGTCAACGCCTGAGCGATACGACAGAACGCGCCGCCATCAGCGCAGAGCGCGGGTGAAGATTTCGTCGTCAGCCAAGACTAACGCCACGCACCGGGGGGATCGCAAGTGGCAGGCGTGCAGGGCGATACGGTGGCCACGCGGTTGTCCCGCACGTGTCCCGGGTCAGCGGCTGACGCTGTCGGCGGCATCGAACGCCGCGTCGAACAGGCGTTGCACGGGCGGGCCCATCTCACCGGCCAGCACGGTCAGCAGGAACAGCCCCAACAGCAGCGCGACCGGCAGGCCGAGCTGGATCGGGTTCAACGCGGGCGCCGCACGGGCCAGTACGCCGAAGGCCAGGTTGATCGCCAGCATCGCCACGGTCAGCGGCAGCGCCAGCGTGAGCGCGCCGCGGAACACCTGCAGCAGGAACGTCGGCGCGATGCTCAGGAATGCCTGGGGGTCGGGCAGCGAGGTGCCGATCGGCAGGGCCTTGTAGCTGTCCATCAGCAATGAGATCAGGGCCAGGTGACCATTGGCGGTAAAGAAGAGCAGGCCGAACAGCAGATAGAACCACTGCCCGATCACGCCGGAACTGCCGCCACGCAGCGGGTCGCTCATCTGCGCGAAGGCCAGGCCGGTACCCTGCGCGACCAGCTCGCCGGCCATCGCGCCGGCTTCGAAGACCAGCCTCAGCAGGAAGCCGATCGATACCCCGATCGCCAGTTCGCGGGCAATGGTCAGCACCGTGGCCGCATCGAAGCCGGTCCATTCCGGCACCGGCGGCAGCATCGGCGACAGCGCGATCGCCAATGCGCCGGCAAGCAGCACGCGGATCCGTGACGGCACCGCGCGTGTACCGATCAGCGGCATGGCCATCAGCATCGCGCCGATCCGCAGCATGGTCCACAGGATCGTGCCGATCATGCCGAAGGCCTGCAGGCCATCGGCGGCCATCTGGGTCGCGGAATCCACGGCGGCTGCCTCAGCCGATCAGATGGGGAATGCGCTGGAACAGCAGCGTGGTGTACTCGACCAGGTGGCCGATCAGCAGGCTGCCCAGCGCGAACAACACCACGGTCAACGCCGCGGCCTTGGCGACGAAGGCGATGGTGGGTTCGTTGAGCTGGGTCGCGGCCTGGACCACGCCGACCACCACGCCGACGATCAGCACGGTGAGCAGCAGCGGGCCGGCAACCCACAACACGGTGATCAGGCCACCACGCAGTTCGGTCAGGGCAAGTTCGGGCGTCATGTCAGTCTCGGGTCCGTTTCGATCAACAGGGTGGGGCGGTCAGACCGCATTGAAGCTGGCGGCCAACGTGCCCACCACCAGAACCCAGCCATCCACCAGCACGAACAACAGGATCTTGAACGGGGCGGAGACCAGCATCGGCGAGAGCATCATCATGCCCATCGACATCAATACGCTGGCCACGACCAGATCGATGATCACGAAGGGAATGAAGATCAGGAAGCCGATTTCGAAGGCGGTCTTGAGCTCGCTGGTAACGAACGAGGCGACCAGGATCGGGAACGGGATGGCATCCGGGCTGTCGTAGGTGCCGTGGCCGGCCATGCCGGCAAAGGTCATCAGATCGGTCTCGCGGATCTGCGCCAGCATGAAGGCGCGCAGCGGCTGGGTGGTCAGGGTCCAGGCCGTCTGGAAATCGATCTCGCCGTTGAGGTAGGGCGCCATGCCGCTGCCCCACGCCTTCTGCCACACCGGCAGCATCACCATCGCGGTGAGGAACAGCGCCAGGCCGAGCAGCACCTGGTTGGACGGGGTCTGGCCGGTGCCGAGCGCCTGGCGCAGCAGGCCCAGCACGATGATGATGCGGGTGAAGGCGGTCAGCACCAGCAGCATCGACGGGATCAGGGTGATCGCCGTCATCAGCAGCAGGGTCTGCAGCGGCAGGCTCACCGGCTGGCCGCCGATCTTGCCGACATTCACGTCCGGCAGCGCCGGTACGCCCGGCACGCCGGGCGCAGCCCAGGCCAGGGCCGGCAGCGCGCACAGCAGGGCGGTCAGCAACAGCGGCAGGTAACGGGTCCAGGAGGTACGGGGGCCACGCATGTTCAGGGTTCCTTGCGCAGCCGCTGTTGCAGCAGCTGGGCGAAATTCGGGAGTTGTTTGAAATCGGGAAGGCGCGCCGGCGCCGGCGGCGGCAGGGGGTCGGGAAGCTGATGCAGCGTATTGATGCCGCCGGCCGTGACGCCCAGCAGCAGCTGGGTGCCATTGACCTCGACCACCACCACGCGCTCCTTGGCGCCGACAGTGAGGCTGGCGACCACGCGCAGCCCCTCGGCCGGGCGGAAGCCGCTGCCGGGCATGCGCTTGAGCAGCCAGCCCAGGCCGACGATCAGTGCCAGCACGCCCAGCAACGCCAGCACCGCACCGAACATGCCCGGTGCGGCGGCGGCATGCTGGCCGACCTTTACGGTCGAGGCGCCGGCCGCGACCAGCAGCCCGGCACTCAACGCAGTCTCCGGATCCGTTCGCTCGGGCTGACCACGTCGGTCAGGCGCACGCCGAAGCGGTCGTTGATCACCACCACTTCGCCATGGGCGATCAGGGTGCCGTTGACGAACACGTCCAGCGATTCGCCAGCGCCGCGTTCCAGTTCCACCACCGAGCCCTGGTTGAGCTGCAGCAGGTTGCGGATCGGCAGGCGCGCGCGGCCGACTTCCAGCGACAGGGTCACCGGTACATCCAGGATCACATCCAGGTTGAGCTCGTCGCCGACCGTGGTGTCGTCCGACTGCAGCTGGGTGAACTGTGCCGGTGCCGGCGCGTTGGATTCGATATCGTTCATTGCGGGTCTTCCTGCAGTACGGGAACGCGTGGGCGGATGCCCGGGGGATGGGTGGCGGTGATCTTCACCGCGTTGAAACCGTTGGCGACGCCGAACTCGCCGGTGAACACCGGCACGTTTTCCACGCACACCGGCACCTGCTTGGGCAGCTCGATCGGCAGCACATCGCCGATCTTCAGCTTGGTCAGGTCGCGCAGGCTCATGCGCTTGGTGGCCAGTACGCTGGAGAGCGTGACCTCGGCGATGTTGAGCTGCTCGCGCAGCATCACGCCCCAGCTGGCATCGCGGTCGTTGCGGTCGCTCTGGATGCCCGCGTCAAGCAGCTCGCGGATGGGCTCGAGCATCGAGTAGGGCAGGGTGACGTGGATGTCGCCGCCACCGCCGTCAAGCTCGACATGCAGGCGGCAGACCACCACGTACTCGCGCGGCGTCACGATGTTGGCGAAGTGCGGATTGATCTCGGAGTTGATGTACTCCAGCTCCACATCCATCACCGGCGCCCAGGCTTCCTGCAGATCAGCGAAGGTCTGCTTGAGCAGCAAGTGGATCACGCGCATCTCGGTGGCGGTGAACTCGCGCCCTTCGATACGGGTCGGGTAGCGCCCATCACCGCCGAAGAAGTTGTCCACGATCGCGAACACCAGCGTCGGCTCGAACACGATCAGCCCGGTCCCGCGCAGCGGCTTGAAGCGGATGAGGTTGAGGTTGGTCGGCACGTACAGCGAGTGCATGTAGTCATTGAACTTGATCAGCTCGATGCCACGCACGGAGAGTTCGGCCGAGCGGCGGATCAGGTTGAACAGGCCGATGCGCCACAGGCGCGCGAAGCGCTCGTTGACCATTTCCAGGGTCGGCATGCGGCCGCGGATGATGCGGTCCTGACTGGCGAAATCGTACGAGCGCGCCTCGCCGGGCGTGGGCGCATCGAGGTCGGTCTCAACCGCACCGGAGTCCACGCCATGCAGCAGGGCATCGATCTCGTCCTGGGAAAGCAGGTCATTCATGGTCGCCCTTACTGGGTCACGAAACTGGTGAACAGCAATTCGTCGGCACCGGGCTTGCCGGTCTCGGCCTTGAGCAGCTTCTGCACTTCAGCCAGTGAACTGGCCTGCAGGCGCTCTTTGCCGGCGCGGTCGGCGATGTCGCTCGGCTCGACCTGGGAGAACAGCATCAGCAGCTTGGCGCGGATGGCCGGCGCATGCAGCTTGATCGCCTCCATCGCGGCCGGGTCGCGGCTCATCAGCTGCACTTCGACCTGCAGGTAGCGCGGGCCGTCGAAGCTGCTGTTGAGGTTGACCACGAACGGCGGCTCAAGGCCGAAGTACTGCGCCGGGGCAGGCACCGCGGATTTGCTGGCGGCCGGCTTGGCGGCCTTGTCATCATGCTTGGACTGGGTGAAGTACCAGACCCCGCCACCGGCGGCGCCAGCGGCGAGCACCGCGACCAGGGCGGTGACCAGGAGCGGACTGCGCGGCTTGGCGGTCTTGTCCTTCTCGGCGGATTTCTTGGTTTTATCGGCGGCTGCGGCCACGAGGGGAAGCTCCAGAGGATTGCTTCCTGCCTACATGCAAAGGCCGTGCCTGAATGCTGAAGACGACGTGTCGGCTTTCTGGCGGCGCGGTGGAGCCCGCGCCGCCGCGTGCGATCACGCGTAGGCGTCGACCAGGCCGCGCTGGCGGATCAACTGCGAGGGCGACAGCGTGGTGTCGGCCAGCGCCGGTTCTCCGTCCTCGCCATTCATTCCGCCGCGGCCATCGCCTCGTCCGCCATCGGGCGCGGTCTGCTGGTGGCCTACATCGGCGTTGCCAAGCTGGAAGCCCTGCTCGCCAAGCAGGTCGCGCAGGCGCGGCAGGCTGCTTTCCAGTGCATGGCGCACGTCGGCGTGGGCGCTGGTGAAGCTCGCATGGACCTTGTCGCCGTCCAGTTGCAGGCGCACCTCGATCGGACCGAGGTCGTTCGGGGTGATCTTGATGTGGGCGTGGCCGATCTTCTGGTCCGCCAGCCAACCGACGCGCGCGCCGACGGCATCGTCGAACTCCTCACCCCCCAGATGCGGGGTGGCGGTAGGCGAGCCGGTGAACAGGCTGGCCACCGTCGGCTTGGCCTCGGTCATGCCCTGCAGTGCATGCAGCAGCGGGCTGGCGGGGGCGTCGGGGCCGTCGTTGGTGGCCGCGGTCAAGGCGTCCGTGAAGGTTTTGAGCAGCAAGGCATCGTCGGCCGGCGCAGCCTCGGCAGCCAAGGCGGGCAGGGCGATGCTGCCGTCGGTGGATGGCGCGGCAGCCAGCACCGGCGGGGTCGCGTTGGCGTCCGGGGCTGCGGTGGCCACGGCCGGCAGGGCCGCATTGGCGCCCGCGGCGGCGCCGGTCGCCACGGGTGTGACGGGCGTGGGCGCCGGTACCGGCAGGCCGTTCAATGCCAGCCCGGCCAGCCCCAGCGGGGGCCATGCGGCCTCGGTGTCGTCGGCCGGTTCGGCGGCCGGCTTCTCCGCCGTGGCCGGTGCCGTGGCAGCGGTATCGGGGGGGGCGACCGTGTCGTCTGCCTTCCTGGCGCAGGGCCTGGCGGGGCGTGTCGCGGCGTCCTTGTCCTGGCTGGCGGTGCCGGTCGTGGCGCTCTTGCCTGCGTCGCGGCTGCTGCCGGCGTTGCGCGGCGTGTCGTTGCGGGGCGCCTCGCGACCTGGCTTGAGCAGCGCGTCAAAGTCCCGACGGTCGGTGCCGCGGGTGCTGTCCGCGCGGGGGCTGGACGAGGTGCCGCCCGCATTCTGCGCGGAGGCGGCGCCGCCGAGCAGGCCGGAAGGCATCACGGGCTGCCTCCGTTCTCGCCTTCTTCGCGCTGCGCCTGGCGCGAACGGCGGGCGCCGAGATCGTCCATCTCGCGCTGGTCGCGGCGGTCGGTGACCACCTTTTCCTGCGCGCGGTAGCTGGCGGCGAGCTGTTCCAGCACCTGCTTGTCACGGCTGGCCAGCAACAGGCGGGCGCGCTCGGCGTCCACCTTCTCGCGGTTGTTGTCCACGGTCTGGCGCTGCTGGGCGACCGCACTGTCCAGGCGATCCAGAAAGGCGCGGCGGTTCATCAGCTGGGCCGGGCTGGTGGCCGACATCTGGGCACCGGCGTATTCCTCGGCGTAACGGCGCAGCTCATCCAGGCGCGACACATGCGTGTCGAGCGCACGCTGGCGCTCGGCCAGGTCGCGGGCGACCTCGTCTTCGTGGTCCTGGGCTCGTTTCAGCAAGGGGTCGAAGCGCTTGGATTGGATCATGGCTTAACTCTCTGGTTCCACCAGCCGCTTGAGGGCGGCCTGACTGTGCGGCAGGTCGGCGGCTTTGCCGACGTCCTGGCCGAGGAATTCAACAATGTCCGACCAGCGCTCCAGCGCTTCGTCGGTCGCCGGATCGTTGCCGCGCTGATACGCGCCGATCGCGATCAGGTCGCGGTTGGACGAATAGGCCGAGACCAGCCGCTTGAGCTTGCGGATGCGCAGGCGCCACGGTTCGTCGGCAATTTCCGTGACCACGCGGCTGACCGAGGATTCCACGTCGATGGCCGGGTACAGGCCGCTGTCGGCGACGCGGCGCGAGAGCAGGATGTGGCCGTCAAGAATCGCGCGTGCGGCATCGGCGATCGGATCCTGCGGATCATCGCCTTCGGTCAGCACGGTGTAGAACGCGGTGATCGAGCCGCGGCCCTTGGCGCCATTGCCCGCGCGTTCAACCAGTGCGGGCAGCTTGGCGAATACGGAGGGCGGATAGCCGCGGGTGGTCGGCGGCTCACCGACGGACAGGCCGATCTCGCGCTGGGCCTGGGCGAAGCGGGTCAGCGAGTCCATGAGCAACAGCACGTTCAACCCCTGGTCGCGGAACCACTCGGCGATCGCGGTGGCGCGGTAGGCACCGTGCAGGCGGGCCAGCGGCGGGCGGTCGGCCGGGGCCGCCACCACCACGGCGCGGCGCAGGCCTTCTTCGCCCAACGTGCTTTCCACGAAATCGCGGACCTCGCGGCCACGTTCGCCGATCAGGCCCACCACGATGACATCGGCGGCGGTGTAGCGGGTCATCATGCCCAGCAGGGTCGATTTACCGACACCGGAGCCTGCGAACAGGCCGACACGCTGGCCGCGACCGATCGGCAACAAGGCGTTGATCGCGCGTACGCCCACGTCCAGCGGCTGGGTGATCGGCTCACGCGAGAGCGGGTTGATCGAGACGCCGGCCATGCCGACGGTGCCTTCGGCGCGGATCGGGCCCTTGCCATCCAGCGGCACCCCGTCGCTGTCGATCACGCGGCCGAGCAGGCCTTCGCCCACTTCCACGCCGCCCCGGCCGAGCGAGGGCACGACCCGCGCGTTGGGCAGCAGGCCGTGCAGTTCGGCGCTGGGCATCAGGTAGGTGCGTTCACCGGCGAAGCCGACGACTTCGGCATCGACCCAGCCGCCATCGGCAACTTCCACCTTGCAGCTGGCACCCATCGGTGCCTCGCAGCCGACCGCCTCCAGGGTCAGGCCGACTGCGCGGCGCAGCACGCCCTCGCGGATCAGGCCACGGCCGTGCGCGGTATCCGGGCGGATGTTGTCCAGCCGCGAGGCCAGCCGCAGGTTGCGGGCGGCGGTCCAGTCGGCGGGCGGGGGCAGGGTCTCGGTGTTCATGGGGTGGTTCCGGCTTTGCGGATGACCGCATCCAGGGCGCCGCGCAGGCGTGCATCCAGCGTGCCGTCGATGCGCACGGCTTCGGCGTGTACGCGCAGGTCGCCGCGGCTCAGGCTCAGGTCCGGGGTGAGGCGTTGGTTCGGGGCCAGGTTGAGCACCGGGGCCAGCGCGGCGATGTCGTCCGGGTGCAGGCGCACTTCCACATCGCGGCTCGCGCCGCCGACGGCATCCACCGCTTCGTTGACCAGCTGCGCCAGCAGTTCCGGCTCGGCTTCATAGGCCCGCCCGACCAGGTTGCCGGCCACGCGCACTGCCAGCTCGCCCAGCGCGGCGACCACTTCGTTCTCCAGCCGCACCAGCGGCCGGCTGAAGTTGTCCAGGATGCCTTCGATCTGTGCGATCAGGCGGCGTACCTCGGCCTGGCCCTGGGCCAGCCCTTCGGCGTGGCCCTGATCGAAGCCGTCCTTCTCGGCACTGTCCTGGATGGCCTGGATCTCCTCCAGGGTGGGGAGCTGCAGCAGCGGCTCCGGCTCGTGGTCCGGATCGGGTTCGGTGAGCTCGAACTGTTCGTCCGGTGGCGGCTCGGGCACCGCCAGCAGATCCGGGGCAAGCCAGCGCACGGCATTGTTCACAGCATGGCCTCCGCGTTGCCACCAATGGTGACCGTGCCTTCATCGGCCATGCGCTTGACGATGGCCAGGATCTCGCGCTGCGCCACTTCCACATCCGACAGGCGCACCGGGCCTCGGGCTTCCATGTCTTCAAGCAGGATTTCAGCGGCACGCTGGGACATGTTGCGGGTGATCTTGTCGCGCACCTTGATATCGGCGCCGCGCAGGGCCAGGCCGAGGCGCTCGCCGCTGACTTCGCGCAGCACCAGCTGCAGTTCGCGGTCGTCCAGGTCCACCAGATCGTCGAACACGAACATCAGGTCCTGGATGCGGCCGCTCAGCGGTGCATCGATGCGGGCGATCTCGCCCAGGATCGCCTGGTCCTGCCCGCTGTCCATGAAGTTCAGGATGTTGGCCGCGCACTGCACGCCGCCCACGTTGGACGACTTCAGGTTCTGGTTGCCGGCGAACTGGCGTTCCATGATCTCGTTGAGTTCATTGAGCGCGTTCGGCGGAATGCCATCCAGCGTGGCGATACGCAGCAGTACGTCCACGCGGGTGCGTTCGGGCAGCAGCTTGAGCGCGTCGGCGGCCTGGTCGGTTTCCAGGTGGGCCATCACGATGGCGATGATCTGCGGGTGCTCGTTGCGGACCAGGTCTGCGACGGCACGCGGATCCATCCACTTCAGCGCGTCCAGGCCGGTGGTGTTGCGCCCCAGCAGGATGCGGTCGATCAGGCTGCCGGCTTTTTCGGTGCCCAGCGCCTGCACCAGCATGTTGCGGATGTAGTCGTCCGAGCCCACGCCGAGCGAGGTCTTGGAGCCCAGCTCGCTGCCGAACTGGTCCATGACCCGCTCGACCTGCTCGCGGGTGATGTCGGTCATGGTCGCCATCGCGATGCCGATCTTCTGGACTTCCTTGGGCTCCATGTGGCGCAGCACTTCGGCCGCGTCCAGTTCACCCAGCGAGAGCAGCAGGACGGCAGCGCGCTGAACGCCGGTCAGCGGGGGAGGTGCATCAATCATTGGCCACCCAGCCCTTGACCACCTGGGCCACGCGCTTGGAATCGGTCTTTACAGCTTCACGCGCCATGCGCAGTCGTTCCTCGTAAGAGTCCACCGGCAGCGCCAGCGGTTCATGTCCGGCCGCGTGCAGGCGCTCGCTGCCGATCGCCGGCAGCCCTTCGCCATCGTCGACCAGCTGCACATCGGCACGGTGGGGTTCCAGCTCGTCATCCTTGGGCTTGGTCTGGCCGGTGATCGAGCGCAGCGCCGGGCGCAGCACGCCGAACACCAGGGCCAGCACCACGATCGCACCGAGCAGCAGACGCAGTGCGTCCTGTACCTGCGGCAGCTCCCACCACTTCGGCCCTTCGACCGGGGTGACCTCACGCACGAACGGGGCATTCATCACCGAGACCGTGTCGCCACGCTCGGCATCGAAGCCGACCGCCTGCTTGACCAGCGCTTCAACGCGGGTCAGTTCGGCCGCGGAGAGGGCCTGGTCGGTCATCTTGCCGTTGGCACCGGCGCGCGGCACGTTGTCCACCAGCACCGCCACCGAGACGCGCTTGATGCGACCGGCCGGTTGGCGGGTGTGCTGCAGGGTGCGGTCCAGCTCGTAGTTGCGGGTGGCGTTCTTGGAGGTTTCCGTCGGTGCCTGCGCGGTGGCCGGGGCGGCCGCCGGGCCGGGCGGGGTGTTGCTGGCGGCGCCGGGCACGCCCTGCGGGCCGGGCACGTTGCTGCTGTTTTCGCTCATCTGCTCGCTGCGCAGCTTCTGCGGCTCGCCGTTGTAAAGCTCACGGGCTTCTTCGATCACCGAAAAATCCATGTCCACGCTGACTTCCGGGTTGACCCGGCCCGGGCCGGTCATCGGCTCGAGCAGCTCGCGGATGCGCTGGTTGAACGAGGTTTCCTGGCGGCGCACCTGTTCGAACTGCGCGGCGTTCATGGCAGCTTCGCTGTTCGGGTCGGAGACGCTGAGCATGCGCCCGCTCTGGTCGACGACGGTAACGCGCTCGGGCGCCAGGTCCGGGATGCTGGCGGCGACCATGTGCACGATCGCATCGATCTGGCCGCGTTCGAGCTGCTGGCCACCCCGCAGTTCCAGCACCACCGAGGCACTGGCCACGTCGCGCTGGCGGGTGAAGGCGCTGGGTTTGGGGATGGCCAGGTGCACGCGCGAATCACGGACCGGGCGCAGCGTATTGATGGTGCGCGAGAGCTCGGTTTCCAGCGAGTGCTGGTAGCGCGCGTTCTCCATGAACTGGCTGACGCCGAAGCCCGGGTCGCGCTCCATCAGCTCAAAGCCAAGGCGGCCGCTGTCGGTCAGGCCGGAGCCGGCCAGCTTCAGTCGCGCATCGTGCAGGTTCTTTTCCGGCACGGTGATACCGCCGGTGGCGGGATCCAGCTGGAACGGAATCTGTGCCGCGCGCAGCAGGTCGGTGGCCTCGGCCGTGGCCTTCTGGTCCAGCCCGGTGTACAGCGGCACCATGCCCGGCTTCTGCGACCAGAAGAACACGAACAGGCCTGCCGCCACGGCCACGGCGATCATCGCCATCAGGCCAAGCCGACGGGTGATCTGCAGGCTTTGCAGCCGGTCGAACCACTGCCCAGCCTTTTCGGTGTTCAGCGATTCTTTGGAGAGCGACAGGGCCATGCGTTTCTATCCTTACAGCGGCATGTTCATCACGTCCTGATAAGCCTGGACGAGACGGTTACGGACTTCCACGGTGGCGCGGAAGGCGATCTGGGACTGCTGCGAGGCGACCATCACTTTGGCCAGGTCCGCACCGGGTTCACCCAGTTCGAAGGATTTGGCCAAGGCGCCGGATTTCTGCTGCGCATCGTTGACGCCGGCGATGGCGCCGCGCAGCGTTTCGGTAAAGCTCGGGCCCTGGATCTCCTGGGGGGACACCAGACCCTGGATGGCATTGCTGCGCGGCAGCTCCGCCAGCGGGCTGACGGCGGGCTGCCCCATCTGGGTCTGGAAGGTGCGGATCTGAGAAAGGATCGAGGTGACGGAGTGCGACATCTGGAACGTTCCGAAGCAGGGGTGGGTTACACCGGGAGACGTTGCAAGTGCCGTGCCGAAATGGATGAGTGATTCAGTTTTGTAACGGTGGCGCGGGGTTGCGTATTCAGCGGCGCCTGCAGGCGCGGCCGTGATCTTCGTCAGGCGCCGGGGAGTGGCCGGGCGGCGGTGTGACGCGGTGGCGTGCCGGAGAGTCGACGCCGGAAAACCGGCGGAGGGTGCTCTGAGCCTTCGAGGCGGAGACCATTTGACAGATCCACAAAAAAGCCCGGGACAGGCCCGGGCTTCTGGTTTCCACGTGTTGATCGGCTCAGCCAGCCAGTTCGGTCTGGTCGCGTTCGATGCCGTACTTGCGCAGTTTTTCCACCAGGGTGGTGCGGCGCAGGCCGAGCAGCTGGGCGGCGTGGGCGACGACGCCCTGGGTGCGTTCCAGCGCTTCGTTGATCAGGTTCAACTCGATGTTGGCCATGTGGTTGCGCAGGTCCAGGCCGTCGTCGGGCAGGGCCGGGGCGCGGCTGACGGGGCCGTTGCCGTTGTCCAGGGCCGGGGTGCTCTGGGCGCCCGGGGTGTGGAAGGAGAAGCTGCGCAGGTCCAGGCGTTCGTCGGCCACGGCGGCTGGCGCCGCTACGGCCACCGGCGCGGCGGCGGCGAAGTCACCGCGATAACGGGCCGGCAGGTCCTGCACGCGCACGTTGCCACTGGGGTGCAGCACGGCAAGGCGCTCGACCAGGTTGGTCAGCTCGCGCACGTTGCCGGGCCACTCGTACGCGGCCAGGGCCTGCAGCGCTTCGCCGGTGAAACGCACTTCACCACGCCCGGTACGGGCCAGCTGCGCGGCAATGGTGGTGACCAGTGCCGGCAGGTCTTCGCTGCGCTCGCGCAGGGCCGGCACATCGATCGGGAACACGTTGAGGCGATAGAACAGATCCTCGCGGAACTTGCCGTCGGCGATGCGCGATTCGAGATCCCGGTGGGTCGCGGCGATCACGCGCACGTTGCAGCGGATGGTCTGGTTGCCACCGACGCGCTCGAAGCTGCGCTCCTGCAGCACGCGCAGCAGCTTGACCTGCATCGGCAGGCTCATGTCGCCGATTTCATCCAGCAGCAGGGTGCCACCCTCGGCCATTTCAAAGCGGCCCTTGCGGGCGCTCAGTGCGCCGGTGAAGGCGCCTTTTTCGTGACCGAACAATTCGCTTTCCAGCAGGTCGGCCGGAATGGCGCCGCAGTTGATCGCCACGAACGGGCCATCGCGGCGGGGCGAGCGCTGGTGGATCGAGCGCGAGACCACTTCCTTGCCAGTGCCCGATTCGCCCAGCACCAGCACGGTGGTGTCGAACGCGGCGACCTGCTCGATCATCCGGCGCAGCTGGGTGACGGCCGCGCCATCGCCGGTCGGGCCCTGGTCCTGCACGGCGCCGGCCTGGTGCTCGGCATCCAGGCGCTTGAGGCTGGCACGGCGCAGCAGGCCTTCCATCTGCGCGTGGCGCAGCGGCGCTTCCAATGGCCACACATTGGCCTCGTGCAGGCCGAACTGCTGGGCGAATGCGGTGGTGTCGCCGTCGATCAGCATCACCGGCGGGGGCAGGGCACCCTTGCCCAGCCAGGCGAACAGCGCGTCGCTGCGGTCGGAATTGTCCAGCCCCCCGATGATCGCGGCCATCCAGTCGTTCGGGCGGTGGCGGGTGATGTCGAAGTCGTTGGCATCGGCCACCCAGCGCGGGTTGAAGTCCATGAACTCCAGCAGGGCGACGGTGCGCTCGGCGCGGACGGCGTCGTTGTCCAGTACCAGGATGCGGGATTCGCTCATGATCCGTTCCCCTTCAGGCCTTCCAGGATCGGCATCACTTCCTGGATGTAGGACAGCTTGCTGACGAAGTTGTCGGCCCCGGCGCGCAGCGCATGCTCGCGGTGTTCGGCGTCATCGAAGTGGCTGGCGATGACGATGTACGGCGCATCATCCTGGGATTTGATCAGGCGGGTCGCCTGCAGGCCGCCCATCTCCGGCATGGCCAGATCCATCAGCACCACCTTCGGGCGCAGCGACTCGGAGCGTTCGATCGCTTCCAGGCCATTGGCGGCGCTGCCGATCACGTCGAGCCAGTCGACCTTGCGGAAGTGGCGCATGGCGGCATTGATGAAACCTTCGTGGTCGTCGACCAGCAGGACGGTGAGCTTGTTCATGTCTTCCATTTCCTTCAGCCCACCCGGGCCAGGAGGTGCGGGGTGCTGGCATGGCTGCGGCGGCGTTCGCGCGCCGGGGCGATGTCCAGTTGTTCGCGGTATTTTGCAACGGTACGGCGGGCGATGTTCACCCCTTGGCGCGAAAGCAGGCCGGCGATGGCTTCATCGGCCAGCGGCCGGGCAGCCGGTTCGGATTCGATGAGACGGCGCACCATGGCCTTGACGGCCTGGCCGGAGACGCTGGCACCTTCAAGGCGCACGGCGAAGAAGTGCTTCAGCTCCAGCGTGCCGCGCGGGGTCTGCAGGTACTTGCCGGTGGTGATGCGCGAGACGGTGGACTCGTGCATGCCGATCGCGTCGGCCACTTCCTTCAGGGTGAGCGGCGCCATGGCTTCTTCGCCACGGGTCAGGAAGCCGGCCTGGCGTTCGATGATCACGCGCGCCGTGCGCAGCAGGGTGTCGTAACGCATCGACAGGCCGCGGGTCAGCCAGCGCGCTTCCTGCAGCATGTCACGCAGCGGCTGCGCCGCTTCACTGGTCTCGGCCAGGGCCTGTTCGTAGTGCGGGTTGATACTGAGGCGGCGGCTGGTGGCCGGGTTCAGCGCGACGCGCCACTGACCATCGGCATGCCAGGCGACCACGTCCGGAATCACGACGCCGTTGCTGTCCGGCAGCAGGCTCTCGCCCGGGCGGGGCTGCAGCGACAGGATCAGCCGGACGGCCTCATGGATGTCGGCCACTTCGGCATCCAGCTGCTGGGCCAGGGCCGGGTAGTCGTGTGCGGCCAGCGCGGCCAGGCCGTCGTCGAGGACGCGCTGGGCGAGGTGGCGGGCCGGCACGCGGCCGGGCAGGGCGCGCAGCTGCACGCTCAGGCATTCGTACAGGTCCTGCGCGGCCAGGCCGATGGGATCGCCGTGCAGGATTCGCTGACGGACCGCTTCCACACCGGCAGCATCCACATCGCAGCGCGCACTGGCGAGCAGGGTCAGCTGGGCAAGCGGGGCATCCAGATAGCCGGCGTCGTCGCAGTGCTCCAGCCAGAAACCAGCCACCGCCAGGTCGCGGTCATCCAGCTCCATCGCCAGCCGCTGCAGGGCGCGCAGCTGCGGATCGGAGGACTCGCCGGCTGCCACGCGCTGCATGCGGTCATCGTCACCGTCCTGCCAACCGGCACCGGCCACGTCCCACATGGTGCTTTCCGGCAGTTCGTCGAAGGCGGCCACATCCTGGGCGGTGGTGGCTTCGGCGGTGTCGGCAGCCACCGGCTCCGGCGCTTCTTCGATCTCGAGCAGCGGGTTGGTCTCGAGGGCGCGGCGGATTTCCAGTTCCAGCTGCATGCCGTCGAGCTGGAGCAGCCGGATCGACTGCAGCAGTTGCGGGGTGAGGTGGAGCTGCTGACCCATCTGGGTCGACATGGAGGCTTTCAAAGTGGTGTCCCGTTCGCACCGACTCCCCGGTGCGTTATGGAACACATCTTGCTTCTCTTCCCGTACGCCGGGAATCAGGGGGTTCCTGAGTCGGGTCGTCAAATCCCTGACAGCGTGTAGGGGCCACCCCTACATCGGCGCGGTATTTTGACGGGTGTCCGGGGTCGAGGCCTTGTTCTTCCGTGCCAGTCCGCCTGATCGGGCTTCAAAAATCCGTCGCCCTGCCCGGTGGACACACGCCGTGCGCCGGAGAACCGGCGCGAATCACTCCAGCTCGTGCTGATGACGGGCGGCGAGCAGCACCAGATCATTGGCACGGCGGCAGCCCAGCGACTCCATCATGCGGGCGCGGTGCGTCTCCACCGTCTTGACGCTGATGCCCAGGTCCGCCGCGATTTCCTTGTTGCTCTCGCCCTTGCCGATCTGACGCAGGATCTCGCGCTGGCGCGGCGACAGTGCGGCCACACCGACCGGCTTTTCCCTGCCCAGCATGGGCGCCAGCATCTTGGCCGAGATCTGCGGACTGAGGAACACCTGACCGGCATGCGCGGCGCTCAGGGCGAGTTCGAGTTCCTGCGGGGCGGCATCCTTCACCACGAAGCCGACCGCGCCACGGTCCAGCGCATCGCGCACATGCACGGCATCGTCGTGCATGGTCATCATCACCACGCGCGAGCCGGGCGTACGCAGCAGGATGTCGCTCAGGGCTTCCAGGCCGGTGCGGCCGGGCAGGGACAGGTCCATCAGGACGACGTCCGGGGAATGCTGCACGCTCAGCTGCAGCGCCTGCTCGGCGTTGCTGGCCTCGGCGATGACCTCGACGTCGGCAAAGCCCTGCAGCAGGCGACTGAGGCCGGCACGGACCAGGGTGTGATCATCGACGATGAGAACGCGCACAGGCTGCTTGGGGAGCGGGGAGGCCGTCACCTTAACGGAGTGAAGGCCTACCGCCAAGCCGAATACGTCACAGTCGGGGCCGTACGGTCAACGCAGGCGACGCGCTTCGGCGATCTGGCGGCGGTGCAGGCGGAACAGATGCCGCTCCAGGGCCATTTCCAGCGCGTCGCTCAGCCCTTCGAAACGCAACCACAGGTAATGCGCGCCCGAGCCATTGGCCGCTTCGGCCACGATCACCACGGGCAGGTCGATATGGTCGGGCAGCCAATCGCAGGGCTGCAGGCGGATCACGCCCATGCTGCCCGGTGCGGCGCCGCTGCGGCTGCCCTGTTCCAGGCGGATGCCACGGCGTGACCAGCGCAGGGGGCGCAGTGGCAGGTCCTGCGCACTCTGCCGGACCAGGCGGCCCAGCAGCACCATGACCAGATCGAGCTTGGCTTCCAGGCGCTGCACCTGAAGCGTGGCATCGCTGCGGTCGTCATGACCGTCATCGCTGCGGGCATCCTCCACCAGCGCCACGCTGCGCAGCAGGGTCTCGGCCGTGCCGGGGCGGATCACCGCGCTGCCGATGCGGAACTCGGCCGGCAGCGCCACTTCGCAGCTCAGCGTCTCATCGAACAGCTCGCTTTCGGCCGGGTGATGGATGGCGCTGGTGCGAAGCTCGTTCATGACAGGGATTCTGCCGTCAGGTACGCCTGCGCGGCGCGAAGAGACTGGTGCCCACTATGGATGTGGCGGCTGGCCTCTTCGCGCTGCCGCATCATGAACAGCATGATGCGCTGCTGACGTGCCTGCAGTGAAGACAGCCCCGGCACGTCGGAGAGGGCTGAAGGACCGGCCAGATAATTGCGCTGGGCGGCATCGAGCGCGTCCAGCTGCAGCCCGGCCTCATCGAAATTCTCGTCGTGCAACGCCGTTTCCAGCGCGTCGAGCCGGGCGTTCAGCGCGCCTAGCGAACTCATGGCGCGGCCTGCGCCGTGTGGCGCTGTTGCTGCGGAATGGCGTTCCAGGCCGAGTCGATCTCGCCCAGCAGTTCGAGGGCCTCGGTCAGCGCAGCCGGGTCGTTGTGCAGGTTGGCTTCGGTCAACCGGTGCATCACGTAGTCGTACAGCGAGGACAGGTTGCCGGCGATCTCGCCTCCGGCCTCATGGTCCAGCGAGCCGTTGAGGTGGCCCACGATGGCGCAGACCTCGCCGATCGCCTTGCCCTTGCGCGCCTGGTCGCCACGTTCCAGGCAGGCCAGGGCCAGTCGCAGGCGCTCGCAGGCACCAGCGAGCAGCAGCGCCACCAGCTTGTGCGGGTCGGCATCGGTAACCGAACTCTGCACGCCGACCTTGCGGTACTGCTCGGTGAATTGACGGTTGGAACCGTACATCAATCATGTCTCCTTCATGCGGGGCCGCGAAGTTCGCGACATCGTCGGCACCGGGTGGAGCCTGCGAGGTGTCCTGCCAGTGATATCGGCAGCGGGCCGGTTCAACTTGAGTCCGCTGCCGCGATCGATCAACCGCTGAGCTGCGAGAGCTGCGAGGTAAGGCTGGACATTGTCTGGCTCATCTTGCTCATCAGCGCATCGAGCGCGAGGAACTGCTTTTTGTAACGTTCGGATACGCCTTCCATGCGGACATCGAGCGCCTTGCGGCGCTTGTCGATGTCCGTCAGCGTATTGTTGATGCTCTTGGTGCGCGAGACGAAGGCGCCTTCCTTGCCGACGGTGGTATTGACGTAGCCGTCCACCATCGCAAACAGCTTCGCCGCCGCGCCGTCATCACCGGTGAAGGCCTCGCGCACGGCACCGCCCTGATTGACCAGGGCCGCGTCGAACTTGGCGGTATCCAGCACCAGGCTGCCATCGGCATTGGGATAGGCGCGGGTCTGCAGGCCGATCTTCTTCGGGTCCAGGCCGGCGGCCGAGAGATCCTTGAGAATGCCGCCCATCATGCTGCGCAGCTGGCTGGAGGCGCCTCGCATCTGCGCATCGCCGGTCAGCGAAGAGGGCTCCTTGTTCTCGATGTCGTACTTGGTCGCGGTGTTGATCGCCGCGATGGCGCCGTTGTAGGCGGTGACGAAGTCCTGCATCACCTTGCGCGCCGCGGCGACGTCGGTGGTGATGGTGACGGTGCTTTCGCCGGTCTTCTTGAGGTTCAGCGTCAGGCCCGGCACCACGTCGGTGACGGTGTTTTCGCTGCTGGTGACCTCCACGCCGTCGATCAGCAGCCGGGCGTCCGCGGCGGGGGTCCGCTCGGACAGGCTGTTGGCCAGAGCGGTGAGCTTGGCATTGGAGGGGTCGGCGGTCAGCTTGATTGCATTGGCCGTACCGGACTTCTCCTGGGAGATCGACAGGAACTGGTTGTCGCCCGAGGAAATCAGCGTGGCCTGGACGCCCGAGGCGCGCCCCGCCTTCTCGATCTTGGTGCGGATCGAACTGAGGGTGTCGTCTGCTTCGACGTTGATGTTCAGCGTCTTCTGCTTGTCGCCCGCGCCTACGGTGAGCGTCAGGGTTCCGGCGCCAAACGTGTCCGTGTTCGGGAGCGAAGTGTCGGCAATCCACTTGTTGGCCGTGGCGAGTTCCTTCACGTCAACGGCGTGGGAACCGGCGGCCGCCGCATTGGTGCCACTGACCGTCAATATCTCGTCTGTACCGGATTTGCTCGCCGAGAAGGTACGTGCGTCGAACGCCGTGTTGGCCTTCAGCGCCTTCAATGCCGTGTTCAGGGTGTCGAACGCGGATTTGACCGTGCCGATCGCCGAGAGCTGCATCTTGGCCTTGGACTGCTGCAGGTTCAGTGCGTTGTCCGCCGGCTTGCGATCCGCCGCCACCAGGCTGCTGACCATGCCGGAAATGTCCAGTCCTGAACCGATGCCGCCGTAACCGAAGTCCGCCACGTTGTATCTCCTGTTTATAGCCGCTGCCGTGAAGTCGCAGGGCGATGCCATCAACGAAAGTAGCGGCCGTAGCCGCCAGGTCTTTAGAACCACGTTGATGCAGGAGTTGTGCCAGCCGGGGCGAGGGCGGGTTTGGCACGCCGGTTGCAGGTGTCCTGGGGCAGGGGCGGCGGTCCGCGTCTTTGCTGGGTAGCCTGCAAAATACCCTCCTCCAATGCAGAGGAGGGGTCAGGCTACTGAAAAACGGGGGGAGACGAAGCCACCCGGGGTGTTCAGTCAAACAAACAGCGCTGATAACAGTTCTGCCGCAGGGGCGGGCCATGGCCACGATGTTGTGGTGACCGGGAGAGTGTCCGGTCCATGGCCATGGCCCGTTCCTGCGCGTGCTTCGCGATGCCTCGGGTTGCCCGCGCCGCCGGCTGGAGCCGGCGGCGGGGACGATGCAGGCGTGGATCAGCGCAGCAGGCTGAGCACGTTCTGCGGCACTTGGTTGGCCTGGGCCAGCATGGCCGTACCGGCCTGCTGCAGGATCTGGGTGCGGGTCAGTTCGGCGGTTTCCTTGGCGAAGTCGGTATCGCGGATGCGGCTACGCGAGGCAGACAGATTCTCCGTAGAGGTCTGCAGGTTGGCAACGACCGAGGTGAAACGGTTCTGGATCGCACCCAGGTCGGCGCGGCTGCTGTTGATCGACTCCAGGGCCTTGTCGACGATATCCAGCGCCTGCTGCGCGCCGGCTGCGGTGGTGATGGACAGGTCCTTCAGAGTGGAACCCGCAGCGTCGTCGGCAATGGTGCCGCCGGTGGCAGCTGCGGTTTCCAGGCCTAGCAGGGCTGCGGTTGCAGCAGTTGCCTCGTAACCGTCGGGAGCGGTTCCCTCCTCACCACCAACTGCGATCTCAAACTGCTGGCCCGCCTTGACGGAGGTCAAGGTGATGGCGCCGTCCTTGCTCAACTCAGCATAGACGCCGGTCTCACCGATCTTGCCGTTGATGGCCGAGACGGTTGCAGCGGCAATGGACTCTCCCTTCTTGACACTGATGTCGCCGATATCGAAGGTCTTGCCATCAGCCAGTTCAACGCCGTCACCCGCTACCTTGATCTGCAGGCCCTGGTAAGTAGTATTCGCGTCAGGCTTCGAAGCAGCGTCGGCCAGAGCGGTGCCGACGAAGGCTTCCGCAAAGGTTGCCGAGCCAAGAGAATCCGTCTTCGCATTCACGATCTTGTCGATAGCGATGCCCTGGCTGGCATTGGCGCCAACCTGGAAGAGCTGGCTGTTGAACGAGCCGTCCAGCAGCTTGGTGCCGTTGAAGTCGGACTGCTTGGCAACTCGATCGATTTCCGAGACCAGCTGGGTGACTTCGGCCTGAAGGGCCTTGCGATCACTGGCGGAATTGGTGGCGTTTGAGGACTGCACCGACAACTCACGGATACGCTGCAGGTTGTTACCGATCTCAGACAGCGAGCCTTCGGCAGTCTGGGCGAGCGAGATGCCGTCATTGGCATTGCGGATGGCGACGTCGATGCCGCGGATCTGCGTGCCGAAACGCTCCGAGATGGCGAGGCCGGCGGCGTCGTCCTTCGCGCTGTTGATGCGCGAGCCCGAGGACAGGCGCTGAATGGTGGTGGCCAGCGAGGCGCCGCTGCTGCTCAGGTTGCGCTGAGCGTTGAGCGACATCGTGTTGGTGTTGATGACTTGTGCCATGAGGAGAGGTCCTTGAGCAGTTGCACGTGAGTTGGGTTAGGCGCCCCCGACGTGCTTCAGGGGCGACTCATGTCAGCGCTGCAGCAGGCTGAGCACGTTCTGGGGTACTTGGTTCGCCTGGGCCAGCATGGCCGTACCGGCCTGCTGCAGGATCTGGGTGCGGGTCAGTTCGGCAGTTTCCTTCGCGAAATCCGTATCGCGGATACGGCTTCGCGAGGCCGACAGGTTTTCCGTCGAGGTCTGCAGATTGGCAACGACCGAGGTGAAGCGGTTCTGGATGGCGCCGAGGTCGGCACGAACGCTGTTCACGGATTCAAGGGCTTTATCCACGATTTCCAGCGCCTGCTGAGCGCCTGCAGCGGTAGTAATCGAGATGTCCTGCAGAGTAGTGATCTTGCCGTCGGTGGGAGTGGTGCCGCCCGTGCCTGCAAGACCGAGTACGGCATCGGTTGCAGCTTCAGCGGTATAGCCTTCTGGTGCCGTGCCCGCTTCACCTTCAACATCAATCTTGAACTGCTGGCCAGCTTTAACCGAACTCAGGATGATGCCGCCGTCCTTTCCGATCTCGGCATAGACGCCGGTTTCGCCGATCTTGCCGTTGATGGCCGACACGGTCGCAGCAGCGATTGACTCGCCAGCCTTGACGTTGATGTCTCCAATATCGAAAGTCCGTGCCTCGGGGTCATCCAAATCGACGCCATCGGCCGCCACCTGAATCTGCAGGCCTTGGTAGGTAGTGTTTGCTGCCGCCTTCGCGTCGTCATCGCCCAGCACCGTAGCCTTCAGGGCGTCCGCGAAAAGGGCCGAACCCAGCGAGTTGGCCCGGGCATCGACTACGCTGCTGATAGCGATCGATTGGCCCGCGTTGGCGCCGACCTGGAACAGCTGGCTGGTGAAACTACCGTCCAGCAACTTGGTGCCGTTGAAGTCCGCCTGCTTGGCAACGCGGTCGATTTCGCTGACCAGCTGGGTCACTTCAGCCTGCAGTGCCTTTCGGTCGCTGGCAGAATTGGTCGCGTTGGAGGCCTGTACCGCCAGTTCGCGGATGCGCTGCAGGTTGTTGCCCACTTCGCTCAGAGATCCCTCGGCGACCTGCGCAAGGGAAATCCCGTCGTTGGCGTTGCGGATTGCGACGTCAAGACCGCGGATCTGGGTGCCGAAGCGCTCGGAAATCGCCAGGCCGGCGGCGTCGTCTTTTGCGCTGTTGATGCGCAGGCCCGACGACAGGCGCTGGATGGTGGTAGCGAGCGAGTTGCCGCTGGTGCTCAGGTTGCGCTGAGCGTTGAGCGACATCGTATTGGTGTTGATTACCTGTGCCATGGGTCGTCTCCCTTATTGGAATCCCGGTGGTGAATGGAACGAAGCGCCGCCGTTTTTTTGTTTTTGGCTGTGTGCTTCGCTGTTGCCAAATCAATAACGGCGCTTTGTCAACAACCTTTAGGCGGAGATTCAAACGGATTTGCAGGGGAGAGGGAGGGGACTGGCTTTCACGCCCCAAAACGAAAAAGGCCGCGATGCTCGAAGCATCGCGGCCTTCAGGCCAACCCGGGTTGTAGGGGGGTCAGCGGATCATGTTGAACAACGACATCGACTGCATCTGTGAGAACAGCGTCTGGGCCGCCTGCAGGGCGGTCTTCTCCAGCTGGTACTGGCTCAGCGCGTCGGCATAGTCCAGGTCGCGCATCTGCGAGAGGGTGGTCTTGAGCGTGACCACGTTCGATTCCCGCATGTCCGAGGCATTGTCCAGCGCCTTGAGCTGGGCACCGCCGGCGGCACGGGAGTCGATCATCCGCTCCGAGGCGCGGGCTACGTCGCGCAGGCCGCTCTGCAGCAGGTTCTGCTGGGCCGCCTGCTGGGCGGGGGTGCCGGTATCCATCTTCAGGGCGCCGATCAGCGAATCGAGGGTGCCGAAGATATCGCGGCTTGACGCGGGGCTGACCTCGAAGATATCGCCGGCGGCAGGCGCACCCTCGATATGCAGGCGCACCCCGTTGACCACCAGGTCGTCACCGGGCTTCAGGACGCCGCTGGAGACCACGGTGCCGCCGGCATCGAGCAGGTCGTAGCTGTCGGTGCCGGTGAAACGCACGCTGAAGCCTTCCCCGTTCCAGCTGCCGTCGCTGTCGCGGGTGATGTTCGTGAGCACGCCGCTGCCGGTGTTGCCGGCGGCGGCTTTTCCGTCCACGTGCCCGTCACCGGTGACGATGCGCATGAAGATCTCGCTGCCGGGCAGGGCGTCCTTCACGTAGGTATCCGGACCCACTTCCACTTCGCGCTGGTTCTGGTCGCCGTTGTAGACAATGCGGCCATCGACCTGGCTGAAGGGCGGGCTGCCATCGTCCGTACCACCGAACAGATAGCGGCCGGTACCGTCAGTACTGTTGGCCACCGCGAGCAGATTGCCGCGGATCGCCTCGATTTCCGTGACCATCGACTCCTTGTCGGCGGCGGCCAGGCCCGGATTGTTGGCATAGATGGTCAATTCGGTGATGCGGCCCATCATGTCGCCGACCTGGGCCAGGGCATTTTCCTGCAGGCCGAGGCGGTTCTGCACGTTACCCGCGTTGAGCTGCATGCGGTCCAGCGACGCCAGGGTACGGTCCAGGCCGACCGCCGTACCGGCCGAGACCGGGTCGTCCTTGGCCGACACGATCTTGCTGCCGGTGGCGATCTGGCGCTCGAGGTGACTCATCTTTGCCTGCGAAGCGAGCATCAGGGACACCGACTGATTGAACATCATGCCGGTGGAAATGCGGTTGTTCATCGCGAGACGGCTCCGAGGATGGTCTGGAACATGGTGTCGGCGGTGGAGATCAGCTGCGAGGCGGCCTGGTAGGCCTGCTGCAGGCGGAGCATGTCCGAGGCCTCTTCATCCAGGTTCACGCCGGAAATCGAGTCGCGCGCCGCCTGGGCCTGGTCGGTGATCACCTGCTGTGCCATCAGGGAATACTCGGCCGAGCGCGCAGCCGCGCCGACCTGGGTGGTCAGTCCACCCAGTGCCCCACTCAGGGTGATCGTGCCGTCATTGAAGGTCTTGGCCTGCTCGACCTTGGCCAGCAGCAGCGCATTGCTGTTGTCCGAAGAACCGGCCGGGGTCGGCCCGATGTTGAAGGTATCCCCCTGCTTGGGAGCACCGTCCAGCACGAAGCTCCAGCCGTCGGCGGTGATGGTCTGCCCGGCGGTGTAGGTGTTCGGGCCGACGCCATCGATCGTGTATTCGGTGGCACTGGTGAACACGATCGCCGCAGGATTGCGCAGCGCCGGGTTGCCCGCGTCGGTCACCTTGACCCCGGTGAGCTTGCCGGTGCCGGTGTTGGCCATCGCGGCGCTGCCCTTGATCGGCGCGGCGGCGGCGATGCGCGAGGTGTCGGTGATCGCCACTTCCATGCTGCCGGCCACGCCTGCGGTAGGCTGCAGCAGGAAGCGGTCGTCCTTGGCCGGCGTACCACTCATGACCAGGCTGACGCCATTGAGCACCAGCGGGTCGGCTGCGGTGCCGGTGCCGGTCATCGGGATCGTGGCGCCGGTGTCGGCGCGGGTGGCCTGCCACTGGGTGCCATCGAACTTCATCACGATGTTCTGGCCATCCAGCTTGGACAGGTCGCCGAAGCTGGCGCTCATGCTGGCCGTGCCGGTGTTGCTGCTGTTGGCAGTGATGCGCGGGTTGCCGATGGTGAAGAAGTCGCCGCCCATGTTGCCGTACAGATCCGCGCCCTGGCGGTGGACGTCGTTGAAGCTGCTGGCCATGCCGATCGCCAGCTTGCCCAGCTCGGCCTGCGCCGGGGTCAGCACGGTATTGCGGAACTCCAGCAGGCCACCGATCTGGCCGCCGAGCGTCTTGCCATCGATGGTGATCTTCTGACCCTGGCTCTCCAGCGCCAGCTGCAGCCGCTCGGGCTGGTACGGATCGGTGACGGTGGTGACCTTGGAGGCGGTGGTGCCCACCACCAGGGCCTGGCCGCCGGCGGTGTAGACATTCATGATGCCGCCGTCCTGCATCACCGCGTTGCCGCCGGTGTAGCCGACCAGGTTGGCGATCAGCTGGTCACGGCGATCGAGCAGGTCCGGGGCCGCCGTGGCTGCGTTGCTGCCGATGGAACCATTGAGCTGGGCGATCTCCTGGGCCAGCCGGTTGATCTCGGTGGCGCCGGCGATGAGGCCGTTGTTGACCTCGCCATTGAGGTTGTTGAGCTGTGTATTGAGCTGCTGGAAGCGGTTGGCCAGGGTCTTGCCGCTGTCCAGCACGTTCTGCCGGTCGGCGCTGCCCGAGGCGTTGGATGAGAGTCCGCTGACCGAATCGAAGAAATTCGACCAGACCCCGGCGACGTTGGTGGAGGCGTCGGAGAACATGGCATCGACCCGGTCGGCCATTGTGGACAACTGCTTCAGGCGCGCCAGCTCACCGCTGCCATCGAGCAGGCGCGAGATGGCCAGCTGGTCCGCCACGCGGCGGACATCGGTGATGCGGGTGCCATTGCCGACGTCGCCATACCCGTAGTTCTGCGGGTTGGCGGTGGCGAAGTCCACCTTCTGCCGGCTGTAGCCGGGCGTTTTGATGTTGGCGACGTTGTGGCTGGTGGTCGCCAGGGCCCGCTGGAAAGCGAGCAGGGCGCTGGTGCCGGTGGAGAGTACGCTGGACATGGGTTACCTCAACGACGGATGACACCCAGCCCGGTCGGGCTGGCGGTGCTGGCAAAAGTGCGGCCCAGGCGCTCGCCGGCATCGCTCACCGCCGCGACGGCGCGCTCGATGGTCGGGCCGCCGGCGATCGCGGCGATCTTGGCCGCGTAGGTCGGGTCGGTGGCGTAGCCGGCGCGCTGCAGCCCCTGCGCAAAGCTGCGCACGTTGCTGCCGGCCTGGAGGGCGTTCTGGTAGCGCGGACTGGTCTTGAGCAGGCGCACGTAGTCGGCGAAGCTCTCGCCCACCGAGTTGTAGGCGCGGAAGCTCGCCGTCTCGTTGCGGCGCACACCGTTGACGTACTCGTGGGTGCCGCTGGTGGCGCGCTCACCCTGCCAGCCATTGGCCTTGATCCCGAACAGGTTGTGCGAGCTGTCACCGCCACTGCGGCGGACCAGCTTGCGGCCCCAGCCGGTTTCCAGCGCGGCCTGGGCGACCAGCGCCTTGGCATCCACGCCCAGTTCGCGCGCGGCCTGCTGCGCATGGCCCCAGATGCTGGCCACGAAGCCTTCCGGCGTGTGCGGGCCGAGCTCGGCGGCGGCTGTGTTGGCCGCCAGGGTATCGGCGGCGCTCGGGCCGGTGGCCGTAGTGCGGTTGACGCCGGTCCAGCGGTCATCGGCCATGGCCCAGTCGGCGCTGGCTGGATCGGTCACAGGGGTCGCCGCGTAGGGATCGCTGCGGCCGATCGCCTCGTGCATCTGGCTGCTTTCACGGCCGGCAATCAGGTCCAGCGCGCGTTCCATCGGCTGCAGCACCGCGGACGGTGCATCGCCGTTCAACTGCTGCAGCAGGTCGACCTCGCGCGGCGCGGACGGCGTGGTGCTGGCCGGCAACGGCATGCCGGCGGCCGGTGCATTGAGTTGATAGGCACGCAGGGCCGCGGCCGGGTTGAGCGTGGTATCGACCGGCTTGGCCGTCTCGCCCTCGGCGCCGCCCAGCTGGCGCGCGATCATGCTCGACAGCCCCAAGCCGCGGCCGCGGGTCATCGCATCGGCGATCTTCTGGTCGTACATCTCGCGGAACATGGTGTTTTCGCCGGGGAACAGCGAATCGCCGAAGCTCGCCTCGCGCATGCTCTTGATCAGCATCTGCGCGAACTGGCCTTCCAGCTGGCGGGCAACCTTGTCGACCTTGGCCGGGCTGTTGGGCTGGGCGGGATTGAGTTCCAGGGCCGGTTGGATGCGCATGTCAGATCACCTCGAGTTCGGCACTGAGCGCGCCGGCCTGCTTGAGGGCTTCCAGGATGGCGATCAGATCGCCCGGGGCCGCGCCCACGGCATTCACCGCGTGCACGATTTCATCCAGGGTGGTGCCGCCGTTGAACTTGAACATGCGGCTGCCATCGTTGGTCGCGGTGATGGTCGACTGCGGCGTCACCACGGTCTGGCCGCCACTGAACGCGCCCGGCTGGCTGACGTTGGCGTTCTCGTTGATGGTCACGGTCAGCGAGCCATGGGAGATCGCCGCAGCGCCCACGCGCACCTGCGCGCCGATCACCACCGTACCGGTACGCGAATTGACCACCACCTTGGCCGGCGCACTGCCGGGGGTCAGTTCCAGGTTTTCGATACGCGCCAGCAGGCCGATGCGCGCGCCCGGATCGGACGGCGCGTTGACCGCCACGGTGACGCCATCGATCGCGCGGGCGGCGCCTTCACCGAAGGCGGTGTTCAGTGCCGCCACCATCCGCGAGACCGTGGTGAAGTCGTTCTTGTGCAGGTTCAGGGTGATGTCGCCACCGCCGCTGAACACATCCGGCAGCGCACGCTCGACGGTGGCGCCATTGGGAATGCGGCCGACGCTGGGCACGTTGACCGACACGCGCGAGCCATCCTTGCCCTGCGCACCGAAGCCGCCGACGATCAGGTTGCCCTGGGCGATGGCGTAGACCTGCCCATCGGCACCGCGCAGCGGCGCCATCAGCAGCGAGCCGCCGCGCAGCGAGACCGCGTTGCCCACCGAGGAAACGGTGATGTCGATCGGCTGGCCGGGCTTGGCGAACGGCGGCAGCTCGGCATGGATGGCCACGGCCGCCACGTTCTTCAACTGCGGGTTGACGTTGGCCGGTACGTTGACGCCCAGCTCGCCCAACAGGTTCTTCAGGCTCTGCACGGTGAAGGGCGCCTGGCTGGTGCGGTCGCCGCTGCCATCCAGGCCGACCACCAGGCCGTAGCCGACCAGCGCGTTGCCACGCACGCCGCCGACCTGGGCCAGGTCCTTGATGCGCTCGGCGGAGGCGGGCGCGACCAGCGCGAACACGGCCAGCAGCGCCAGCACGGCACGCGTCGCGCCGTGCGACACCATGCTTTGCGTCACCATGTAGAGCGACGCCGCGCGTCGCTGCTTCGCCACGTGGGGGTACGCCATGCGTCGCTGCCCGAACAGGGAAAGGAAGAAAGTCATGTCAGGCTCAGTACGGCGCCAGCGCCGAGTTGAAGAAGCGGCTCAACCAGCCCATCGCGTTGGATTGGGCGATCGCGCCGCGGCCGCCGTAGACGATGCGGGCATCGGCAACACGGCTGGAGGGAATGGTGTTGTCCGGGAAGATGTCTGCCGCGCGCACGATGCCCTGCACCTGCACCAGCTCATCGCCCCGGTTCAAGCGCAGGTTCTTGGCGCCCTGCACGACCAGGTTGCCGTTGGGCAGGCGCTGGATCACCGTGACGGTCACGCTGCCCTGCAGGCGGTTGCTCTGCGCGCTGGTGCCTTTACCGGTGAAGTCGCGCGAGCCGGCGGCGCTGGCACTGAGGATGTCCTTGCCGCCCAGCGTCACCGGGGCACCGAAGATCGTCGGCGTGCCGATGCTCAGCTCCGACTCTTTCGAGGTGGAGGTGTTGGCGGTGGTCTGCGCGGTGGTGTTCTCGGTCAGGGTGATCGTGAGCAGGTCACCGACATCGCGGGCGCGACGGTCCGAGTACAGCTGCAGGCCCGGGCCGGCGGCGTAGATCGCACCGGCCGTGGCCTGGGCCGAGGGGGGCATGATCGGTTCCACCGGCGCCATGGCCGGGTAGGGGCGGACATCGCCGGCGATCACGCAGCCACCGAGGGTGGCGATGAGGAAGGCGGCGGCGAGCAGGCGAAGGATAGGGGCAAGACGCGACATGGCAGGTTCCCGGGTCGACCGATCAGACGTTCTGGTTGAGGTAGCCGAGCATCGCGTCGGTGGTGGAGATCGCCTTGGCGTTCATTTCGTAGGCGCGCTGGGTTTCGATCATCGAGACCAGCTCTTCCACCACGTTGACGTTGCTGCCTTCCAGCGCACCCTGCACCACGGTGCCCAGGCCGTTGAGGCCGGGATTGCCGTTCTGCGCCGGGCCGGAGGCGGTGGTTTCCAGGAACAGGTTTTCACCGCGGGCCTGCAGGCCGGCCGGGTTGACGAAGTCGGTCAGGGTCAGTGCGCCGATTTCCACCGAGGCGGCGGCGTCGGCCATCTTCACGCTGATCGTGCCGTCGGTGCCGATGGTCAGCGACTGCGCGCCTTCGGGAATCTGGATGCCCGGCTGCACCGGGTAGCCGCTGTTGGTGACCAGCTCGCCATCCTGGTTGCGCTGGAACGAGCCGTCGCGGGTATAGGCCGAGGAACCGTCCGGCATCTGCACTTCAAAGAACCCGCGGCCGTTGACCATCACATCCAGTGCGCGGCCGGTCTGCTGCTGGCTGCCCTGCTCGAAGTTCTTGGCGGTGGCCACCACGCGCACGCCGGTGCCGATCTGCAGGCCGGTAGGCAGCTGCGTCTGCGCCGAGGACGCACCGCCCGGCTGACGGACCTGCTGGTACAGCAGGTCTTCGAAACTGGCACGGTCCTGCTTGAAACCGGTGGTGTTGGTGTTGGCGAGGTTGTTGGAAACCACCGACATGCGCGTCTGCTGCGCATCCAGTCCGGTCTTGGCGATCCACAATGCCTGGTTCATGGCGTCATTCCTGTGTTGTAGCGGGTGGCCGCGTGGTGCGGCCCTTGCGAAGGGCAATGCATGGCGCGTGCCAGAACGGCGCCGGGATTACGTCACGGCGCGCGGTCAACCGCCCAGGCGCAGCAGGCTGTTGGCGCTGCGTGCGTTGTCATCGCCGTGCTTGATGACCTTCACCTGCATTTCGTACTGGCGCTGCAGCTGGATCATCTGCACCAGCGCACCGGCCGCATCGACGTTGCTGCCTTCCAGCTGGCCGCTTTCCAGCGACTTGCCCTGGGCCTGCACGAAGGGCTGCTGCGGGTCGTTGTTGCGCATCAGCCCATCCAGGCCGCGTTCCAGCCGTGCGTCGTCGGCCTGCACCACGCGGATGCGGCCGATGTTGGCCATCGTCTGCGGGCCTTCGCCCAGCGGGATGATCGAGATCGTGCCGTCGTTGCCGATGTCCATCGCCTGGTGCGGCGGGATCGCGATCGGGTTGCCGTTCTCATCCAGCACCGGATGGCCGCCGGCGGTCACCAGCTGGCCATTGGGCGTGATCGACAGCGCCGCACCCCGGGTATACGCCTCGCCGCCATTGGCGCCCGGTGCCTGCACGGCCAGCCAGTTGCCGGCCTGCAGGGACAGATCCAGCGGGTTGCCGGTGATCTGCTGGGCGCCCATGCGCCGGTTGAAGCCGGCATCCACGTGCAGGGCATCCACGCGCGAGGCATAGCCGGTCCCCTTGATCGGGAAGGCCTCGGTGTTGGCGAGCGCCTCCTTGAAGCCGGGGGTATCGGTGTTGGCCAGATTGTGCGACAGCGTGCCCTGCGCCTGCAGGGAGGCGCGTGCACCGGTCATCGCGACGTAGAGTGCCTTGTCCATCGGTGTAGTCCCGTGTTGCGGTCAGTGGCTCATCAACGCAGGTTGATGATGGTCTGGGTGATCTGGTCCTGCGTGGAGACCATCTGCGAGTTGGCCTGGAAGTTGCGCTGGGCGGTGATCATGTTGACCAGCTGCTCGGTCAGGTCGACCGTGGAGGCTTCCAGCGAACCGGCCTGGATCTTGCCCAGGTTGGAGCTGTCCGGCGCACCGGTGCGGGGCGTGCCCGAGGCGAAGCTTTCCGTCCACAGGTTGTTGCCCTTGGCTTCCAGGCCCTGTGCGTTGTTGAAGGTGGTCAGGGCGACCTGGCCCAGCGCCTTGTCATCGCCATTGGAGTAGCGGGCGTAGACGATGCCCTCTTCGGAGACGGTGATCTCGTTGAGCTTGCCTGCCGCATAGCCGTCCTGCTGGGTGTTGCGCAGCGCGAACTTCTCGCCGTACTGGGTCGAGCCGCTCAGGTTCAGCGACATCGACAGCACGCCGGCGCCGGTGGTCGGGGTGAACGGATCCATGACGATCTGGCCGTTGGCCGGGCTGGTCAACGCACCGCTGTCGGAGAACTGCAGCGTGGTCGGGGTCCCAGCGGCCTTGCCGTCCACGTAGTTGTAAACCTGCCACTCGTTCGGGTTTTCGGTCTTCACGAAGTAGGAGGTCTGGGTGTGGCTCACGCCCAGCGAGTCGTACACGGTGATGCCGCCGGTGGAGTGGTTGTAGCTGTTGGAGTCGGTCGGGTCGAAGGCGGCGACCGTCGGCTGCTTGGCGTTGGCCGGCAGGGTGAAGCTCACATCGACCTTGCCGGTCTGCCGCGGCGGGCTGTCGGTGGTCATCAGCTGCAGGTCGGTCAGGCGGCCGGCATCGAAGTTGGTGCCGTCCGCATTCGGGGCGAACACCTGCAGGCGCGCACCCTGCGGGTTGGTCACGTAACCGGCCTGGTCGGTCTGGAAATTGCCGGCGCGCGAGTACACGCGCTCACCGTTCATGGTCAGGGTGAAGAAACCTTCGCCGGAAATGGCCATGTCCAGGCTGCGCCCGGTCTGTTCGTTGTTGCCCTGCGAGAACTGCTGGGCCACGTTGGTCACCCGCACGCCGGAACCGACCGCGTTCTTTGACAGGCCATAACTGGTGGCCGAGAACAGATCGGCGAACTCCGCGCGCGACTGTTTGAAGCCGGTGGTGTTGACGTTGGCGATGTTGTTCGCGGTGACGTTCAGATCGGCATTGGCTGCGTTGATGCCGGACAACGAGACGTTGAAGCCCATGGGATGCTCCTGTGGATGCGGGTGAGGCGGCTCAGCTGATGCGGAGCACGTAGTCGATCGGGGCCGTGCCCAGACCCTTGAGGTTGAGGTACAGGCCGTCCGTGCCGACCGTGACGCTCTCCACCGGGGCCTGCACGTAGGTGTTGAGCTTGGTCTTGGTGCCGGCGGTATCGGTGTGCGAGGCGGCGATGGTGTAGGTGCCTTCGGCCATGCGGTTGCCGTTGGCATCCTTGCCGTCCCAATCGAAGGTGACTTCGCCGGAGGCCTTGGCTTCCACGCTGATCTGGTTGACCTTGACGCCGTTGGCGTCGGTGATGTCCACCGTCACGAAGCCCGCACCGGGCGCGGCGACCATGCCGGTCACATCGCCATCCTTCTCCAGGGCCAGCTTTTCCGATGGCACCAGCACTTCGTGGCCGACCAGGGCCGCGCCGCGCAGGATCTGGTCGCTGGACATCGAATCCTGGAAGCCCTTGACCGTGTTGTTGAGGTCGGTGATGCCCTGGACCTGCGACAGCTGCGCCATCTGCGCGACCATCTGGGTGTTGTCCATCGGCTTGAGCGGATCCTGGTGCCGCAGCTGCTCGGTCATCAGGCGCATGAAATCGGCCTGGTCCAGGGTGCTCTTCTTCTTGCTGGTATCGCTGTTGGGCGCGTTCAGGCCCAGTGCGCTGTAGATGTCGCTGCTGTTCTGGCCGACGCCGGTGGTGCTGCTCATGGGAGGGGATTCCTGCGGTTAGAGGGTCAGCGACCCATGGTCAGCGTGGCCAGCGCCAGTTCCTTGGCGGTGGTCAGCATTTCCACGCCCGCCTGGTAATTGCGCGAGGTGGAGATCAGGTTGACCATCTGCGCGACCGGGTCCACGTCCGGCTGGTAGATGTAGCCATCGGCATCGGCCAGCGGGTGGCCCGGCTCGTAGCGCTGGATCGGCGCGGCGTTGCTCTGGCTGATCTCCTTGACCTGCACCGTGGTGATGTTCGGATCGTTGCGGCTGGTGACCGACTGGAAGATCGGCTCCAGCGGCTTGTAGACCGCATCGGCCGAGCCGGCGACGGTGTCGGCATTGGAGAGGTTGGAGGCGATGGTGCTCATGCGCACGGACTGCGCCTGCAGCGCGGAACCGGCGATGTCGAAGATGGGCAGATTGCTCATGGCTTACTGCCCCGTGATCGCGGTGAGCATGGAGCGCACCTTGGATTCGACGAAGCTCAGCGAGGCGCGGTACTCCAGCGCGGCGCGGCCGTAGGCGGCGCGTTCGGCATCCGGGTCGACGGTGTTGCCGTCGATGCTCGGCTGCACGCCTTCCTTGGCGATCTGGAACGGGTTCAACCCGCCGCCGATCTCATAGTGCTTTTCACTGGTGGTCTTCAGCAGACCGTTGCCATCCAGGCCCTGGGCATTGCGCAGGGCGGCATCGAAGTCCAGGTCCTGGGCCTTGTACCCGGGGGTGTCGGCATTGCTCAGGTTGCTGGCGATCAGCTTCATCCGCTGCTCGCGCAACGGCATGGCCTGGGCGTGGACACCCAGATAGTTCGAAATCAGATTGGGCATGACGCACTCCCACGGGACGATGCCTGGGGCAGTGCAAGCGGCGTGCCAGAGGGGGCGGCGGGCCGCTCCCCGGCGGCGTGTTCACGCCGGGGTGGATCCACGCCGGGCGTGGATGTCGCCTAGCGGCCGGGGGTCATTCCGGCCGCGGTGGGCGGCGTGTCATGCCGCCATCGCCACCTTGCGCAGGCGGTCCAGCAGGAAGTCCGCCAGCTCATGCGGGGAGTACTTGGCCACGAACGCGTTCGCGCCGACCCGTTCCACCATCGCGTTGTTGAACACGCCCGACAGGGAGGTGTGCAGCAGCACGTACAGGCCGGCCAGGCCCGGGTGACGCCGGATTTCCGTCGTCAGGGTGTAGCCGTCCATCGCCGGCATCTCGATATCGGAGATCACCATGGCGTAGCGCTCGGCCGGGTTCTCGCCCGAAGCATGGATCTGTAGGAGGTGATCCAGGGCCTGCTTGCCGTCCGAGAGCAGGGTCGCCCCGACCCCCAGCTGGTCCAGCACGCTGCGGATCTGCTGGCGGGCCACGCGCGAGTCGTCCACCACCAGCACCTGCATCGGCGGGGCATCGGGCGGCAGGGCCATGGAGGGATCCAGCACCGCCTCACCGCGGATCTCAGCGATGTCGGCCAGCACGCTTTCCACGTCGATCACCTGGATCAGCTCGCCCTGGAAACGGGTCACGGCGGTCAGGTAGCTCGACTCGGCGCCCAGTTCGGGCGGCGGGTGGATGTCTTCGACGGCAATGTTGACGATGCGTTCCACACCGCTGACCAGGAAGCCCTGGATGGAGCGGTTGAACTCGGTCACCACCAGGTAGCCGGGCGCCTTGTCGGCATCGGGATCACGCTCGGGGTGGCCGATCGCCAGGCCCAGGTCCAGCACCGGCACCGAGCGGCCACGCACATCGGCCACGCCGGCGAACTGGCTGGGCAGCCCCGGCACCTGGAACAGGCCGGGACGGCGCAGGACTTCCTGCACCTTGAAGACATTCACGCCAAAAAGCTGACGTCCCCCCAGCCGGAACAGCAGCAGGGCCAGACGATTGTGGCCGGCCAGGCGCGTACGCTGGTCGATGCGGTTGAGCAGGTCATGGGACATGGGCTTGGTATCGGCGGCGGTGGCGATGACTTGAGCGCGGCGTGCGCCAGGCTTCGGCACGGCGCTTGCATCGTGCTGCCCATGTTCCTTGCCCCTGGAGTGCCCATGCGTTCTCTTGTCCTTGCCGCGCTGGTGCTGGTGGCGCCCGCCTGGGCCGCCGGCGGCTGGCAACCCGTGGACAGCATCCGCCAGGCGGCGCTGGGCACCCTCCCGGCCGGCAGCGAAGGTGACACCACGCTGGATTCGGCACTGCGCCTGCCGGCCTGCGGCCAGCCGCTGGCGGCCCAGCCAACCGGCAGCAGCACCGTGGAGGTCAGCTGCCCCGATGCGGGCGGCTGGCGCCTGTTCGTACCCGTAAAAGTGCGTCGCAACCAGACGGTGCTCATCCTCAACCGTGGCGTGGCCGCTGGAGAAACCCTGGCGGCCGCCGATATCACCACTGGCCAGCGTGATGCGGCCCGGATCGCCGGCGCCGCGTTGGCCGATCCGGCCGCGGCGGTCGGTCGCGTAGCACGCAGGACTCTCAGTGCGGGCAGCCTGCTGTCGGCCAATGACCTGGTCGCGCAGCGGCTGGTGCGGCGGGGCGACAGCGTCGCGCTGGTGTCGCGGCGGGGCGGGGTGGAGGTCCGGGTGGCCGGACGCGCCATGGCCGATGCCGGCGAAAACGAGCGGGTCTCGGTCGAGAACCTGTCGTCCCGCAGGATCGTGCAGGGCACCGTCGCGGCCAGCGGTGACGTTTTAGTGACGCGCTGAACACGATTGTGAATACGCGCCACTTTTCCGGCAAAACCTGCAATATTCCCCTAAAGATGGCGTCCGCCCGGCCGTTATCCCTTGTGAACCGCATTCCCAGGACAACTCCATGAGCCAGAAAATCGACGGCAACCTCCCGGCCACCGCCCATCTGCGCAGCGTCGCTCCGGGTAACAAGCCGAGCGTCAGCACCGATGCCCCGGCCCGTCCGGTGGAAGCCGCTGACAGCCTGCGCCTGACCGGCGAAGCCACCAGCCTGCAGACCCTGCAGCGTGAATTGTCCACGGCGCCGGCGATCGATGCCGGGCGTGTGCAGGCGGTGCGCGATGCGCTGCAGAACGGCAGCTACAAGATCAATCCTGACGCGATCGCTTCGCGCATGCTTGAGCTGGACCAGCAGCTGCAGGGATGAAGCTGGCGATGAGCGAGCCGCTGCAACGCCTCAGCGATGCCCTGGACGTCGAACGCCAGGCATTGGTCGAGCATGACGTGCACGCGCTGATCCGTGCGACCGGCGCCAAACTGGAAGCGCTTCGGGCGCTCGAGGCCGCGCTGCCGGTCGGCCAGGCCGAACGCGTGCAGGAACTGGCCGAGCGCAACCACGCCAACGGTGTGCTGCTGTCGCGCCGCCGCCGCGAGGTCAACTGGGCCCTGCGCCAGCTCGGCCGCAGTGAAGAATCCTCGGCGTATGACGCCAAGGGCCAGTCGCACATCCTGCATACCCGGCGGCCCCTCGCGGTCGCCTGATCTCCCCGTCTGGCGGCCCCCGGCTGCCGATGTGAACGTCACCGCGTATATTGAGCGCCTGTTTCCAGCCGCCTCGATGTGACCGTGACCGTAACTTCCGCCCTTGTCACCGCCCCGTTGCCCCCGCATCCGGTCCTGCTTGCCCTGTTTGAACGGATCAAGGAGGGCGTGCTGCTGTTCCGCGAGGATGGCAGCGTGGCGCTGGCCAATGCCGCCGTCAGCGAGATCCTCGGCCAGGCCGAGCGCGATGCCGCCCTCACCCCGGCGCAATGGCTGCGCCAGCTGCTGCCACCGGATGCGCTGGAACAGGCGCGCCTCAACGGCCACTGGAACGGCAGCCTGCCGGTCGACGAACGCATGGTCATCGCCCACGTCTACCATCATGACGATGGCGGCCAGCGGCACTATCTGGCCCTGTTCCGCCGCATCGAAGGCCAGGAGGATTACGAGCGCGAGCTGCAGCAGCGCCATGCCGAACTGCGCCAGGCCTACCTGCGCCTCAACGGCACCCAGGAAAAGCTGCTGCAGTCGGAGAAGATGGCCTCGATCGGCCAGCTCGCCGCCGGTGTGGCGCACGAGATCAACAACCCGATCGGTTATGTGCACTCCAACCTGGGCAGCCTGCAGGAATACCTGCGCAGCCTGTTCACCGTGATCGAAGCCTATGAGCGGGCCCTGCGTGCGCCGGACCCGAAGGCGCTGATCCCGGAAATCGATGACATCCGCCAACGCTTCGACATCGATTTCATCAGCCGCGATCTTCCGCAGCTGATGGCCGAATCACGCGAGGGCATCGAGCGGGTGACCCGCATCGTGCGCGATCTGAAGGACTTCTCGTATTCCGGCCGGGATGAGTCGTGGAAGCTGGTGGACCTGCATGCAGGCCTGGAATCCACGATCAACATCATCTGGAACGAGCTCAAGTACAAGGTGACCCTGCACCGCGAGTTCGGCCAGCTGCCGCTGGTGGAGTGCCTGCCGTCGGAGTTGAACCAGGTGTACATGAACCTGCTGCTCAACGCCGGCCACGCCATTGCCGACCGCGGCACGATCCATGTGCGCACCGGGGTGGAGGGCGACACGGTCTGGGTGGAATTCGAAGACACCGGCGGCGGCATCTCGCCGGACCTGCGCCAGCGCATCTTCGATCCGTTTTTCACCACCAAGCCGGTCGGCAGCGGCACCGGGTTGGGTCTGTCGATCTCCTACAGCATCATCAACAAGCACCATGGCCGCATCGATCTGGAGAGCACGCCGGGCGTGGGCTCCAAGTTCCGGCTGGTGCTGCCGATCAAACAGCCGCGCTGATCCGACAACCGTCGCGCCGGCCGCTGGCCCGCATTGCGCGGGCTTTCAGGTATCGCGTTCGGTTGGGCAAGAGCAGCCGACCAACGGTCGGCTCTACCAGGATCTCCGGCGCGTGCAACGTAGAGCCGACCGTTGGTCGGCTGCCGCCTCAATCCGCCTCAATCCGTCTAAATCCGTCTAAATCCGTCTAAATCCGTCTCAATCCGCCTCAATCCGACTCAATCCGACTCACTCCGCGTCAACCGCCGGCAGCGCTGGCGCCGGTGCCGTGTTCGCCCTGCGCTGTTCCTCGTGGGTGCGGAATGCCTGGTGGATGTGCTTGCGCAGCTCATCGTCGTTCCACGGCTTGGTCAGGAACCGGTAGATGGCGCCACGGTTGATCGCGTCGGTCACGGTGTTGAGGTCGGTGTAACCGGACAGCACCAGGCGGATCGTATCCGGGTAGAGCATCTTCACCCGGCCCAGGAACTCGGTGCCGCTCATGTCGCTCATGCGCTGATCGGACAGGATCACCTGCACGTCGTTGATGGCCAGCAGATCAAAGGCATCGCGCACATTGCCGGCAGCGAGAATGCGGTAACCGTCGCGACGGAACAGGCGCACCAGCGAGCGCAGCACGTTTTCTTCGTCATCCAGCAGCAGCAGCGTGCGGTCCGGACGGGTTTCTGCGAAGGCCTCCGGACGCAGGTAACGGCGGCGCAGGGTCATGCCGGCGGCATCGGCCGACATCGGCTCGCCGAACAGATAGCCCTGGAACACATCGCAGTCGTTGCGGCGCAGGAAGCCGAGCTGGGCCTGGGATTCCACGCCGTTGGCGATCACGGTCATGCCCAGCTGGTGGCCCATGGCGATGATCGCGCGGGCGATCGCGGCTTCGCGGTTGCCGGCCGGCGCGCTCTTGATGAAGCTGCGGTCGATCTTGAGCTTGTCCACCGGATACCGGACCAGCGCGCTGAGGCTGGAATCACCGGTGCCGAAGTTGTCCAGGCTCAGGCTGATGCCTTCGTTGCGCAGGTTGACCAGGGTTTCGTGCACGAAGTTGACGTTGTTGGTCAGCGCGCTTTCGTTGATCTCCAGCGTCAGCATCTGCGCCGGGACGCCAGCGGCCTGCATCAGCGACATGACCTCGGCGAAGAAGTTCGGGCGCAGCAACTGCAGGGTGGATACGTTCACTGCGATGGTGAAGTCATCGAAGCCCTGGTCGCGCCACAGCTTGGCCTGTTTGAGCGCGCCTTCCAGCACCCAGGTGCCGATCTGCACGATGATGCCCAGGCGCTCGGCGGTGCGCATGAAGCGCTCCGGCACCAGCATGCCCAGCGTGGGCGATTGCCAGCGCAGCAGTGCTTCCATGCCGACCACGTGGCCGTCGCGGGCGCTGACCAGCGGCTGGTAACGCAGTTTGAGTTCGCCATTGGGGATGGCGTCGACAATCTGGCGCGCGATGATGCTCTCGCTATGTGCGCTGGACGGCGTATCCACCGCGTGGATGCGCACCGCATTGCCGCCTTCGCGGGCGGCCTGGTGCAGCGCATCTTCGGCGTGGTCGAGCAGGCGCGACACGCCGGTGCCGTGCTCCGGGCACAGGCTCACGCCCAGCTTGCCGGTCATGAACAACGTGTACGGCAGCACCGACAGCGGCAGCTCAAGCTGCTGGCGGATTTCCTCGGCCAGGTCCTCGGGCAGCGGCATGTCCGCAGTGCGCGGCACGGCCAGCAGGAATTCATCGCTGCCGTGGCGCCACAGCTTGCCGCGCCCGCGCAGGTGGTGCAGCAGGCGTTGTGCGACCAGCACCAGGGCCTGATCGCCCACCTCCGCGCTCATGTTCTCGTTGACCGAAGCGAAGTGGTCGATATCCACGTGCATCAGCATCAGCGGCGTGCCGCCAGAGGCAGCCTCGGTCACCATGGCCTGCAGCTCGGGGTTGCCCGCGCCCAGGCGGGGCGGTGCATCCTCGATGCTGACCAGGGGCAGGGAAGGGTTCCACATGGGTCAGTGTTCCAGAGCGTCGTGAGCCGTCGCGCCGGCGGCGCGGTACGGCAGGTAAAGGTCGATCAGGGTACCGGCGCCGTGCGCCGATTCGATGCGTAATGTGCCACCCACGCTCTGCGCGCGCTCGCGCATCACGATCAGGCCCAGCCCGCGCGGGCCGTCCGGGTCGAAGCCCTCACCATCATCGCGGACCTGCAGGTGCAGGCCGTGGTCGTCCACATCGCGCAGGTGCAGGTTGACCTGGCTGGCGCGGGCGTGGCGCAGCACGTTGGTGAGGCTCTCCTGTGCGATGCGGAAGCACGCCTGTTCGATGTCGCCGGCCGGGCGTCGGGGCAGGGACTGGATGTCCGGCAGCAGTTCGATCGCCGCCGAGCGGAACAGCACGCCGGCCTGCCAGCGCAGTGCCGCTTCCAGCCCCAGCGCATCCAGCTGCGGTGGGCGCAGCAGGGTGGAAATGTCGCGCAGCTTGCCGACGGTCGCATCGGCCAGCTGGATGATCTGGGCAAGGTCTTCATCGCGGCGGGCGGCGTCCTGCTCGTCCTGGGCGGCGTAGGCAGACAGTTTCATCGCGGTGATCGCTTGGCCGATGTCGTCGTGCAGATCGCGCGAGATCGCCCGGCGCTCGTCCTCCTGCAGCGAGAACAGTCGCCCGGCCATCGCCTGCAACTCACGGTTGCTGGTTTCCAGCGCCTCGCGGATGCGCTCGGGCTCGCTGAGGTCGCGCACGATCAGCAGCTTGCAGTTGCGCCCGCCGTAGCGCACATCGCCGACCGCCAGGCCGGCCTGGAAGGCCTGGCCGTTGAAGCGGCGCATGCCGATCACTTCGCCAGCCCCGGCGCTCTGCAGGGGCAACTGGGCGAACAACTGCGCCCGCACGCGGGGCAGGTCGTCGTCGGTGACGAGGGCGGCCAGCGGTTCGCCGAGCAGGGTGTGGTGTCCGTAGCCGAATTGGGTGGCCGCGCAGGCATTGGCGTACAGCACGTGCTCCTCGGACAGGATCACCACGCCATCAGGCAGTACCCGCACCAGCTCGCGGAATTGTTCTTCGCGCTCACGCAGCAGGCGCCGCGACTGCTCGCGCTCGGTGACATCCTGCAAGGTGCCCAGCACGCGCGGGCGGCCGGCGTCGTCCTGGCCGCTCTCGGCGCGCAGGTGCACCATCAGGGCGCGCCCGTCCATCGCCAGCAACGGCAGTAGTACATCGATCTGCACGGGCTCGCCGGAGCTCATCTCCTGCAACAGTTGTTCGCTGAGCGCCGCCGTGGCCGGATCGGCCGGCACCAGCAGCTCATCGAACCGGTGCCAGCGCCGGGCGTCGGGCGCGCGCCGCCCGAGCAGGCGATACACCTGATTGGCGTACCGGCCCAGGCCAGTGGCCGGGTCGATCTCCCATGCGCCGATGCGCGCCATCTCGTGCGCTTCTTCCACCCGGGCCAGCGCCTGGTCGCGGCGCAACAACGCCTGGTCTTCGCGGGTGCGGTCGATCGCGATCAACAGACGCGCGCGACGGCCGCCGTAATCGATGAAATTGCTGCGCATCTCCATCCGCCGGGTGCTGCCGTCACTCAGGCGTAGGTCGGCGGTGATCACGCACAGTTGCTCGGGATTGGCGCGGATGTGGTCCAGCTTGGCCTCGAGCATGGCCTCGTGCCCGGGCGGCCACAGCGCGGTGATCGGCATCGCGGTGAAGGCCTCGCGGCTGAAGCCGAAGAAGCTGGCCGCGGCCGGGTTGACGTCCAGGATCGCCAGCGACGCCAGGTCGTAGACCAGGATCGGCCCGGGATTGCCTTCGAACATCTGCCGGTGGCGCGTTTCCGAACTCTCCAGCCGCGCGTGGGTGTGCAGCACGTGCTGGGCCAGCGGGCGCAGCAGCAGATAGATCAGGGCCGCGCTGGCGACCACGAAGAATGTGCCCTTGATGGTCTGCCACTGCGCGGCCGTCTGCAGATCCCCGGCCACCAGCTTGACCGCCGCGTCGCTGCTCAGGATCCACACCAGGGCCAGCACCAGGTAGGCCACGACCACACGCCAGCGGTCGCGGCGCAGATCGCGTGCCAGCGGGGTCTCGGCAGCGGGTTCGGAAGGGCCTGGCAGGCGGGTCGACATGGGGCAGGGCGGGGCCAATCGGACAAGGCGAGTGTCATCTTACCTGCCCCGGGCGAGGATGCAGGGCACCAGGGAACTCAATAAACCGCAATCTCCGCCGTTAACGATTGCGTTCCCCGGTTGTCGGGTGCGTTATCGGAGTTACAGGGCGTGGACCAAGGGATTATCGCGAGTCTGCTGCAGCACCCATTGGCCTCGGCGCTGGTGATCCTCGACCGTGCCGGTCGCCCGATCGCCGCCAACCCGGCCGCGCGCGAGCATGGCCTGCCGGCGACGGTCGCCGCCTACGGGGAGGTGCTGGAAGACCTGCGCCTGCTCGCCGCCGACGGTGGGCTGGTGCCCTGCCAGCTTCCCGGCGGGCCCGGTGGTCGCTTCGATGGCTGGATGCGCGCCGTGCACGATCCGGATGGGCACCTGCTGGCCTTCACCCTGAGCGTGCCCGAGCCGGTCGCCGCCTATGCGGGCAGCCGCTGGGAAGTGGCTCTGGATCACGCCGGGCACGGGCTGTGGGATTGGGATCTGCCCAGTGACAGTGTGCGCCGCTCACGGCGCTGGGACGGCCAGCCCATCGAAGATTCACACAGTCACGCCGACGGTGTCAGCGCTCTGCTGGAGAACGTCCACCCGGACGATCAGCCCGCGGTGCGCGTGGCGATGGATGCCCACCTGCGCGGCGAGAGCGATGCCTATACCACCCAGTTCCGTGCCCGCCACCCCAACGGGGAGTGGCGCTGGGTGCTGGATCGCGGCCGCGTGGTCACCCGAACGGCCGACGGCCAGCCGCTGCGGATGGTCGGCACCCACACCGACATCCAGGCCCAGAAGCAGATGGAAGCCCAGCTGCGCGAGCAGCAGGTGCACCTGCGCGAAGCCCAGCGGATCGCCAGCATGGGCAGTTGGTCGTGGGATCCGGAGGCGCGCCAGTTCTGGTGGTCGCCCGAGTTCCGGGCGCTGCTGGAGACCGGTGATGCACCGCTGCACGGCCGCCGCCACTGGCTGCGCCAGCTGGAGCCGCACTCCCGCGGCCGGCTGCGTGGCGCCTGGCGCCGGATGTGGCGCGATGGCGCGGCCACCACCCTGGAGCTGGAGCTGATTCGTGACAACGGCGGTGCGCTGCACCTGCGCGTGTGGATGCAGCCGTTGATCGGTCCGGACGGGCGGATCCAGCGCCTGCTCGGGCAGGTCCAGAACATCACCGAGCAACACCAGACCGATGCGCTGATCCGCTGGCGCACCGAGCTGCTCAACCGCGTTTCCGCGCTGGGTCGCATCGGCGGCTGCGAGATCGAGGTGGGCACCCGCCACATGCAGTGGACCGAGGAGTGCTATCGCATCCACGGCCTGCGCAAGGAGGCGATCAGCCTGGACCAGGCACTGAGCCTGTACACCCAGGACTCGCGCGACGCGTTCGAGGCAGCCCTGTTGCGGATCGCCGAGGGCGGGCTGCCCGAGCAGCTGGACCTGTGTTTCTACCGGCAGTCCGGGCTGCGCATCTGGGTGCAGGTGCTGATCGAGCTGGACCGCCGCGATGGCCTGCCGACCCGCTTCGTGGTGCTGTTCCGTGACATCACCCGCGAGCGCGAAGCCAACGAGCGCATCGAGCTTCTGGCGCATTACGATCTGCTCACCGGCCTGCCCAACCGCATGCTGCTGCGCGAGCAGACCGCAGACGCCATCGAGGAAGCCCGCGACCGCGGCAGCCCGCTGGCGATGCTGTTCATCGATCTGGATGGCTTCAAGACCATCAACGACACCTTCGGCCACGCCACCGGCGATGCGCTGCTCAAGGCGGCCGCCTCGCGCCTGCACCAGAGCCTGCGCAACAACGACCTGTTCGGGCGCTTCAGCGGGGACGAGTTCATCGTGGTGCTGCGCGACCTGGCCGCGCCGGAAGACGCGGGCCACGTCGCGCGCAAGCTGATCGCCTCACTGGCCGAGCCGCTGCACCGCGGCGAGAGCACGTTGAAGGTCGGCGCCAGCGTCGGCATCGCGATGCTCGACGACAGCCGCCAGGATTTCGAATCACTGCTGCGCGCCGCCGATGCGGCGATGTACGCGGCCAAGGAAGCCGGGCGCAACACCTACCAGTATTACAGCCAGGACGCGCTGGCCAAGATCCAGCGCAAGCTGGAGATCGAGCACGCGCTGCTTGGCGCGATCGAACGCGAAGAGTTCACCCTGGCCTACCAGCCCCTGATGCATGCCGAGAACGACCAGCCCCCGGCGATCGAGGCGCTGCTGCGCTGGCATCGCCCCGGCATCGGCTACTGCAGCCCGGCCGAGTTCATCCCGATAGCCGAGAAGTGCGGCGAGATCGTGCGCATCGGCGACTGGGTGCTGGCCGAAGCCTGCCGCCAGGCCGCCGCGTGGGACGCTGCCGGCCTGCAGTTCGACCGCGTGGCGGTGAACGTTTCGGCCGTGCAGCTGCGCGACCGCGGCTTTGCCGAGCGCGTGATCGACATCTGCCACGCCCACGGCTGGCCACCGCAGCGCCTGGAGCTGGAGCTGACCGAGTCCGCCCTGATCCGTGACACCGAGGTGCTGCGGCACTGCTTCGATGTGCTGGAGCGGCACGGCGTGCCGCTGGCCGTCGACGATTTCGGCACCGGTTTCTCGAACCTGCATTATCTCAATCGCTTCCCGGTCGGACGCCTCAAGATCGACCGCAGCTTCGTGCAGGGCATGCTGCACGATGCCGGCACCGCCGAAGTCACCCAGGCGATCGTGCATCTGGGCCATGCGCTGGGCATGAAGGTCGTGGCCGAAGGGGTGGAGACCGAGCAGGAAGAGGCGATGCTGCGCCGCCAGGGCTGTGATGAGATCCAGGGCTACCTGTACTCGCGCCCGCTGGCCCCGCGCGATCTGGCGCAGTGGTTGAAGCTGGGTACCCAGACGCCGCCACGCGAGAGTTATGCAGCGGTGACGCAAAGCGTTTGAGGGCGGCGTCGTCGCCCTGTGCGGGGCTGCCCGCCTGACCTGACTCTGAGAATCAGGCGGTTGCCAACGGCGTCGCCAGCCTGACTGGTGCAGCGCCCTGGCGAGATGCGGGAGGACTTCCTTTGCAGTCGATACTCGCCACCAGCGACTCTCACAACAGGATGGGCAGGCAGCAATGGCCGAGCGTGCGTTTACGTTCGGCTGTGTAGCATTCGATCCGGTAGTAGTCGCGCATCGGCAGGCTCACGCCAGGCAAGGCGGGAGGATATCCATGTTGAATGCCTTTCGCGGGTCCGCGACGGAGCAATTGTGCTCCGGTAACTGCATCGATACAGACTGATCGGGAGACGTGGCGGATGCCGCGCCGTCAGCGCGCAGCTGCACCCAGATCATCACCGCTCAAGCCCAGATCCCAGGCCAGGCCGGCGAGGGCAGGATCGATCGCGGGTGGCAGTGCGGCAATGGCGGGCGAGGGGCGCTTGGCCAGCTGCGCCAGTTCCTGCTGGGCAAGCTGCTCCAGCCGGGCGATCAGGGCGCGGCCCTGCAGTGGCGCAGCCGCAGCGGCAGGTGCGGCTGCGAGAGTGACGGCGTCACTGCCCGGCACCGCCGGCTCCAGCTCGGCGGGGACAACAGAGGCAACCGACAGCAGGGACGCGTTCAACATCAGGTAATCATCTGCAGCCAAGGCGGGTAGTGCAAGCACAACGGCCCCGGGGTAAACCGGGGCCGCAGGGTGTGCCGGGAAGGGCACGGTAACGCTGGATCAGAACAACTCGACCGCGCCGGCGGCCATGCTCTGCTGGGCGACGGCCTTGTGCGGCGGGCGCTCCCACTCGGTGCGCATGTCGCGCAGGCGGGTGCCGGTGCGCTGCAGGGCGGTCACGACTTCTTCGTCGAACACGCCGCCACTGCGATGCAGCAGTTCCTGCAGGGCCACCGCCTCGCGGTTGATCGCGGTCAGGCGATCCAGGTGGGTATGTACGCCGCCCAGGGCCTGGGTGGCGATGTCCTCGAACTGCAGGGCACGCACGGCTTCGGCGACGCTGCTGTCGATGGCGCGGCCGCACTCGGAGATCTCACGCATGCCGTCACCCAGCGATGCATTGATCTGCGCCACGTTGTCCAGCATCTGCGCCGCTTCATGGCGCGCTTCGCGGGAGCGGTCCATATCGCGGGAGGCCATGTGCGAGACGGTCTCGCGCACCTTGGCGATGGCGTCCTTGGAGCTGTGGGCCAGCTTGCGGATCTGCTCGTTGAAGGTGGTGGAGCGCTCGGACAGGTTGCGGACTTCGTCGGCGACCACCGCGAAACCGCGGCCGGCTTCACCAGCACGCGCGGCCTCGATGGCGGCGTTCAGGGCCAGCAGGTTGGTCTGGTCGGCAATCGACTTGACGTCTTCCAGCAGCGCGAAAATGCCATCCAGGTGCTGCGCCATCTGGTCGATGTGCTGCACGGTGGTGCTGCTCTGGCCGCTGACCTGCTCCAGCGCCTCGACCAGCTGCTCCATGCGATGGCTGGCGTGCTGGGCGAAACGGGCCACGTCGACGCCGGCACCACCTTCGTCACCGGCGCGGTCGACGATACGGGCCAGGGCCTGGCTCTGCTGGCGCGACTTGCGGTTCATGGCATCGAAGCTGCTGCCCAGGCCACCGACCGCATGTCGGATCAGATCGCGGGCACGTTCGACCTCGCCACGCGAGCCTTCGATTTCGTTGCCGACAAACGAGCGCAGCTCGGTCAGCAACTGGTCCTGCTCGCGCAGGATGCGGGCCTGCTCAGGCGAACGCTGGGTCTGGGCGCGGGCGCTCCACCAGGCAAACCCGAGCCAGCTGAGCGTCATCGTGCTCAGGATCGCCCAACGCAGGGCGGCTGGCCACTCGAAGCCGATGGCAAAGGGAAGCAGAAGGGTCAGGACCAGGGGGGCGGCCAGACGGATGAAGAGGCGTGAGTACATGGACGTTCTCGGGGAGGTGCACGGATGCTGTATCGGCCGTACCCCGGTTTGCTTTAGCCGTCCGCATGATTTTTCCGCCCGTCGCCCTCGACCCAAGGGGCACGAGGCTGGGCCGCCGATCCCGCCGGCGGCCCCTTCGCCGCGGCTCAGCGCAGCTGGCGCGCGACCGCTTCGAGCATCGTTTTGCGGGAGAACAGGAAGTCCCAGTACTGGCCGCCGGTCTGGCGCCACAGCACTGCCGAGCGGACCGCCGCCAACAGCAGGGCGCGGATCTCGGCGACCACGCCGGCCTGGCCGAGGTAGTGCGGATTGCCCTGGACCATCACGCGCGGCTTGAGGTTGCTGATGGTGTCTGCGTACAGGCCGCCCAGCGCAGCGAGCACGTCCGGGTGGGCGCTGTCGCCGAGCTCGCTGGCCTGGGCCTGGGCGCGCTCGATGCCGGTGCTGACCTTGGCCACGATCTCGTTCTCGCGCACGAACCGGCGCTCCAGCTGCAGCACGGACAAGGCCAGGCGAGGCAGGTGCTCATCCTGGCCCTGGCTGCTCAGGTAGTTGTGCAGCAGGCGCAGGCCCGGGGCGACATTGCTGGCGCTGCCGTAGATCTCCTGCGGGCTGGCCGCGTCAATGCGGAACACGCTTTCCACCGCGGTGCGGACCACGGCGGCTTCGGAGTGGCCGGTTTCGGCGATGCGGCGGACCTGCTGCAGGGCCTGGGCGATGCCGGCCAGAGCAAGAACGCGGTCGTCGACGGAAAAACTCATGCAGCAGATACCTCGAAAGGAGAAGGGGTGGCGCGAAGGCGCTGTTCCAGGGGGGCATCGGTGGCGGCGATGACGGCGCCGCCAAGGCAGACCTCATCGTCATACAACACCAGCGATTGACCGGGGGTGACGGCACGCTGCGGCCGGGCGAAGCGCACCTCCAGGGTGCCGTCATCGCGCACAGACACCGTGCAGGGTTCATCGGGCTGGCGGTACCGGGTCTGGGCAGTGCACGCGAACCGGCGCGCGGGCGGGGCGCCGGCGATCCAGTGGGCGGCCTCGGAGTGCAGCCGGGTGGACTGCAGCCACGGGCTCTCGCGGTCCTGGTCCACGTACAGCACGTTGCTGGCGACGTCCTTGCCGACCACATACCACGGCGCCGCCGGCCGGCCTCGCACGCCGCCGATGTTCAGGCCCTCGCGCTGGCCGAGCGTGAAATAGAACACGCCGGGATGTTCGGCGATCAGGGCGCCATCGGGATCGCGGATCTCGCCTGTTTTCGCCGGCAGATAGCGGCCGAGGAACTCGCGGAAGTCGCGTTCGCCGATGAAGCAGATCCCGGTGGAATCCTTCTTGGCGTGGGTGGGCAGGCGCGCGTCCCGGGCAATCCGGCGCAGGTCGTTCTTCTGCAGATCGCCGATCGGGAACAGCGTGGCGGCCAGCTGTTCCTGGCCCAGCTGGTGCAGGAAGTAGCTCTGATCCTTGCTGCGGTCGGCACCACGCAGCAGTGCCCAGCGGCCGCCGACCTGCGCGACACGGGCGTAATGCCCGGTCGCGATGCGCTCGGCGCCGAGCTCACGCGCGGCATCGAGGAAATGCTTGAACTTCACTTCGCGGTTGCACAGCACGTCCGGATTGGGCGTGCGGCCGGCGGCGTACTCGGCCAGGAAGTGTTCGAACACCCCTTGCCAGTACTCGCTGGAGAAATCGCGGAAGTGGAACGGGATGCCGAGCAGGCCGCACACGGCCACGGCATCGCGGCGGTCATCTTCGGCGCGGCAATCGCCGCTGCCGTCATCGGCCCAGTTCTGCATGAACAGCCCGGCCACCGGCTCGCCCTGCTGGACCAGCCGCCAGGCCGCGACGGAGGAGTCCACGCCGCCGGAGACACCGACCATGATGCGCGGGGTGCTCATGCAGCCTCCTTGACGATGGAGAGCGGGTGGCGCTGGCCCGCCAGGTAATCTTCGACCACCTGCCAGACCAGTGGGCTGCGCAGGCGGTCGGGATCGGCCTTCAGCTCGGCCGGGGTCAGCCAGAGCGCGCGCAGGATGCCGTCGTCCAGCGGCCGGTCGGGATCGTGCGACACCGGTTCGGCCGCGTAGGCAAAGCGCAGGAACGGCGTGCCATCCGGGGCGGTCCACTGGTAGGTACCGATGAAGGCGCTCAAGCGCACCGTCCAGCCGGTCTCTTCCAGCGTTTCACGCACGGCAGCCGCCGCCAGCGATTCGTCCGGCTCCAGGTGCCCAGCGGGCTGGTTCAGCACCTGGCGCCCGTCGATCGCCTCCTCGACCAGCAACAGACGCCCATCACGCACCACCACGGTGGCCACGGTGACATGGGGCGTCCAGCGCGGTTCCTGCACGGCATTCACTTCAGTATTCGTCCTGCTCGGTCAGTTCGAGTTCCATGGCGTCCGCAGTGCGGATGGCCGCATCGATGGCGTCGCTGAGTTGCTCCGGGGTGGCAGTGGCATCGACCTTGACCACGAACATCGCCAGCTGGTCCTGCTTCACCCAGGCACCCATCTTGGCATCCTGCGAGTCTTCCAGCAGGCGGTTGGCGACGGCAGCGGGGAACTGCTTGCCCGGCGAATTGTAGGCCGGCGACCAGATCTCACGGATCTTGTGCTTGCCGAACTCCTCGACGGTGGAGCGCACGAAGGCCAGCTGGCTGCGGCCATCATCCATGTCGAAGACCATCTTGTAGTCGCCGTCCTCGTCCACCTCGTAGGTGTACTTCAGCGTGTCCAGGGCACGCCCGACCGCCTTGTCCGGCTCGGCCGCATGGGCGCCGGTGGCAGTCACGGCCAGCAGCAGTGCGGCAGCAATCCTTTTCATGAAATCCCTGTGAAGGTCTGGTTGGAGAGTGCAGATTGTGAAGGGCGGCGGGGGGCAACGTCCAATCCGGGGGCTGGAGCCCTATAATGTGGGGATGCCCCGCGAGACTTCCCACGAAACTCATCACGACCATGGCGTGCTGCTTGAGCCTGCACGCCCTGAGGTCGCGCCACCGCCGATGTACCAGGTGATGCTGTTGAACGACGACTACACCCCGATGGATTTCGTGGTGACGGTCCTGCAGCACTTCTTCTCGATGGATCTGGACCAGGCCACCCAGGTGATGCTTCACGTGCACACCCGCGGTCGCGGCGTGTGCGGGGTATTCACCCGCGAGGTCGCCGAATCCAAGGTCGCCCAGGTCAACGAGTTCTCGCGCATGAACCAGCATCCGCTGTTGTGCACGATGGAAAAGGCCAGCGGCTGACGTTCTGGCGGGCCTGCACTGCGTGTGCCCGCGATCCGCACTGTTCCACCAACACTGACATCCGGCCCTCAGCGGCCGGCGTGTCCCTGCGCCGTGCCTGCTACGAAGCCCGCTCTGGCGGTCCGACGATGGCGCGCGCGCCAGTCCCTCCCGCCGCCACCCGCGGGCCGCTGCAGCAGCGTTGGCTGGCCGTGACATTGCCATCACGGCCAAGCTGCCATTTCGTGGCCGGAAGATCGTGCATGATGGAGGCTCGTCGAATGGACGGAGCGGTCAGGCAAGTGCTAACGCCGTCTGAACGCACTGATCCGCTAGGGTGATGGAAATCGTGAAGGTTGGCCGCATATTGTTCCTAACTGCCGCCGGAGTTAATCATGTTCAGTAAAGACCTCGAACACACCATCGGACAGTGCTACAAGCGCGCCCGTGAGGCCCGGCATGAATTCATGACGGTGGAACACCTGCTGCTGGCACTGCTCGACAACCCGTCCGCCCAGGCCGTCCTAAAGGCCTGCGGCGCGGATGCCGACCGCCTGCGCCAGGAACTGGAACAGGCCATCGAGGCCTCGGTCTCGCGCCTGGCCGAAGATGATGGGCGCGATACCCAGCCGACGCTGGGCTTCCAGCGCGTGCTGCAGCGCGCGGTGTACCACGTGCAGTCCTCGGGCAAGAAGGAAGTCACCGGCGCCAACGTGCTGGTGGCGATCTTCGGCGAGAAGGACTCGCACGCCGTGTACTACCTCAACCAGCAGGACGTCACCCGGCTGGATATCGTCAACTACCTCTCCCATGGCATCGCCAAGCTGGGCGAGGAGGGCGAAGTGCCGCCCGCCGCCGATGGCGAGGGCCGCACCGAGGGTGCCGAGGGCGAAGGCAAGGGCGATGCCCTGGCCGAGTTCGCCAGCAACCTCAACGACCAGGCCCGCAACGGCAAGATCGACCCGCTGGTCGGCCGTGCCGATGAAATCGAGCGCACCATCCAGGTCCTGTGCCGTCGCCGCAAGAACAACCCGCTGTACGTGGGCGAGGCGGGCGTGGGCAAGACGGCGATCGCCGAAGGCCTGGCCAAGCGCATCGTGGAAGGGTCGGTGCCGGATGTGCTCGCCGATGCGGTGATCTATTCGCTGGACCTCGGCGCGCTGGTGGCCGGGACCAAGTACCGCGGCGACTTCGAAAAGCGCCTGAAGGGCGTGCTGACCGCGATGAAGAAGCTGCCCAATGCGGTGCTGTTCATCGATGAGATCCACACCATCATCGGTGCCGGGTCCGCCTCGGGCGGCACCATGGATGCCTCCAACCTGATCAAGCCGGCCCTGGCCTCGGGCGAGCTGCGCTGCATCGGCTCGACCACCTTCCAGGAATACCGCGGCATCTTCGAGAAGGATCGGGCCCTGGCCCGCCGTTTCCAGAAGATCGACATCGTCGAGCCGACGGTGGGTGAAACCTACGAGATCCTGCAGGGCCTCAAACCCAAGTACGAAGCGCACCACGGCGTGACCTACGCCGATGACGCGCTGCAGGCTGCGGTGGATCTGTCGGTCAAGCACATCAACGACCGCCTGCTGCCGGACAAGGCGATCGATGTGATCGACGAAGCCGGTGCCCGCCAGCGCCTGCTGCCGGACGGTGAGCGCAAGGAACTGATCGACATCGAGGAGATCGAGACCATCGTCGCCAAGATGGCCCGCATCCCGGCCAAGCAGGTCAGCGCGACCGACAAGGACGTGCTCCAGCATCTGGAGCGCAACCTGAAGATGGTGATCTTCGGCCAGGACCCGGCCATCGAGACACTGTCCTCGGCGATCAAGCTGGCCCGCTCGGGCCTGGCCAATCCGGAAAAGCCGATCGGCAACTTCCTGTTCTCCGGCCCGACCGGCGTGGGCAAGACCGAGGTGACCAAGCAGCTCGCGCTGCAGCTGGGCATCGAGCTGGTCCGCTTCGACATGAGCGAGTACATGGAGTCGCATTCGATCAGCCGCCTGATCGGTGCCCCTCCGGGCTATGTCGGCTTCGACCAGGGCGGCCTGCTGACCGAGAAGATCGTCAAGACCCCGCACTGCGTGCTGCTGCTGGACGAGGTGGAAAAAGCCCACCCGGACATCTTCAACATCCTGCTGCAGGTCATGGACCGCGGTGTGCTGACCGACACCAATGGCCGTGAGGCGAACTTCAAGAACGTGGTGCTGGTGATGACCACCAATGCCGGCGCGGCCCAGGCCTCGCGGCGTTCGATCGGCTTCACCCGCCAGGACCATGCCACCGACGCGATGGAGGTCATCCGCAAGAGCTTCACGCCGGAGTTCCGCAACCGTCTGGATGCGATCGTGCAGTTCCAGGCGCTGGGCTTCGAGCACATCCTGCGCGTGGTGGACAAGTTCCTGATCGAGCTGGAAATGCTGCTGCAGGAAAAGCACGTCAGCCTGTCGGCCACCCCGACCGCGCGCGACTGGCTGGCCCACCATGGCTTCGATCCGCTGATGGGTGCCCGCCCGATGGCGCGCGTGATCCAGGACAAGATCAAGCGTCCGCTGGCCGACGAGCTGCTGTTCGGCAAGCTGGTCAACGGTGGCAAGGTCAGCATCGACGTCCGCGACGACCAGCTGTTTGTCGAGACCGAGGCCGAGCCGGAGCGTCTGTTGCCGGCCACGGTGTAATCGGGTCGCAGGTGTTGTCGAGATGAATGCAAAAGCCCCCGAAAGGGGGCTTTTGTTTAGGCGGGCGTGGGCGCTTGGTCGATCACTGGCGCGCGCGCGCCTTACGTGTGAATTCCTCGGCGGTGATCGGATCAACGGCACTGATCGCGCAGCTCTGTCCATTGGTGCGCAGCTTGCTGGCCCCTGCGCCGCAGAGTTGGCCCTCCCGGCCGGGCGTGACAAAGGCGAGCTTCGGCGACATCGCGGCGCTGCTGCAGGAGCGTTCGAAACGCACCAGGTAATGCTGGTCGCCATTGCGCAGCAGCACGTCGCGGTCAGCCCCGTTGCGTACCAGCTGTTGATCCGCGGAGAGCGTGATGCAGTCGCCGGGGGCTGTGGGTTCGGCGGCCTGGGCCGACGCGGCGGCCAGACAGGTGATCAGGAGCAGGGGAGACAGGTACTTCATGGCGGGGGCCATCGGGTCATGATCCGGATTGGATCGACCGCCAGCGTGGACCGTTGCGTGCCAGGGCGAATCTGCATCAAGGCATCCTGACCGACGTCAGGGTGCACTGGGTCAGGGTGTCGCTTGGCAGGGTAAGGCCGCTGCCGGGGGAATGCCGCCCACGCGAAAAGGCCAGCACCTGGCTGGCCTTCTGGCGGGAACAACCCCCGGACCGCTTATTTCATGCGGTAGGTGATGCGACCCTTGGTCAGATCGTACGGGGTCATTTCGACCTTGACGCGGTCGCCCGTCAGGATGCGGATGTAGTTCTTGCGCATGCGGCCGGAGATGTGGGCGATGATTTCATGCCCATTTTCCAGTCGTACGCGGAAAGTGGTGTTCGGCAGCGTCTCGCTGACGGTGCCTTCGAACTCGATGGAGTCGTCTTTCGACATGTAGTCCTGTGCAGTTCTGTAACCGGCCGAGCTGGCCTGAAGAGCGGGCATTTTACGCGCGTCGGGCGTTTGATGCAAAGTTTTGGTTAAGGCCGGTCCGGATCGGCGATTTCGGCGGCGGCCAGTGTGCCGAACAAATCCACCCAATCGCCTGCGGCGGCTGGCTGTTGGACCTGTTCACGGACCAGTGCGAGAAAACGCTGCCGGGGCCAGTGCTCAGCGCCCATGCGCAGGAGATGGTCATTTTCGACCTGCGCATCGATCAGCGGCCACCCCCAGCTGGCCAGCCGATGGGCCAACCCGGCCAGGGCGACCTTGGAGCCGCCCGAGACCGCACTGAACATGCTCTCCCCAAAGAACATCCGCCCGATCGCCACCCCGTAGATGCCGCCGACCAGGGCATCGCCATCGAACACCTCCACCGAGTGCGCGAAGCCGAGACGGTGCAGGTCGACGTAGGCGTCGCGCATGTCACGCGTGATCCAGGTGCCGTCCTGGCCGGGGCGTGGGCTGGCCGCGCAGGCATCGATCACCTGCTCGAAACAGGTGTCGGCCCGTAGCGTCCAGGTGCTCTGCCGGAGCGAGCGGCGAAAGCGGCTGGACAGGTGCACGCCGTCGGTACGGAACACCATGCGCGGGTCCGGCGACCACCACAGCAGCGGCTGGCCTTGGGAGAACCACGGAAAGATACCGCCGGCATAGGCATTGAGCAGCCGCACCGGCGAGAGGTCGCCGCCGAGCGCCAGCAGGCCATCCGGATCGCGCAGCGCGGTCTCCGCGGGCGGGAAGGGAGCGTCCGGCGCATCGTCCAGGCGCCAGGGCAGCCGGCGGGTCATGCCAGGTCGGCCTTGAACGGACTGTGCGACGCCAGTACACGTGCGTAGTGGGCGACCTCGGCGCGCTCCTGTGCGCACCACGCAACCAGTGCCTCGGCAAAGGCGGGCTCGGCGATCCAGTGCCGGCTGCGCACCCGGTGCGGCAGGAAGCCGCGCGCCAGCTTGTGCTCACCTTGGGCGCCGGGCTCGAAGCGGGCCAGTCCTTCGCGCAGGCAGTAGGCGATGCCCTGGTAGTAGCAGGTCTCGAAATGCAGGCCGGGCAGGGTGGCGCCGCCCCAGTAGCGCCCATAGAGCGTGTCTGCGCCACGCAGGCACAGCGCACCGGCGACCGGCTCGCCATCGAGCACGGCCAGGAAGATCACCAGCGCGCGCGGCATCGTGCGGGCGAGATGCTGCAGGAACGGCAGCGTCAGCGCGGGCGAGTTGCCGTACTCGGCGAAGGTCTGCAGGTAGAAGCCGTGCATGGCGCGCAGATCGGCCTCGGTCGCCTCATCGCCATGCACGATGCGATACGTGACGCCGCTGCGCGCGAGCTTGGCCCGTTCCTGGCGGATGTTCTTGCGGTGCTTGTGGTCCATCGCGCCGAGGAAGTCGTCGAAGGTCTCCCAGCTTCCGGGGTTGTGCCACTGGAATTGGATGTCCTCGCGCAGCAGCCAGTCCGGGCTGAAGGCGGGGTCTTCGTCGGCGGGGTGGAAGTTGATGTGGGCAGAGGGCCAGCCCAGGCGCGCCACTTCGCCCGCCAGCGTTGCCAGCAGCGCGCCACGATCTTCTGTCGTGCGGGCGAGCAATCGCGGGCCTGTCACCGGCGAATACGGCACCGCGCCCAGCCACTTGGGGAAGTAGTCCAGCCCGTGCTGGGCGTACGCGTGGGCCCAGGCGTGATCGAACACGAACTCGCCGTGGGAGTTGTCCTTGAGGTAGCCGGGGATCGCCGCGACCAGGGTGTCCCCGTCCCACAGGGTGAAGTGGCGCGGGCGCCAGCCCCACTCCGGGCGCAGGCAACCGTGTTCTTCCAGACCAGCCAGGAAGGCATGCGACAGGAAGGGGTTGCGGCCGTCGTGCAGGGCGTCCCAGGCAGCGGCGGGGACATCGGACAGGCGATGCAGGAAACGTGGATCGGGCATGGGCAGAGGATAGAGCAGGCGGGACGGACGCAGGGCGTGCGGAACGTACCGGTCAGTAAAAAGGCCGGTGAATGATTCACCGGCCTTCGTGTGCTGCGCGATACGGGCGGCAGATCAGCTCGCCTGACCCTTCGCATCCAGATAACGCTCGGCATCCAGCGCGGCCATGCAGCCGAAGCCGGCCGAGGTGATCGCCTGGCGGTAGTGCTGGTCGGCCACGTCGCCGGCGGCGAACACGCCCTCCACCGACGTCTGGGTGGCGTTGCCGCCCAGGCCCGAGCGGATGTCCAGGTAGCCGTTGTTCATGGTCAGCTGGCCATCGAACAGGCTGGTGTTGGGGTGGTGGCCGATCGCCACGAAGAAGCCATGGGCCTCGATGTCACGGGTGCTGCCGTCCAGCGTGGACTTGACGCGCACACCGGTCACGCCGGCGTCGTTGCCCAGTACTTCGTCCACCTGGTGGTGCCACACGGTCTCGATCTTGCCGGCGGCGACCTTGGCGAACAGCTTGTCCTGCATGATCTTTTCCGCCTTGAGGGTGTCGCGGCGGTGGACCAGGTAGACCTTGCGGGCGATGTTGGACAGGTACAGGGCCTCTTCCACTGCGGTGTTGCCGCCGCCGACGACGACCACGTCCTGGTCACGGTAGAAAAAGCCATCGCAGGTGGCGCAGGCGGACACGCCGCGCCCCTTGAAGGCCTCTTCGCTGGGAATCCCCAGGTACTTGGCGGTGGCGCCGGTGGCGATGATCAGGGCGTCGCAGGTGTACTCGGCGCTGTCACCGATCAGCTTGAACGGGCGCTGGGAGACATCGGCGGTGTGGATGTGATCGAAGATGACCTCGGTCTCGAAGCGCTCGGCGTGCGCCTGCATGCGGGTCATCAGGTCCGGGCCCATCAGGCCGTGCGCATCTCCAGGCCAGTTGTCCACCTCGGTGGTGGTCATCAGCTGGCCGCCCTGCTGCAGGCCGGTGATCACGACGGGCTTGAGGTTGGCGCGCGCGGCGTAGACGGCGGCGGTCCAGCCGGCCGGGCCGGAACCAAGGATCAACAGGCGGGAGTGCTTGGAGTTGCTCATGTAAGCTCGCAATAGAAGGTAGGGCGGGGCGCTGGCAGGGTGATTGCGCGGCGTCCGAGCGAAGTCATAGAGTGGCGGCAGGGGCGGGGCGATTCAAGGCGCGCAGTGGAACGCGGCGACCCATCGGGTATCGGGACATCGGCGCCGCCGGGTTTTTGACGGCGATGGCGGGGCCGGTGTGCGAAGGGACTGAAAAGCGCAGCCCAGTCGTTTATTATCAAGCACTAACAGTGCATTCCCAAGGTGTGGTCTAAGGTGGCGAAACAGGTCCCGGAACGAGCCAAGGCGTCCGACAGCAAGGCAGCGCCGCGCAAACCGGCTGGCGAGGACAATCCGCGCCGGCAGCGCCTGTGGCGCGACCTGGGGTTGATCGCGGTCGCCCCGGCATTGCTGTATCTGGTCGCCAGTCTGTTCACCTACTCGGCCACCGACCCCGGTTGGTCGCATACCGGCAGCGTGGTTGCCCCGGTCCACAACATGGGCGGTCGCGCCGGTGCCTGGATCGCCGACGTCCTGCTGCAGTTGTTCGGCTACATGGCCTTCGTGCTGCCGATCGTGCTGGGCGCACTGGCCTGGATCGCGATGTTCGGGCTCAAGCGCGAGGCCAAGGGCGAGCATGATCTGGATCCGGCGCTGCGCCTGGTCGGCCTGGTCGGCTTCCTGATCGCCGGTACCGGCTTCCTGCACCTGCGCCTGTTCGTGGCCGATGTGGCCCATGCCGGTGGCATCCTCGGCAAGCTGGTGGGCAGCTCGCTCAGCGTCGGTTTCGGCGCGTTGGGCGCCAACCTCTTCGTGCTGGTCCTGTTGCTGGCCTCGATCACGCTGGCCACGGGCATTTCCTGGTTCGTGGTGATGGAGAAGATCGGCAACTGGGTGCTGGCACTGCCGCCGCTGTTCAACAAGAAGAAAGAGCAGGCCACCGAGTGGCAGCAGACCCGTGCGATGCGCGAGGAACGCCAGGAAGTGCGCAAGGTCGACGCCGAGGTCCGCGCCAAGCGCGAGCCGGTCAAGATCGAGCCGCGCCCGGAGCCGGTGCTGGAGAAGAGTGATCGCGCCAAGCGCGAGACCCAGATTCCCATGTTCCGCGGGGTCAATGGCGATGGCTCGGATGTGCCGCCGCTGGCGCTGCTGGATGATCCCAAGCCGCAGCCCAAGGGCTACGACGAAGGCACGCTGGAGACGCTCTCGCGCCAGATCGAGTTCAAGCTCAAGGACTTCCGCATCGATGCACAGGTGGTGGGTGCCTATCCCGGCCCGGTCATCACCCGTTTCGAGATCGAGCCGGCCCCTGGCATCAAGGTCAGCCAGATCAGTTCGCTGGACAAGGACATCGCGCGCGGTCTGTCGGTGAAGTCGGTGCGCGTGGTCGATGTGATCCCGGGCAAATCGGTGGTGGGTCTGGAGATTCCCAACGTCACCCGCGAGATGATCTATCTGTCCGAGCTGCTGCGCTCCAAGGAATACGACAAGTCGGCCAGCGTGCTGACCTTGGCGCTGGGCAAGGACATCGCCGGCCGCCCGACCGTGGCCGACCTGGCACGCATGCCGCATCTGCTGGTGGCCGGTACCACCGGTTCGGGCAAGTCCGTGGCGGTCAATGCGATGGTGCTGAGCCTGTTGTACAAGGCCTCGCCGAAAGACCTGCGGATGCTGATGATCGACCCGAAGATGCTCGAGCTGAGCGTCTACCAGGGCATCCCGCATCTGCTGGCGCCGGTGGTCACCGACATGAAGGAGGCCGCCAACGGCCTGCGCTGGTGCGTGGCCGAAATGGAGCGGCGCTACAAGCTGATGAGCGCCGTGGGCGTGCGCAACCTGGCCGGCTTCAACAAGAAGGTCAAGGATGCCCAGGACGCCGGGCAGCCGATGATGGACCCGCTGTTCAAGCCCAACCCGGAACTCGGCGAGGCCCCGCGCCCGCTGGAGACGCTGCCCTTCATCGTCATCTTCATCGACGAATTCGCCGACATGATGATGATCGTCGGCAAGAAGGTGGAAGAGCTGATCGCGCGCCTGGCGCAGAAGGCGCGTGCGGCCGGCATCCATCTGATCCTGGCCACCCAGCGCCCCTCGGTGGACGTGATCACCGGCTTGATCAAGGCCAACATCCCGACCCGTATCGGCTTCCAGGTCAGCTCGAAGATCGATTCGCGGACCATCCTGGACCAGTCCGGCGCGGAAACGCTGCTGGGCCACGGCGACATGCTGTACCTGCCGCCGGGCACCGCGTTGCCGGACCGCGTGCACGGTGCGTTCGTCTCCGATGAGGAGGTGCACCGCGTGGTCGAACATCTCAAGGCCAGCGGCCCGACCGACTACATCACCGGCGTGCTGGACGAAGTGCAGATGATGGGCGATGGCGTCGTGGTCGGCCCCGGTGGCCTGCCCGAGGCAGGCGGCGGTGGCGGCGATGAGTCTGATCCGCTGTACGACGAGGCCCTGCGCATCGTCACCGAAACACGTCGTGCCTCCATCTCCGGCGTGCAGCGTCGCCTGAAGATCGGCTACAACCGTGCCGCGCGCCTGATCGAAGCGATGGAGGCGGCTGGCGTGGTCAGCCCGCCCGAGCACAACGGCGACCGCAGCGTGCTGGCGCCGCCCCCGCCCAAGTAACGCCGGGCCCGGCCTGGCTGCGTAGAGCCCGGGCGCGGCCCGGGTGTTGCCGAGCACAAGGAACCTGCAATGAAGCCGATGATCTGGACGATGCTGGGCGCCATGACGCTCGCGCCCGTAGTGGCGTTGGCCGATGCCCAGCCCGTGCCGCCACCCGTGACACCCGCAGCACCGACCAGCCCGGGCGGGCAGGGCGGCCCGCCCGCAGGCGCTGAGGCGCAGGCCAACAATAACTTCAGCTTCGTGCGCTATCGCGCCGACTACGTGGTGCGCCCGGATGCGGGCAACACGCAGACCGAAGCGTACGAGATCCTGCTCAAGACCACATCGGCGGTCGAGCAGTTCAGCCAGGTGCGGCTGAGCTACAGCGAGAAGATGGAAACGCTGGAGGTGCTGCAGGCCTACACCCTGACCGCCGATGGCCAGCGTCGGGACGTGCCGGCCGACCGCATCTACACGCAGGAAAGCTATTCCAGCGCGGCCGCGGCGATGTACGCCGACCGCAAGGTGCGCGTGGTGGTCTTCCCGAATCTGGCGCCCGGCACGCGCGTGGTCTACCAGACCCGGCGCACCCAGAACACGCCGTACTTCCCGGGCTACTTCGGCCTGTGGGAAACCTTCAGCGTGTTCACCCAGTACGACGATGCCCGCGTGACCCTGAGCGCGCCTGCCGATCTGCCCATGCAGGTGGAGCAGCGGGGCGTGCAGGGCAGCCAGGTGCCGCGTGTGCGCAATGGCATGGCACGCTGGGAATGGACGTACCGGCGCACGGATCCGCTGAAGGCGCAGAACTGGTCCGCCGCCGCGTGGGAGTAGAGCCCCACCATCATGGCCAGTACGTACCGTGACTGGTCGCAGGTGGCGCTGGCCTACCAGCTCAAGGGTGGCGAGGCCGCCGCTGTCACGCCGCAGATCCAGGCGCTGGCCGACGAGCTCACCCGTGGCATCACCGACCGTCGCGAGCAGGCCGCCGTGCTGTACCGCTGGGTGGCGCAGAACATCCGCTACGTGGCGGTGTACCTCGGCAACGGCGGGCTGGAACCCAACCCGGCGCAGAGCATCCTCGACAACCACTACGGCGACTGCAAAGACCATGTCGTGATCCTGGAGGCGTTGTTGGCAGCGCGTGGCATCCAGAGCACGCCGGTGCTGATCGGTGCCGGTGGTGGGCCGACGCTGCCGGCGATTCCGCTGCTGGGCCGTTTCGACCACGCCATCACCTACATCCCCGAGTTCGACCTGTACCTGGACTCGACCGCGCCTTATGCGCGTGTTGGCCAGTTGCCCGAGGGCGATCTTGGCGCGCCGGTGCTGCATACCCGTCAGGCCGTGGTGGCGCGCACCCCCGCCAACGATGCCTCGCGCAACGGCACCGGGATCGAGGCGGCGTTCCGGTTCGATCCGGCGGGCAATCTGTCTGGCCAGACCGTGCTGCATCCCAGCGGCGTGACCGAAATTGGCATGCGCGGTGCTTTCGCACGGCTCAACGCGCAGAACCGGGCGCGTGCCGAAGAATCGATGATGGCCGCCTCCGGCTTCGACGGCAGTGGCGCACTGACACTGCTGGGTGACCCGCAGGACCTGACCCGGCCGTTCAACTTCCGCTATGACTTCCTGGCCAGCGACTACGTCGATTTTGGCGTGGTCGGCGGGATGGTGCTGCCTGACGCACCGGGCAGCCAATCGTTTCGTGACCTGTATGCCAGCACGTCGGCGCCGGAAAACGCCACGCCGTTCTATTGCAACGATAGTCTGCGCGATGAGCGCTACCAGCTGACGTTCCCGGCGAACGTGCCGATCGTAGCGATCCCGCGCAGCCAGCACTTCGCCAATGCGGCGGGTGAGTATCTGGTGGACTGGACGCGCGAGGGGCAGGTAATCACCGCGCACCATCGACTGCACCAGCGGGCCGTGCGTGGGGCGGATGCGCTGTGCCAGCCGCAGGATTACGCCGCCTTCCGTGAGCTGTACCAGCAGGTCCGTCGCGGCTTCCGCGGGCAGGTGGTGTATGGGGATCTCAAGACGGTGCAGGCCGGGCCGTAAACCGCGTTAGGCAAGCGGCTTCCAGCGCATAATGTGCCCCTGATCGCCCATTCAGGATTGAATGGGCACACTGCCTCCCATCCTTCCCATTCGCCTGGATACCTCGCATGCACACCACCTTCCGCCGCTCCCTGCTTGCCGCCACCCTGGTCGTGGCCAGTGTCGGCTCGGCTTCGGCCTGGGCAGGCGCCCGTGATGAACTCAATCGCTTCACCCAGGGCCTGAAGGGCCTGGACGGGCAGTTCAGCCAGCAGGTGTTCGACAGTAAGGGCAAGGTCAAGGAAACCACCAGCGGCCGCGTTGCGTTGTCCGCGCCGCGCCTGTTCCGCTGGGAGTACATCAAGCCGCATGAGCAGCTGATCGTGGCCGACGGCAAGAAGGTCTGGGTCTACGAGCCGGACCTGGAGCAGGCCAGCGTGCGCCCCCAGGGGCAGGAAGAGCAGAACAGCCCGCTGACCGCGCTGATCAATCCGGCCCTGCTGGACAAGCAGTACGACGTCAGCGAAGAGGCCGCCGTACGCGATGGCCTGCAGTGGCTGTCGCTGAGCCCGAAGCGTGAGACCGACACTGCCTTCCAGTACGCCGCATTGGGCTTCAATGGCCAGGGCCTGGCCCGCATGGAAGTAGTAGATGCGGTGGGCCAGCGCACGGTGATCAGCTTCACCGGCTGGAAGCGCAACCCGAGCTTCGCCTCGGGCACCTTCAGCTTCACCCCGGCCAAGGGTGTGGACGTCATCGGCGAGTAACGGCCGCGGGCGTTCGGCCGCGATAGAATAGAGACGTGGCCAGAAACCGAACGACTTTCAATGGGCCCGATCTGCTGACCGTGGATCGGGACAACATGCGTCCGCTCGCCGAGCGGATGCGCCCGCAGACGCTGGATGAGATGGTGGGCCAGAAGCGCCTGCTCGCACCGGGCAGTGCGCTGCGCCGGGCGGTCGAATCCGGCCATGTGCACTCGATGATCCTGTGGGGTCCGCCGGGCTGCGGCAAGACCACACTCTCGCTGCTGCTGGCGCATTACGCCGATGCCGAGTTCCGTGCGATCTCCGCCGTGCTGTCCGGCCTGCCGGAGGTGCGCCAGGTGCTGGCCGAGGCCGCGCAGCGCTTCGTCGAGGGGCGCCGCACGGTGCTGTTCGTGGACGAGGTGCACCGCTTCAACAAGGCCCAGCAGGATGCGTTCCTGCCGCATATCGAACGCGGCACCATCGTGTTCGTGGGCGCCACTACCGAAAACCCCTCGTTCGAACTGAACTCGGCGCTGCTGTCGCGCTGCCGCGTGCACGTGCTGGAGTCGGTTTCTCCAGCGGACATCGTGGAGGCGCTGGAGCGTGCGCTGCAGGACACCGAGCGTGGCCTGGGCGCGGAGCAGCTGCAGGTCGCGCCGGAGGCGTTGCTGGAGATCGCGACCGCCGCCGATGGCGATGTGCGCCGGGCCTTGACCCTGCTGGAGATCGCGGCCGAGCTGGCCACTGGCGACGGCGGGCGGATCAGTCCGGAGATGCTGGTGCAGGTGCTGGCCGATCGCACCCGTCGCTTCGACAAGGGCGGCGAGCAGTTCTACGACCAGATCTCGGCGCTGCACAAATCCGTGCGCAGCTCCAACCCGGATGCCGCGCTGTACTGGCTGACGCGCATGCTCGATGGTGGCTGTGATCCGTCGTATCTGGCACGTCGCCTGACCCGGATGGCGATCGAGGATATCGGGTTGGCCGATCCGCGCGCGCAGTCGATGGCGCTGGAGGCCTGGGACATCTACGAGCGGCTGGGCAGCCCGGAGGGCGAGCTCGCGTTCGCGCAGCTGGTGCTGTATCTGGCCAGTACCGCCAAATCGAACGCCGGCTATGCCGCCTTCAACAAGGCCAAGCAGGAAGTGCGCGAGACCGGTACCCAGGAGGTGCCGCTGCACCTGCGCAACGCGCCGACCAAGCTGATGAAGGAGCTGGGCTACGGCAAGACCTATCAATACGATCACGACGCGGACGGTGGGATTGCGCTGGATCAGACCGGTTTCCCCGATGCGATGGGCGAGCGCGTCTATTACGAACCGGTGCCGCGCGGGCTGGAAATCAAACTGAAAGAGAAGCTGGACCGGCTGCGTGCAGCGCGTGCACAGGCGCGTGCGGAGAAGGGCGCGGACTGATGGACGGCATCGGCCTGTGGTGGCAGCAGCTCGGGCTGGTGATGGCCGGTGGCGCACTGGGCGCGGCACTGCGTTTCATGATCGGCGATGCGATGCTGCGCCAGTTCGGCACTGGCTTCCCGTGGGGCACGCTGACGGTGAACCTGGTGGGTGCCTTTGTGGCGGGTTACGTGATGATCTGGCTGCAGAGTCGGGGCACGGCCGCGGTGTACTGGCGCGCGTTTCTGATCGTGGGGATCGTGGGCGGGTTGACCACGTTTTCGTCGATGATGCTGGAGTCGCTGGTGTTTACCCGCGCGGATCGAAGCCTGATGGTGCCGCTGTATCTGGGCATCAGTCTGCTCGGCGGCATGCTGCTGGTGTGGGCTGGCGCGCGCGTGGCCGAGGCGTGGCGCTGAGGTTCACACGCCGCCATCGCAGAAATCCACGGAAAACGCTGGATTAAAGTGATGTCTCACGATATCGTGCGCGCCCCCGTTTGCATCCTCGTCCGTCATGCGCGATGAACAAGACCCCGGAACACTGGAACTGACGCTGCCGCGCAAGCGCGGCCGTCCGCCCACGTTCGGCTACGCGATGACCGATGCGCAGCGTGCGGCCCGCTACCGTGCGCGCCGCGCCGGCCAGGCCGGTCACGCCGATGTGCGCAACTGCAGCGACATGGTGCTGCTGGACAAGATCCGTGCCTCGATCACCAGCAAGGACCCGGAGCTGACCGGTTTCCTGGTGCACGTGCTCTGGCAGCGCTACCCGCTGCAGCTCAAGTAAGCGCGCCCGCCCGCTCCTGGTTGAGCAGCTCGGCCAAGCGCAGTGCCAGCGCCTTGACCAGCGGGTCGGCGGTGGCGCGATGGAGCAGGGCGATCTCGAACGTATCGATCGGCGGCAGGCCCTGTTCGGCGCCGAGCACGGTGTGATCGCGACTCAGGGCGCGTGCCGGCAGCAGGCTGATGCCCATGCCATCGGCTACCGCGCCCTGGATGCCACTCAGGCTGGAGCTGGTGAAGCTGATCCGCCAGCGGCGGCCGAGTGCTTCGATGGCATCGATGATGTCGTCGCGATACAGCCCGCGCGGCGGGAAGGTGACCAATGGCACCGGATCCAGGCCGATGCAGCCATTGCGGGCACTGTCGATCCAGACCATGGTCTCCGGCCAGGAGGCAACGGCGGCGCGGCTGTTGCGGCGCTGCTTGACCAGGATCAGATCCAGTTCGCCGTGATCGTAGCCATTGGCCAGGTCGCGGCTGAGGCCGCTGGTGACTTCGAGCTTGACCTGGGGGTGCTCGCGGTTGAAGGCGCCCAGCAGCTGGGTGGTCGCGGCGCTGACGAAATCCTCCGGCACGCCCAAGCGCACCGTGACGGCCACCGTGGTGCCGGCCAGCGCTTCCAGCAGCTGATCGTTGAGCGCCAGCAGCTGACGCGCGTGGCCCAGGACGAGCTGCCCGGCATCGGTGGGGTGCACGTCGCGGTTGCCGCGCACCAGCAGTGGATGGCCCGCCATCTCCTCCAGCCGGCGGATCTTCTGGCTGATGGTGGATTGGGTGGAGTGCAGGCGTGCGGCGGCGGTGGTGAAGCTGGCGCAATCGGCCACCATCACCATCGCGCGCAGCAGATCAAGATCGAACAGGGTGCGATTCGGTTTTTCACTGGCGGTCATGCTGCCATTGTGGAGCGCAATGGCAGCGGCCGCCATGGCAATGCAGGGCGGCTAATCGCCCGTGGGCATCGGCTCGGCATCGGCAGGGCGCTGCGTCAGGCTGCGGGCCACCCGTCCGGCGGTCTGGCGAAGTCGCTCGATGAGCGCTGGTGGGCCCAGTACCTCGAACTCCAGGTCCATGGCCAGCAGCCAATAGATCACCGAGCCAAGCGGGTTGGCGCCGCAGCGCAGCAGGCAACGCCCCGCATCCACGACCTCCAGTACGCCAGCCGATGCGGGAATCTGCTGGCGCAGGGCAGCCAAGGGCGCGTGCAGGATGATCCGCGCCTCGTCGGGGTACTGCCCGAGCGACAGTGCCTGGGCGACCCACTGGCGCAGATCGCCTTCGCCGGGCCCGGCGCGCGGCGCGAAATGCGCGCCCACCACGGGCGTGCTGGTGATGCGATCGATGCGGAAGGTGCGCCAGTCGTCGCGTGCAGGATCCCAGGCGACCAGATACCAACGCCGGTCCGTGTGCACCACGCCTTGGGGCTCCACCTGGCGAGAACTCGGCTGACCTGTGCGGTCGATGTACTCGAAGGCCAGTTGCAGTTGGTCGCGGCAGGCAGCGGCCAGGGCGGTCAGCCGACCGGCATCGACCAACGGTCCGATCTGATCGGTGGGCAGGATCGCTGAGCGCAGTGCCTCCAGCCGGGGCCGCAGGCGCGGTGGCATCGCCTGTTCAATCTTGACCAGCGCAGTGATCGCGGTCTGCTCGATCCCGCTGATGGTGCCGGTCACCGCCGTGCGCAGCGCGATTGCGGCCGCCAGCGCTTCATCGTCGTCCAGCAGCAGCGGTGGCAGGGCCCGGCCCGGGCGGAAGGCGTAGCCGCCGGCGACACCGGTGCTGGCGTGGATCGGATAGCCCAGCTGGCGCAGCCGGTCGATGTCGCGGCGGAGCGTGCGTGGATGGATGCCCATGCGCTCGGCCAGCATGCCGCCGCCCCAATGCGGGCGCGATTGCAGCAGGGACAGCAGGCTCAGCAGGCGGGCGGAGGCGGTCAGCATCGAGAAAGCGTAGCAGCCATTGCGGGCGGGTTCTGTCCGCAAGGGTGGCTAGCCTTGAGGCCACGGTGCAGGACCACTTCGGTCGCACCCCTGACCACACTCAAGGAGTTCCAGATGTCCCTCGTCTTCTATTGGCACCCGATGTCCAGCGCCACCCCGATCGCCTGCGCCCTGGCCGAACTGGCCGTCCCTCATGAGCGGGTCAGGATCGACATCCGCGCCGGCGAGCAGCGCACGGCCGACTACCTGGCCATCAATCCCAACGGCAAGGTGCCGTGCCTGGTGGTGGATGGCACGCCGATGTTCGAAGCCCTGGCGATCCACCTGTGGCTGGGCGAGCACTTCGGCGTGGCCAAGGGTCTGTGGCCGCACGACGGTACGCCGGCGCGCCTGGAGGCGATGTCCTGGTGCACCTGGGCGTATGTCACCTATGGCGCGGTGATCGGTCGCGTGTGGCTGGCCACCTCGGACGATGCGCTGCGCGATGCCGACCATGCCGCCGCCGCAATCCGCACCGCCACCGCGCTGCTGGACCTGCTGGAGGCGCGCCTGTCGCAGCAGCCTTGGATGCTCGGTGAGGCTTACTCGCTGGTGGATCTGGTGGTTGGCCAGGTGGTCGGCTATGGCACGTATCTGGGCGCTGCGGTGGAGGCGCACCCGGCGGTGGCCGCCTGGCTGCAACAGGTGCAGGCGCGGCCGGCGATGCAGGGCGCGGTCTGAGCGGGGCACTGTGTATCGGGAATGTGCATGACGCGCATTCCAAAATTTAACTGGTGAATGGACCGGGCCCGACCGTAAGGTGGCCCGGTTCTCCATTTTCCGGTGCACTGCCCATGTCCCTGCGTCTTGCCCTTCCGGTGCTGCTTGCACTGGCCCCTTCCGCGTTCGCGGCCGAGCAGGCCGACCTTATGATCCGGCATGCGACCGTGGTCGATGTGGAGCATGCCTCCACCGTGCCGGACCAGACCGTCGTGGTACGCGGCCAGGACATCGTGGCGATGGGCAGCGATCGTGCGATGCGCAAGGCGTGGAAGGCCCGCGAGGAGGTCAACGGCAAGGGGCGCTATCTGATTCCGGGCCTGTGGGACATGCACGTGCATTTCGGGGGCGGCCCGGATCTGATCGAAGAGAACAAGGCGCTGCTGCCGCTGTACATCGCCCATGGCATCACCACCATCCGTGACGCGTCCGGCGATCTGCCCGAGCAGGTGCTGCAGTGGCGCGGCGAGATCGCCAGCGGCCAGTTGGCCGGCCCGCAGCTGTTCACCTCGGGTGCCAAGATCGAAGGCATCAAGCCGGTCTGGAAAGGCACCATCGAAGTCGGTTCGCAGGCGGATCTGGATGCGGCGTTCGTGCGCCTCAAGCGCGACCGCGTCGATTTCGTCAAGATCACCGACAGCACGCTGACGCCTGAGTTGTTCCTGGCCGCAGTACGTGGCGCGCGCGCCAACGGGTTGCGTGCGTCCGGGCATATCCCGATGGCACTGACCGTCCAGCAGGCCGTCGATGCCGGCATCAGCTCCATCGAGCATCTGGACTATGCCTACAAGGCCGGCGTCAAGGACGAGGCCGCCATTGCGGCGGACTTCGCGGCCAAGCGCATCGATCGCGCGCAGGCCAACGCACGATTGGATGCGGGCTTCGACCGTGACACCGCCATGGCCGCCTATCGCGGTTTCGCAGCGAAGGGGGTGTTCGTGACGCCGACCCTCAATGGCGGGCGCATCCTGGACTTCCTGGACCAGGACGACCATCGCGACGATCCCTATCTGGCCTACATCGGCCCAAAGCTGCAGGCCACCTACGCCTGGCGCGTCGAGCGTGCGGCCAAGGCCACGCCGGCACAGATCCAGGCGCGGCATCAGGAGTACCACCAGGTCGCCGCGGTGCTGCCGATGCTGCAGCAGGCCGGGGTCACGATCATGGCCGGCACCGATGCGGGCTTCCTCAACTCGTTCAACTACCCCGGCATCGGCCTGCATGACGAACTGTCACTGTTCGTCAAGGAAGGGCTGACCCCAGCGCAGGCACTCTCGGCGGCCACGCGCGCGGGCCCGGCCTGGTTCGGCACGCTGGATCGTTACGGTGCGGTCGCGCCGGGCAAGGCGGCCGATCTGGTGTTGCTGGAGCGCAATCCGCTGGAAGACATCGAGGCCACACGCAGCATCCAGTACGTGGTGCTGCGTGGCCAAGGCTATGACCGCAAGGCGCTGGATGCGCTGCTGGCCCAGACCAGGGCGAAGGTCGCGGCCTGGAAGGCGGAAGAAACGAAGGAGTAATGGAGGCGAGCGCGCTCACCGGCGTGGTGGGCGCGCTCCGGCCTGGACAATGCGCCGGGCTGCGGCAATGTCAGCGAGGTGCAGTTGACGGTGCGGCCGTCGGCAAAGCGCGCGGTCGCGCTGCCATCGGCGAGCGTGGTCTGCTGCACCTGCCGTTGCACCGGATCGGCTCAGTGGGCTGCCGCGCCGGGCGTGATGGCAATGCGCTGCCCCAGCGCATGCGCCGTCTGCAGATGGGTCTGTGCATCGCCCGCATCTGTTTCCAGCAGCAGCGTGGAGGACAGCACCGGCGCGCCGCAGTAGTCGAAGATGCCGGTGTCGATCTGGGTCTTCATCGCCTCGGTATAGCCGCGCTTGTGCCACGTGCGCTCATCGGCGCCACCCAGGCCGACCAGGTGGACAGGCAGGTGCCCGAGTTTCTTGAGTACGCCCTGGCCGCTGCTGTCGTCGTAGGCCCAGCCACCGGTAAAGACCCGGTCGATCCAGCCCTTCATCAGCGCCGGCATGCTCCACCAGTAGACCGGAAACACAAGGACCAGCGCGTCAGCCCGGTCCAGGCGGGCCTGTTCGGCCAGAACATCGGCGGGAAAGGGCGCCTGACGATGATGGCCCTTCAGGTCGTCCTGGGTGAAGCGGGGGTCGAAGCCCTCTGCAGTCAGGTCGGCCAGTTCGATTGTCGCGCCGGCGGTTTCGGCGATGCCGTCGGCAATGCGGCGGGCGACGGCGTGGGTCAGCCCGTCGGGGTCGGGATGGGAGGTGACGATCAAGGTGTGCATGGGATTCCAGAAAGAGGCGGAGGCTGTATACTTTTGGTAAGTTACGACTCGTAAGTTACGATTGGTATATAGCAATGTCAAGTCCGCACGATCCTGCCTCTGCCACCCCTCGTCGCCGGATGAGCCGCGACGACCGCCTGCGCCAGTTGCTGGAGGTGGCCTGGCGTCTGATTCGCGAGGAGGGTACTGACGCACTGACGTTGGGGCGCCTTGCCGAGCAGGCCGGGGTGACCAAGCCGGTGGTGTATGACCATTTCGGCACCCGCGCCGGACTGTTGGCGGCGCTGTACCAGGATTTCGATGCGCGCCAGGGCGTGGTGATGGACGCGCGGTTTGCCGACAGCGGTTCGACGCTTGCGGAGAAGGCGCAGGTCATCGCCGATGCCTACGTGGCCTGTGTGATGAAGCAGGGGCGTGAGATTCCCGGCGTGATCGCCGCGCTGGCCGGCTCGCCCGAGCTGGCGCGCATCAAGCGCGAGTACGACGTGGTGTTTCTCGAGCAGTGCCGCGCGCTGCTCTCACCGTTTGCACCGGCCGGCGCGCTGCCCTTGGCAGGCCTATGGGGCATGCTCGGCGCGGCCGAAGGGCTCTCGTATGCGGCGACGACGGGCGACATCACCCCTGAGCAGGCCGTGCGCGAACTGGCGGCGACGATCGCCGCGATGGTTGCGCGCGGCTGAGCGTTCTACCGTCTGTTTGGCAGTGTCATGCGCGGCGCCGCCGAGGATAGGGCGCGTATGATGTCCCGCCTTGTTGGACTGGATGCCATGCGCGTTTTCCTGCCTGTTCTTGTACTTGCTGCCGCGATCGGTGCGACGTTGCCTGCGACCGCTGCGACGGTTTCGTTGAATGCGCGCCTGGAGGCGGCCTCGAGTGTGCAGGTCAACCAGGTGCCGGTGAGCGGCGCATCACTGATCGGGCGTGTGCAGCAGTTCCGCAACGGCGACAGCCTGATCAGCCTCGGCGACGGTGAGGGTCAGCCGGTCGTGCTGACCCTGTGCAAGGGCAAAGCACATCTGAATCTCGAGGCGAACTGGCCGGGCGCGCCCGCGGCGAAGACCCAGGAAGAGAAGCAGATGCGCGCATACGGCATGTACATGGCGGTGATGGGCGGGATGGCGATGGTGCAGGGGATCACGGGTGATGCCCTGGCGCTGCCGGCCGAAGGACAGACATCGACAGCGCAGCGCGAGACGTCCTGGGCCTATGGCAAGGAGCTGTACGCGGTAGCGGTGACTCATGTGGCCGGCGGCGAGATCCGGATCAAGATGACCAAGACGGAGAACACCACCCGGACGCCGTCCTCCGGTCCGGATGACATCGTCAATACCGATGGTGACAAGGCAGCACGCCTGGCCGAACTGGACCCGGTAGGGACATCGCGCGAACTGGTGATCGCTGCGGCGCCCATGGCGGAGGGCGTGCCGGACGCGATGTCGTTGCAGGGCTGGATGTCCGCCAGTGGCAAGGGCGGCGCGACGGTAGGTGCGGCGCGCAAGGCCTCGGGCGATTGCGCGCGCTGAACCGGGTGGCGCAACGTCAGTGATACCCATTCTCATTTGAGTTACACTGGCGCGATAGCACCGTCCCTCGCTCCGGGTAGTCATGATTGTTTCGTCGTCGCTGATCTCTTCCGTATCGCCGTGGTTGCGCACGCTGGGCGTAGCGACCGCCATCGGCATGGCGGCGTTGTCGCCCGCTTCGGCGCAGCAGCGCAATCCCGAGCAGAAGGTCGGTGAGACGGTGCTGGATCAGCCGGCGCAGAGCTATCGCTTTGAACACTTCGTGCTCGACAGCCCCGACAAGGCCCGCCGCTGGCGGGTGAATGTCGGTGTGCCGGCCAAGGCCTCGGCCACGCCGGCACCGGTGCTGTACATGCTCGATGGCAACGCCGCGGCGATGGTGCTCGACCAGGCGATGCTTGCCGATCTGGCTGCGCATGCCGCGCCGGTGCTGGTGTTCATCGGCTACGACAACGATCTGCGCATCGATTCCCCGGCGCGCACGCGCGACTACACGGCGTGGATCGATACCGCCGACGACGAGAACGGCACGTCGCAGTCCAGCGGTGGCGGTGCGTATGCGTTCCTGGATCTGATCGAGCGCCGGATCAAGCCGGAAGTGCAGCGCCGTGCCCGCATCGATCTGCAGCAGCAGTCGCTGTGGGGCCATTCGCTGGGCGGCCTGTTCGTGGTCAGCACGCTGTATACCCGGCCGGCCGCGTTCCAGCATTACGTGTCGGCCAGCCCGTCACTGTGGTGGAACCAGGGCGCCCCGCTGGGCGACATGGAGCGCCAGTTCATCGCCAACGCCCAGGGCCAGCCGGCCCAGGTCACGGTGATGCTGGGTGGCGACGAGCGCACCGGCAACCGGGGCGTGCGTGACATGACCAATCCGCGCGTGGTCGCGCATCTGCGCCGCATTGGTGGCGCCACGCCCGATGCAGCGCAGCAGCTGGCCGCCCGCCTGGCCAAGGTGCCGGGCCTGACCGTGCAGTACCGCGAGTTCCCCGGCCTTGGCCATGGGCCGATGCTGCCGGCATCGCTCAAGGCGACGCTGAGCCAGTTGTATGGCATCACCGATCGCAGCGGCACACCCGCGCCGGCCCCCTGATTTTTTCGTTACCCAGGCAGTTCCGTGGCCCTGTGCCACCGCCGCAACGGACCGCGGCCACGCCAAGGCAAGCACTGTGACAACGCGCCAACCGGCGCGCCCCCAACAGAAGGAGTCTGCTGATGTACACCCTGAAAACCCTCCCGCGCGTCGCCACCCTGGCCCTCGCGCTGTCGCTGGCCAGCCCGACCGTGTTCGCCCAGCCGGTGTTCGATGCGCCGGCCAACGGCTTCCGTGGTGAAGTCGTCAGCCGCGGCCAGAACGTGGTGCCGGGCAGCGATGCCGAAGTGATCGGCCGCCAGTTCGTGCCGGGCCAGCAGGTCACCCTGCTGCGCGGTGAGACGGTACTCAATGCCACGCCGTACGTGGTCGATGCCGAGGGCAACTTCAAGGGCAACGTCGCGATTCCGGCCGATGCCGTGCCCGGTCAGCAGCCGGTGATCGTACGCGCCAGCCAGCCGTCCGCGGCCACGGTGCTGTCGCTGCGCGTCTCGCCGAACCTGCCGCTGAGCGGCCAGCAGAACTTCAGCCAGACCTCGGCCAAGCTGGTCCAGGGCCTGTACCAGTCCGCGTACAGCGCGGCCAGCAACGCGGTGTTCGTCACCGCTGCCGTCGGTCGCCCGCCGGTCACCCAGTCGCAGCTGCTCAAGCTGGACCCGAAGACCCTCAAGGTCACGGCCAGGATCACCCCGGCTGAAGTGCCCGGCGGCAAGGGCGGTGCAGTGTTCGCGGTGTACGGCGTGGGCGTGGATGATGCCAACGGCAACGTGTGGGTCACCAATACCCGCCAGGACACCGTGGCCGTGTATCGCCAGAAGGACCTGTCGCTGGTGCGCCAGTTCGATGTGGGTGCGGTGCCGCATGCCCGCGACATCGTGGTCGACGGTCGTCATGGCAAGGTGTTCGCCTCGGCCGCCGGTGAAGATCATCTCTCGGTATTCGATGCCCGCACCCTGCAGCCGCTGGAGTCGATCACCCTGGCCTCGGGCGTGGACGACAAGAAGTTCGTCCCGATGAGCCTGGTGCTGGATGAAGCGGCCGGCAAGCTGTTCACCGTCAGCATCGGCACGCCGGAAGCGGCGGTGATCGACACCACCACCGGCAAGGTGGAGAAGGTGATCGATCTGGGCAACGCAATCAGCGCCTCCGGCGTGGCCTATGACGCCTCGGCCGGTCGCCTGTACGTGGCCTCGCAGGGCACCGACAACCTGCTGATCGTCGATGTCGCCAGCGGCAAGGTGCTGCACGACGTGCCGGTCGGCGCGGGTGCGCTGAACGTGGCCTTCGAGCCGGTGTCCAAGCTGGCCTATGTGACCAACCGCGGTGCCGGTACGGTGACGGTGGTCGATGGCAACGGCAAGGTGGTGGGCAACCTGGATGGCGGCACCTTCCCGAACCATGTGCGTGAAGATGGCAAGGGCAACGTGTTTGCCGTCAACAAGTCGCGTGATGCCCAGGATCCCAAGGGCGACCGCATCACCCGCATCAGCACCCGCGCGAACTGAGTTTCGCGCAGTGCGTTGCACTGGCGGCGGGGCGATCAGCCCCGCCGTTCTGATGAAAGAGGAACTGCCATGAAGTCGATTGTTGTCCGCCGCAGCCTGCTGGCGTTGTCCCTGGTCGCCGTGATTGCCGGGTGCTCGAAAGAGCCTGCCGCGCCGGCTGCCGATACCGCCGCCGCATCGGCCGCGCAGCCCGCCGAAGCGCTGCCGGCGGGCTGGCAGCGTGTGGTGGGTGTGGACGTACCCGACATTGAAGGCGCCACGCAGCAGTTGCCGGCACAGGTCACCTCCGATGACGGTGTGGCCACCACGGTGACCGATACCTCCAGGATCATTGCCGGTGGCGATGACATCATCGCCGTGCTCGAAGCGCTCGGCCTGGACGAGCAGGTGTACGCCGCGCCGCTGCGCTCGGCCACTGAATCCGGCCGCAAGGCCCCCAAACAATTTCTGTTCAACCGCACCACCGGTGTGGAGGGCGTGTTGAGCCTGCAGGGCACCCTGTTCCTGGGCAACAGCCTGCGCCGCCATTCCGATCTGGCCGCCAAGCTGCGCGGTGCAGGCGAAGCGGCGGTGATCGTCGACGATCTGCAGCCGGCCGCGGACAAGGTGCGCAAGGTCGCCGCCGCCGTCGGCATGGCCGAGCAGGGTGAAGCACTGGCTACGAAAGTGCAGTCGCAGCTGGATGCGGCCAAGGCCAGTGGTGCCGCGTTGGCATGGCACCCACGCGTGATCCACGTGTCCGCGACCGGTGCCGGCGGCGCGCCGACGGTGGCGGGCTCGGACAGTGCCTCGGGCAAGCTGATCACGCTCGCCGGTGGCATCAACATCGGCGACGAAGCCGGTGTGGCCAATTATTCCGCGCTGAGCAACGAAGGCGTGGTGGCTGCGGCGCCCGATGTGATTCTGGTGACCGAGAACGATCTGGCCCTGTTCGGTGGCCAGGCCGGGCTGTGGCGCGCCTATCCAACGCTCCGGCAGACGCCGGCCGGTGCGGCCAACCGCGTGTGGGTGATGCCGGATGTGGAGTTGAAGTCCGCCAGCGTCGCCTCAGGCAGTGGCGCGGTGGCGCTGGCCGCGGCATTTGCAACCGTGCCACGCCCGTGAGTGCTTGAGGCATGGCGGTGTTGAGTCCTGCGCGCCGGCGCGGCGCGACCGTGTTGATCTGGGCTGCGGTGGGGTTGCTGATCGCAGTCATCGCCTCGTTCGCGGTGGGCCCGTTGCGGCTGCCGCCGATGGAGGTGCTGCAGGCGATCGGCGTGAAGCTGGGGCTGGCCGATCCGGCCAGCGTCAGTACCCGCGATCTGGCAGTGGTCTGGCAGCTGCGCATTCCGCGTGCCTTGCTCGGCGCGATGGTGGGCGCCGCACTGGCGATGGCCGGCGCGAGCCTGCAGGGGTTGTTCGGTAATCCCTTGGCCGACCCCGGCATTGTCGGCGTGACCCAGGGCGCTGCCTTGGGTGCGGTCTCGGCGATCGTGCTCGGTGCCGGCGCCTTCGGTGCGTGGACGCTGCCGCTGGCGGCCTTCGCCGGTGCCGGTGGCGCGATCACATTGACGTATCTGTTGGCGCGGCCGGGGCAGGGCACCGGCACGGCGACATTGCTGCTGGTCGGCATTGCGATCGCGGCGTTCTGCTCGGCGATGATCGGGTTCCTGACCTACATCGCCAGCGAGAGCGAGCTGCAATCGCTGGTGTTCTGGCAGATGGGTTCGTTGGCCCAGGCCGACTGGATGGACGTGGTCGCGGTGGCGCCGGTGTTCGTGCTGGGCACGATCGCGCTGCTGCGTCTGGCCACGCCCTTGGACATGCTCGCGCTCGGTGAGCGCCAGGCCCAGCACCTCGGGCTGGATGTGAAGCGCACGCGGCTCAAGTTGATTGCCTTCAGCGCGATGCTGGTCGGTGCCGCCGTTGCCTTCGCCGGCTCGATCGGTTTCGTCGGCCTGGTCGTGCCGCACGTCGTGCGCCTGCTGGTCGGCCCCGGCCATCGCTGGCTGCTGCCGGTCTCGGGCGTTGCCGGTGCGCTGTTGATCGTGGTCGCCGATACCGCCGCACGCACGCTGGATCCGCCGTCGGAGATTCCGCTGGGCCTGTTCTCGGCCGCGCTGGGTGCGCCGTTCTTCCTGTGGCTGGTGATGCGTCAGCGCCACCGGAGCGGCGCATGAGCGCGCTGCTGCAGTTGCAGTCGGTGCAGTTGAGCCGCGGCGCACGACGCATTCTGGATGACATCACGCTGGATTTCGTGCCGGGCACGGTCACCGCGCTGGTCGGGCCGAACGGCGCGGGCAAGTCGACGTTGCTGGCGGTGGCCGCGGGCGATCTGGAGGCGGATCAGGGCAGGGTGCTGCTGCGTGGGCAGGCGCTGCCGGACTGGAAAGCCAAGCCGCTGGCACGCGAGCGCGCGGTCATGCCGCAGGAGCACGCGGTGCGGTTCGCCTTCCGTGTGCATGAAGTGGTGGCGATGGGGCGGCTGCCGCATCCGCCGGATCCGGTCAAAGACGCCGCCTGCATCGCCGATGCGCTGGCGCGGGCGGACCTGCATGCGTTGATCGAGCGGGAAGTGGAGCATCTGTCCGGTGGCGAGGCCGCGCGCACGACCTTTGCCCGCGTCCTGACCCAGGACACCCCGTTGCTGCTGCTGGATGAGCCGACGGCCGCCCTGGATCTGCGTCATCAGGAGCGCACCTTGCGCGCGGTGCGCGAACTGGCCGATGCCGGCGCCTGTGTGATCGTGGTGCTGCATGATCTGAATCTGGCCGCCGCGTATGCGGACCGGATCGTGTTGCTGGAGCAGGGCCGCGTGGCGGCCGATGGCACGCCGACCGAGGTCCTGACGCGGGAACACATCGAGCGTGTCTACCAGCAGCCGGTGCTGGTGCTGCGGCATCCGCAGCGCGATGTCCCGTTGGTGGTGGTGACCGACGCGTAGCGCCGGGCGTTACCCCGGCGCCGCCACCCTTTACCAGCCGAAGCGCGCCGTCGCCATCACGGTGCGGCCGCTGCCGTAGTAGCACGACGACACGCCGGTGCAGGTGGATACGAAACGCTTGTCGGCCAGGTTGCTGGCATTCAAGGCCAGCTGCACGCGGGTGCTGCCGAACTGCCCGAGGTCGTATCGGATCGCAGCATCGAACAAGGTGTACGACGGGATCAGATACAGGTTGGCGCTGTCGCCGTAGCTCTTGCCGTTGTAGCGCGCCCCGGCGGCCAGGCTCAGGCCCTGCAGGGCGCCGCCCTGGACGGTGTAATCCGCCCAGAACGAGGCGCTGTAGTCGGGCACCATGATCAGTTCCTTGCCTTTGTACTGATCGCTGCGGGTCATCTCCGAGTCCATCCAGGTGGCTGCGCCGATCAGGCTGAAACCCTGCGTGGGAGTGACGCGGCCTTCCAGCTCAACACCGCGGATGCGGCCTTCGCCGTCCTGGATCGAGCACCGCGCGTTGCCGGTGTTGCCGCAGCTCATGTGGCTCAGGTCGGGATCCTGGGTGACCAGGTTTTCCTGGCGCAGGTCGTAGGCAGCGAGCGTGATCAGGCCGTCGATGCTGGCCGGCTGGTATTTGACGCCGGCCTCCCACTGCTTGCCATAGACCGGATCGAACGCGCGCCGATCAAAACTCTGCAGCGCGCTCGCGGTGGAGGGCTGGAAGGATTCTGCGTAGCTGACATAGGGCGTGAAGCCGCTGTCGAACACATACAGCAGGCCGGCATTGCCTGAGAACGCCTCGCTCTTGATCACGCTGCGCGGCTGCAGCACCGTCGCACCCGTCACCAGGTTGCGGGTGGTGCTGGAGGAATCATCCTTGGTCCAGTCATGCCGGCCGCCGAGGGTCAGGCGCCATCGGCCAAGCGCCAGCTGGTCCTGCAGGTACAGCCCGCTCTGGCGGTTGATGCCTTCGGTGGGGCTCAGCGAGGTGACGCGCGGCGTATACCCGCTGTAGACCGGGTTGAAGATGTCGATCGGTGCCGGGTTGCTCATCGCGCCGCGCACGCCTTCCCAATCGGCCTTCTGCCAATCCCAGCCCAGCAGCAGGGTGTGGTCGACCGCGCCGGTGGCGAAGCGTGCCTGCAGCCGCGTGTCCAGGGTATCGCCATCGGAATCGCCGGTGCCGTAGGTGGCGCGGCGCTTCTGGGTACGGCCATCGGCGTTGAGCGCACCATCGGTGACCACGCCGCGGTACAGCGAATCCACATGCGTGCGCCGCGCGCTCTGGCTCAGGGTGAGGTGATCATTGAACTGGTGCTCGAACAGCCATCCTGCGGTCCACATCGTGCGGTCGAACGTGTTCCAGCTCGGCTCGCCGATGAAGGTGGTGTTCTTCATGTGGCCATACGGCGTGGCGTTGAGCGTGCCGGCCATCGGCAGGAACTGGTAGGTCGAACCGCCGTCATCCTTCTGGTACAGGCCGAGCAGGGTGATGCGGGTGCGCTCGGCCATCTGCCAGGTGTAGCTGGGCGCCAGGAACCAGTGCTTCTGTGCGGTGTGCTTGATCTGGGTGTCGCCGTCGCGATACAGGCCGACCAGGCGGAACAGGTGGTCGTTGTCGGCCGTGCCGGCGCCGACGTCGAACGCCGCGTTGTACTGCCCATTGGCATCCACACCCACGCGCAGCTGCTGCTCCTGATCCGGCGTCGGCGTCTTGCTCACCTGGTTGACCATGCCGCCCGGGGCGACCTGGCCGTACATCACCGCCGACGGGCCCTTGAGCACTTCTACCCGCTCCAGGTTCCAGCTGTCGAACATGCTGCGGTTCCACTGCGTGCCCTGCGGCGCGCGCATGCCGTCCAGGGTGACGTTGTTCGCCCAGCTGCCGGCATCGAAGCCACGGATGCGGAAGTCATCCACGCGGTTGTCGATGCCCGAGCTCTCCAGGCTGACACCGGCGACATAGCGCATCGCATCGTTGAGTGACTGCACACCGCGCGCATCCAGTTCCGCCCGCTCGATCACCGATACCGATTGCGTGGTCTCGGCCAGCGTGGTGTTGGTTTTGGTCGCGCCGCTGATGCTGTTGGCAGCGCGGTAGGCATTGACGCGCACCGCGTCCAGATCGGTGGCGGTCTGGGCGTAGGCGGCGGGGACCAATGCGGTGGCCAGGCAGGCGAGGGCCAGCAGGTTGGGGCGCAACCGGCGCGGAGGCAGGGGCAGGGAGCAGGGCATGGGCAACAACTCGAGAACGCGGAGGAAGGGGGCGCTGGCGTGCCGTCTCGTGGTCGTACGGCGTCAGTCTTGCGGGGGTCGCCGTAGGCGACGCATGGGCCACCATTTTAAGGATTTCCGGTGTATACGCAATTGCGACCCATTCGCATATCTGCGACCGGCTCGATTTGATTGTGCCAATTTAAGGTTGCATGTTCGCCATTGATGCTCAGTGTTGCGCTGGTGGTGCGAATAAAGACTTGTAGCCGGCCATCAGAGGTCTACAATGCCGGCTACACCCCAGGTGACCCACATGACTTCGATGCCGCTTCTGACGTTTTTTACCCTGACCCGCGATGTCGCGGCACGGGCGCGTCTGCCAATCGGAGTGCGAGGCTGCTGACCGGAACACCGGTCACCCTGGACCCCACGCAGAGCGCCCACCGGGCGCTCTTTTCGTTTCCACGTAGCAGAACTGTCTGAAGGAGAACGTGCCATGCACCAGATCGCCGAGCCCCAAACCTGGCCGCACGCCCGTTAGCCAACGGCGGCGTGCGGCTCCCCGATGTTGGCAGCGAGACCTATCCCATGAACACCCATACCCAGACCCTTACCCTCCGGCGCAACCTCGGCATCATTGCCCACATCGACGCCGGCAAAACCACCCTCACCGAGCGGCTGTTGTGGAAAACCGGCGAGATCCATCGCGTCGGTGAGGTGCATGACGGCGCGGCGACCACCGATTTCTCGGCGATCGAGCGCGAGCGTGGCATCACCATCGGCGCGGCCGCCGTGCAGGCCCATTGGGCACCGCGCGACCAGCCGATCCATCACCTGACTCTGATCGACACCCCCGGCCACATCGATTTCGCGATCGAAGTGGAACGGTCCCTGCGCGTGCTTGATGGCGCGGTCGCGGTGTTCTCCGCGGTGGACGGGGTGCAGCCCCAGTCCGAATCGGTCTGGCGCCAGGCGCGTCGCCACGGTGTGCCGCTGATTGCCTTCGCCAACAAGATGGACCGCACCGGGGCGTCCTTCGAACGCGTGCTGACCCAGCTGCGCGAGAAACTGCGTGCCACGCCGTGGGCGCTCGGCGTGCCGATCGGGACGGAAAGCCAGTTCAACGGCTGGGTGGACCTGGTCGACCGCAGCACCGTGCATTGGGATGACAAGGGCACTGCCTTGCGTCATGCCTGGACGACCGATGAGGCTACCCAGTGGATGCCGCAGCGCGAGGCGCTGATCGAGGCCGTGGCCGATGCCGACGACGTGCTGGCCCAGGCGTGGCTGGAAGGCGCGCCAATCGACAACGCACAGCTGCGCGCGGCGATCCGTCGCGGCACCCTGGCCGGTGCGGGCGTCCCGGTGCTGGCCGGCGCCGCGTTCAAGAGCAAGGGCGTTGAGACGCTGCTGGATGCGGTGGTCGACTATCTGCCCTCGCCATTGGATCGCCCGGCGGTGGTGGCCACCGAGAACGGCAACGACGTGCTGCTGCCACCGGACCCGGATGGCCCGCTTGCGGCGCTGCTGTTCAAGATCACGCACCAGAACCACGGTGCGCTGAGCTTCGTGCGGGTGTACTCGGGCACGCTGAAGGTGGGTGATGCACTGGCCAGTTCACAGCATCCGCAGGGGCGGCGTGTCAGTCGCCTGGTGCGGGTGCAGGCCGACCAGACCCACGACATCAAGCAGGCCGTGGCCGGTGACATCGTCGCGGTGCTGGGCTGGAAGGATGCGGTCAGTGGTGAAACGCTGAGTGCGCCCTCGCGCCCGCTGCTGCTCGATACGATCCAGGCGCAGCACGCGGTGCTGGCATGGCGGTTGACGGCGGAGAAGGCCTCGGACCTGATCCGCGTCAGCCAAGGGTTGGCCAGCCTGGCGCAGGAGGATCCGTCGTTCCGTGTCGACACCGATGCGGACAGCGGTGAAACCCTGATCTGGGGCATGGGCGAGCTGCATCTGGAGGTGATGGTCGAGCGTCTGCGCACGGAGTGGGGCGTCGCCATCCGCACCGGCGAGCCGCGCGTGGCCTACCAGGAAACCCCGAAGCGCGCGGTACAGCGGGTGGAGGGCAAGGTCGCCAAGCAGACCGGCGGCCAGGGCCAGTTCGCCCAGGTGCTGATCGATGTGACGCCGCGCGAGGATGGCGAGGTGACCTTCGTCGACCGCACCGTCGGCGGTGCGATCCCGCGCGGGTTCGTCAACGCGGTGGAGAAGGGCGTTCGCGCGGCATTGGGCGAAGGCCCGCTGGGCCATCCGGTGGTCGGTATCGAGGTGACGCTGGTCGATGGCCAGTCCCACGTCAAGGACTCCTCGGACATGGCCTTCCACCGCGCTGGCAGTGAGGCGGTGAAAGCCGCGCTGGCCGAGGCGGGCACGCAGCTGCTGGAGCCGGTGATGGAGATCGCCATCCACGCGCCGTCGGCGAACGTCGGCGATGTGGTGGGCGACCTCAACCGCCGCAGCGGGCGGGTGGCCTCGATCGAGGACCAGGATGGGCAGGCGGAAGTGCTCGGCTATGCACCGCTGGCGCGACTGGGTGGCTACACCACCTCGCTGCGTTCGCTGACCCAAGGGCGCGCGTCCAGCGACATGCGCTTGAATGGGTATGAGGCGGCGCAGACGGCCTGACCGTCGATGTGGAACGAGAAGAGGGCCGGGCAACCGGTCCTCTTTTTCCGTGTCAGCGTTGGTAGTCCGCACAGCGCCGGATGCCCGCCCGCAGCTAGAATGTCTGCCGCAATGTCGCACGCAGCCAACGGCCGCAGCGACCGGGTTTTTCCTTGGAGTACGGCCATGAGCAACACGCATTTTTATCCGATCGGCACCCCCGGCCAGCCGTGGGGCGATGCCGAACGGGCCCAGTGGCGCGCCAATCAGCAGCGCCAGCGCAGCTACCACGACGATGTGGTGGCCGCGCTCGAGCGCCTGGGCGAGCGTTTCGATGTGGTGCAGTACGGCCAGCTGGACTACGCGCCGGATCATTACCCGCTGTTTGCGGTGGTCAGCCATGCGTGGGATCCGGCACTGCCGACCGCGCTGGTGACCGGCGGCGTGCATGGCTATGAAACCAGCGGCGTGCATGGCGCGCTGCAGTTCCTCGATCAGCATGCCGAGGCGTATGCGGGCCGTATCAATCTGATCGTCGCGCCCTGCGTCAGCCCGTGGGGCTATGAGCGCATCCAGCGCTGGAATCCCGATGCGATCGATCCCAACCGCAGCTTCCGCGGTGAGGGCCAGATCGAAGAAGCGGCCTCGTTGATGCGCTGGATGGCCGCGCGTGGCGATGATCTGCTGGTGCACCTGGACCTGCATGAAACGACCGACAGCGATCTGCATGAGTTCGATCCGGCGCGCTGCGCCCGCGATGGCATCGCCCTGGTGCCGGACATCATTCCCGATGGCTTCTACGTGATCGGCAACAGCGAAGATCCGCAGCCGGCGTTCCAGCAGGCGTTGATCGCCGCGGTGGAGAAGATCACGCACATCGCCCCTGCCGACGCCAATGGCGAGCTGATCGGCATGCCGCTGCAGTCACCGGGCGTGGTCTGGGGCGAATCGCGTTCGATCGGCGCCTGCGCCGGGTTCACCGACGCGCTGTACGCCACCACCACCGAGGTGTACCCGGACAGCCCGCGGACCTCGCCGCAGGAATGCAACGATGCGCAGGTCGCGGCGGTATGCGCTGGCCTGGACTTCGCCCTGGCCCATCCGCGCGCCTGATCGCCCCCCCGTTCCCGCCCCCCCCGGCGCGCTGGTGCCAAGGCGCCCGTGCGCTATCATCGGCCATCAGGGACGGGGGCGTCTGGCCGGAGAGGCTGGCGTCTTGGGAGCGGGGATGATGAGTGGCGATGTGACGCAGTGGCTGCACCGGTGGCGGCGCGGGGATCCGCAGGCGCAGGCGCATCTGTTCGATCTGATCTATCCCGCGCTGCGCGAGATGGCAGCAGCCCGTATCGGCCAGCGCCATGCCGACGTGACCCTGCGGCCGACCGCGTTGATGCATGAAGCGCTGTTGCGGGTGATGGGCTCGGACGTGGAGTTCGTGGATCGCGCGCACTTCCTCGCGCTGGCGGCCTTGAAGATGCGCGCGGTGCTGGTGGATTTTGCGCGCAGTGGCGCGGCAGCCAAGCGCGGGGCCGGGGCGTGGAACCTGACCTTGTCGCATGCTGATCAGGACGTGCCCTATGCGCCGACCTGCGACTACGAGGTCCTGGCGCTGCACCAGGCGTTGAACCAGCTCGCCGGGCACGATGAGCGCGCCGCACGTGCGGTGGAATACATGTATTTCGGCGGGATGGACCGCCAGGAAATCGCGGTCGTGCTGGAGGTGTCGGTGCCGACGGTCGACCGCGATCTGCGCTTTGCGAAGGCTTGGCTCAATCAGCGCCTGGCCTGATCGGGGGCGTTATCGTGACAGGGGGATGGGGCAATGACGGATGACCGCTGGCAGCAGCTGCGCACGATGTTCGATGCGGCGTGCGAACTGCCGCCGACCGCGTGGCGCACCGAGCTGGGGCGGATGACCAACGATCCGGCCCTGCTGGATGAGGTGATCGAGCTGCTGGAAGCGCAGACCATGGCGCTGGACAGCGCGCAGCGCCCCCTGCGCGAGTTGATTGTCCAGCTTGCCGAGCCGGATGTGCAGGTGGGTGAACGGATCGGTCCGTGGCGGCTCACCCGGCGCGTGGCCAGTGGCGGCATGGGAGCGGTGTTCCTCGCCGAGCGCGCCGATGAGACCTACCAGCAACGGGTGGCGATCAAGTTGCTTCGCGGCGTGGCGACGACCGAGATCAGCCAGCGCCTGGCCGCCGAGCGGCAGATGCTGGCCGGGCTGGAGCACCCCAACATCGCCCGGTTGTACGACGGTGGCAGCACCCCTTCCGGCCAACCCTATCTGGTGATGGAGTACGTGGACGGCGAGCCACTGGACCGCGCCTGCTGTGACCGTCCGCTCGATCTTTCCCAGCGCCTGCAGCTGTTCGTTCGGATCTGCCGTACGGTGCAGGCCGCGCACGCACGCCTGGTCGTGCACTGCGATCTCAAGCCCAGCAATATCCTGGTGCGCGCGGACAACGAGCCGGTGCTGCTGGATTTCGGCATCGCACGCTGGCTGGACAGCGCAGCCGAGTCCCGCGCCGACCGTTTCTACACGCCGGTCTACGCCAGCCCTGAACTGATTGCGGGCGAGCCGGTGGGTGTCACCACCGACGTGTACAGCCTCGGTGTGATCCTGGTCGAGATGCTGGCCGATCGCCGGCTTGGCCATGATGGGCAGCCGGCGGGTGCCGCGGTTCCGTTGCCCAGCCGCTGGGCGCGGCCATCGTGCGCGTGGCGAAAGCACCTGGAGGGGGACCTCGATGCGATCGCGGCCAAGGCCAGCGCACGTGACCCGGCCCAGCGCTATGGCTCGGTGGAGGCGCTGGCGGATGACATCGAGCGCTGGCGGACGCATCACCCGGTGCGGGCGCGTGGCGGCCGAGCGGGCTACCGCACGCACCGGTGGCTGCGTCGGCACTGGCAGGCGGCCGGCGTGGCCGTCGCGGTGACGGCCATGGCGGGCGGCTTCGTCTGGCGATTGAGCGAATCCAGTGCGCGCGCTCAGGAAGAAGCGGCGATCGCCGAGCAGGTCAGCGACTTCCTGGTCGCCGCCTTCGATGCCGCCGATCCGCGCGAGCGCGGTGCACGCGGCACCGAAGATGTCAGTGCACGCGCAGTGCTCGATGCCAGCGCGGCGCAGGTCGATGCGGAGCTGGCCGATTCGCCGGCGTTGCGGGCGCGCCTGCAGAGCGTGCTGGGGCGCGCGTACCAGAACATCGGCCTGCCCAAGCAGGCCGAGACGCTGCTGCGCAGCGCGGCTGAAGGCCTGGCATCGCCGTCGGTCGATCGCGCGCGCCTGGCGGCGCAGACCTACAGCGATCTGTCGGTGGAGATGAGCAACGGCAAGCGGGGCGAAGAAGGCCTGAAGTACGCCGAACGTGCGCTGCAGCTGCTTGATCGCGAAGACGATGCACGCACCCGCGCACATGTGCTGAACTCGCTGGGCCTGGCCTACAGCCAGCTGGAGCGCTATCCCGAGAGCGAGGCGGCGTTCCAGCAGTCGCTGGCAATGCGCAGCACCGTCCGCGAGCCGGGCACGGAAGGCGGCACCGCCACGGTGATGCAGAACATGGGGCTGATGTACCGCAACCGCGGTGAGCTGGACAAGTCCGAGCAGCTGCTGCGCGACTCGCTGGAGATCAAACGGCGCCGCAGTGAGACCAGTGCCGATTATCAGCACGGACTGCACGCACTGGCCATGACCCTGCAGGAAGGCGGCAAGCCGAACGAGGCTGCACCGCTGCTGCTGCAGTCGCGCGATCTCAGCCTGCAGCTGTATGGACAGGACAGTTCCCGCACGGCCCTGGCGTACTGCGAGTTGGCCTTGCTGCACATGGATCTCGGTCGTTACACGGAGAGTGCGGAGGGCTTTGATACCTGTCTGCGCATCAGTGCGCTCACCAGTGGCGAAGACAGCATCGACCACGCGATCAACCTCAACAACTACGCCAACCTGGAAGAAGCCCGCGGCGATATGGGCAAGGCGGAGCAGCTCTACCGGCGCTCGCTGGCGATCCGCCGCCAGGTCCTGGGGCCGGACAAGCCTTCCAGCCTGCGGGCAGAGATGAACCTGGCGCGGCTGCTGATGCGCAGCGGTCGTGCCGACCAGGCCGGCCCGCTGATCCAGCGCGTGTTGCCGATCTGGCAGCGGATCAGCCCGGCCGACGCGCCGGATCTGCGCATTTCGCACCTGGGCGAGATCGAGTGGATGATCCACCGCGGGCAATCGGCGCAGGCAGAGCAGGCGCTGCAGGCGATGGCGCCGATCGTACCGTCGATGTCGCCGCCGTTGCAGCTGCGCTACCAGCAGATGCAGGCCGAAGCGGCGCTGCGTGCCGGGCAGGCCGCCTTGGCGGCGACCCGCTGGCGCGCGGTGCTGGAGGGCAATGCTGCGTTGTTCGGGGCAGAAGCGCCGTCCGTGGCACGCTACCGCGTACCGCTGGCCGAGGCGCTGCAGGCCAACGGCGAGCGGGAGGCTGCGCGCCGGCAGATCGCGCAGGCCAAGCCACTGCTGGAGGCAGAGCTGGTGCCCGGCGCACCCTATCTGCAGCGACTGCATGCGCTGGAGGAGCGCCTCAAGGGTTAGGCGACGCCCCGCATCAGCTTTTCAGCCACCCCTGGCAGCCTGCACTGCCGTCGTCCGAGGTGGCCGCCTTTGCGCACGTTGCGGTCATCCGCGCCTGCAGCCGGGTGAGGCTCTCCGCGCCGTGATGCTCGCGGCTCCACGCCTGCAATGCGGTACCGAGCCGTTCGAAGCGCTGGCGGGTGCGCTGGTGGTAGCCGGCCGGCTGCACGGCGAGATCGGCGATCACCTCGCCCGTGGCGGTCTCGATCGCCGCCGCATCATCCGGGCTCAGGCGCAGCAGGCCCTCCACGTACAGCACGCCCCACTGCACGCGGGTGGCCGGCCCCTGTGCGCCCTGGTAGGCCTTGTGCAGCCAGGCGATGGCCGAAGCCTTGTCGCCGCGTTCTTCGGCAAGGTCGGCCAATTCAGGCATGTAGTAGTACGGCGTCTCACTCCGATCAAGCTCGGCGAGCAGCAGTTTCTCTGCCGCAGCGTCGTCGTCGATCTGGCGCAGCACGTACACCGCGGTGCTGATCGTCGCTTGGCGCTCGTGCAGCGTGGTCGCGGCCGCATCGGCGGCGGCGACGCGTTGCGCCGCCTTTGTCTTCAGCGCGGCCGGAATGGGCTGGTCGGGGTGCTGCTCGCGCTGCAGGGCGAGTTCGGTGATCACCGTGCCCAGCCGCGCATCGGCCTTGTCGCCGAGTGCGTGGTCGGCGGCATCCAGCGCCTTGAGCAGCTGCACTCCCAGCTGCTGCGCCTGTTCCGGCGTGGCACTGGCCAGCGCCACCAGGGCAGGGCCTTGGTAGCCCAGCAGGTCACGATTGGCCCGGACCTCCGCGGGTGCTGCAAGAACGGCATCGAGCAGGGTGCGGGTGCGGGTGCGTTGCGCCGGTGTGGGTGTCTTGTCCGGCTTGCCGGCGCCGAGCGCCAGTAACGCGAACCGCCGCTGCAGCGCAGGCTCGGGCGCCGCCGTGGCCAGTTGCTGCAGCAATGACGCTGCATCACGTTCACCGGCGAGGCGATTGGCATCCACTTCCCAGCCGTAATCGCCGAGCACGCGCCAGTCGTCGGCGCTGACATCCCCGGGTGTGCTCAGGGCGTGCTGCAGCACCTCGCTGACGGCCGTGCGGCGGCCGGCGGCCAGGGTAAGTGCGCGGGTCAGCGCTTCACTGTCGTTGCCACCGGCCAGGCGGGTGAGCTCGTTGCGCTCGGGGTCGAGCACGATCAGCGTCGGGTAGCCGCGCACGCCGAAGCGCTCGCCCCAGGCCTGCGCGCCTTCTTCGTCGCCATCCAGATAGACGGGCACGTACTGCCGGGTCAGCGCGATGAAGGCCGGATCCTTGAACAGCGTGGCCTTGAGCTGGTTGCAGGGCGGGCACCACACCGCGCCCCAGTACAGCAGCACCGGTTTGCCGCTGTCGCGCGCCTCGGCGAAGGCGTCGTCCACGTCGCCGTGGCGCCAGGCAATTTCCGCAGGCGCCTGCCCGGTCGCAGCAGGCGTGGCGGTGGCAGCGGGGGAGGGGGCCGGGGTGCAGGCAGGTAGCAGGGTGACCACACCCAGCAGACCAAGGGACAGAGCAAGGCGCATTGAGGAATCCAGAAGGGGAGGCAGGGCAGGAGGCGTGCCTGATTGTAGGAAGCGTGGGCAGCTCCGGCCGCATCCCCTTGATTCGGATTGCTCATGACGGCAGGCCTTGCCGTGATAAGGCGCGTGCAGCCAGCCTGCGCGCTTCGCCTGCGTAGCGTTGCCATGCCGCTCGCGCGGTGACGAATGTCATGGTTTGGTCGCACGCGATATCGCCATCGGCGAACACGACATAACGCCTGCGCATTTCTGCATTGGGGCAGGAGCGGGATTAATGAAATCGTTTCCCCCACTACCGATTGCCCCACGATGACAATAGCTCGTTCTTCCCTGCGCCCGCACCTGCTGGCAGTGGCGGTGTTGCTCGCCACCGCATCTCCCTTGGTACATGCACAGTCCACCACCGGCGCGATCGCCGGTCAGGCGCCTCCATCGGCGCAGCGCATGTTCGTTCGCAGCGACACCGGTCTTACCCGTGAAGTGACGGTGGACGCGCGCGGTCGTTACACCATCCCCCAGCTGCCGCTTGGTCGTTACTCGGTGGAGGCGCGTGATGCCGACGGCAACGTCCTGCAGCCCCGGCAGAACGTCGCGCTCACCGTCGGCACCAGCACCGAGGTCTCCTTCGCCGAGGTCACCCGGCTGGATGGCGTCCAGGTCAGCGCCGACCGCGCCGCGGCGGCCATCGATGTCAGCAGCGTGGATTCGCGCACCGTGATCACGGCCGAGCAGCTGCAACGGCTGCCGCTGGGCCGCTCGGCCGAGGCCATTGCCCAGCTCGCGCCCGGCGTGATCGGCAACAGCGGCAACGGCACGTATGCCGGCCCGACCGGCGCCCAGCTGGTGAGCTTCGGCGGTTCGTCTGCCGCAGAGAACGCGTACTACATCAACGGCTTCAACAGCACCGACCCACTGCGCGGCCTGGGCGGCCTGACATTGCCCTACGGCAGCATCGACCAGCAGGAAATCTATACCGGCGGCTACAGCGCCAAGTACGGCCGCTCCGATGGCGGCGTGATCAATGCGGTCGGCAAGCGCGGCACCAACGCGTGGCACTTCGGTGGCCAGGCGACCTGGGAACCGGCGTCAGCGCGTTCGGACAGAGATGACGTGCGGTATCCGGGTGACGGTGCGCTGTATGCGCCGGAGAGCAAGGACCGCGAGTGGGTCAGCACGCAGAGCATCTACGCTGGGGGCCCGCTGATCGAAGACCGGCTGTTCTTCTTTGGCTCCTACGAGCTGGAGCGCCGCGAGGGCACCGACGTCAAGAATGTCGAGTCCACCAATGCGTATTCCAATTACGAGTACGAGCGCCCGCGCTGGTACGCCAAGGTGGATTGGAACATCACCGACAACCACCTGCTCGAAGTGACCGGCGCCTCCAGTCGCAACGTCTTCCGGGGCGACATCTTCGCCTACGACTACGACACGCTCACCCGTGGCGCCCAGCGCGGCAAGGAAGACACCACCAAGACCGGTGGCGACCTGTGGACGGCCAAGTACACCGGGTACCTCACCGATCGGCTCACTGTCAGCGCGCAGTACGGCGAAATGCGCACGGATGACTACATCGGCAACCCGGCCTACGACGGCAGCCTGACGTACCTCAACAGCCCCACGCTGCAGAACCCGGCGCTGACCGGTGGTGTGCCGATCACCAATGCGCAGACCACCTCGCTGCTGGTCAACCCTGACCGGGGCAACCGCAGCAACAACCTGCGGCTGGATGCCAACTATGTGTGGGGCGACCACAGCATCACCGTCGGCATCGACAACCAGAACGCCCGTGCCTTGAACCGTGGCTCGGTCGCCTCGGCCGATGGCTACTACTGGATCTACGGGCAGTCCAACCCGAACGTGCCGATCAACACCGGCCTGGGCGTGCCGGCCACCGGCGGCATCCGCAATGGCGAAGACGGCTACTACGTGCGGCAGTACATCTACAGTGCGCTGGCCTCGGTGCGTGCGTCGCAGCGGGCGCAGTACATCGAAGACAACTGGCAGGTGACCGATCGCCTGCTGCTCAACCTCGGCCTGCGCCTGGATCAGTTCACCAACTTCAACCGCGATGGCGATGCCTACATCAAGCAGACCAGCGGTCAGTGGGCGCCACGTCTTGGCTTCAGCTGGGACGTCGATGGCGATGGGCGGTTCAAGGTGTTCGGCAACGTGGGGCGCTACTACCTCGCACTGCCGCTGAACCCGGCCTTCAATGCGGCGGGTGCGACGCTTGCCACCTCGACGTACTACACCTACGGCGGCATCGACAGCAACGGCTACCCGACCGACCTCACCCAGTTCTCCGGCGCGGTGTCGGCCAACAACAACTACGGCCTGCTGCCGGATGCGAAGACGGTGGCCACCTCCGGCATCGAGCCGTCCTACCAGGACGAGTTCATCCTCGGCTTCAGCAAGGCACTGGGCCAGAACTGGGTGTACGGGGCCAAGGCGACCTACCGCGTGCTGCGCAGCGGCGTGGACGACTACTGCGATATCGATGCGGTGCTCGGCAAGGCCAGCAGCCTGGGCTACAACGTGACCAAGGACAGCAACCCGGTCAGCTGCTGGCTGATCAACCCCGGGCGCGCCAACACCTTCAATCTGGTCGACACCGGCGGCAATTACGTGACCGTCCCGCTGAGCAACGCGGAAATGGGCTTCCCGCAGTTCAAGCGTAACTACTACGCGGTGAACCTCTCGCTGGAGCATCCGTTTGATGGCCGCTGGTATGCCCGCGGCGACTACACCTGGTCGCGCAGCTACGGCACCACCGAAGGGCAGCTGCTCTCCGGCATCGGCCAGACCGCCGTATCCACTACCCAGGCGTGGGATTACGCCCAGCTGATGGAGCACACCAACGGACCGCAGAGCAACGATCACACCCATCAGTTCAAGCTGCACGGCTATTACCAGCTGGCGCCGGAGTGGCTGCTCTCGGCCAATCTCAAGGTGCTCTCCGGCTCGCCGTTCAGTGCGCTGGGCTCGTATGGGCCGGACTTCGAAGACCCTTCCGGCTATGGCATCGCGTATCACTTCTACAACGGGCAGCCGGCGCCTCCGGGCAGCCAGGGGCGCCTGCCGTGGCTGAAGCAGCTGGACCTGGGGGTGTCCTACCGCCCCGCGGTGGCCGAGGGGCGGCTGGGCTTCAATCTGGATGTCTTCAACGTGTTCAACAGTCAGGTGGCGCTGTGGAAGTCGCCGTACTCCGAGCTGGATCCGGGCCAGCCCGATCCGCTGTATGGCGCAGCGACCATCCGGCAGGCGCCGCGATCGCTGCGGGTCAGCGTGAGCTATGACTACTGAGCGGTGCCTCGCGAGCGGCGGTATGGCATGACGTTCACGGATCGCGAGGCAGTCTGGGGCCATTGTCAGGGGAGCCCCTTATGCAAAAGCAGATCCGGAACAACGCAGGGTGGATGGCGGTCGGTTTGACGGCCCTGCTGTGTGCCTGTTCGCCGCAGGGCGAAGGCGGTGCCACAGCCGTGGTGCAGCCCAGCGGTGCGGACCCGGGGGCGGCGAAGGCCGCTGATCCGGGTCCCGCCGCGGCCACGGCCGGGCGCCCGTCACCGGTGTATCAGGACGCGGCGCCCGGCATAGCAGTTGGCCCGGTCGTCGGTACCCGGGTCGCCCGCGATTTCCAGCGTGATTACCTGGCGTCCCCGACCTGGAAGCTGTTCGCGCCGCCGGACAGCGTGGGCATGCCCTTGGTGGCGCTGGTGCTGGAAGGCTCGGATCGGGTCACTGCCGGGGAGTTGCGGATCGGACGCAGCGACAACGCCGCATCGGTCCGCACCTGCCTGGATACGCCAGCAGAAGCGACCGGTCCTGCCGCCTCGGCACCGGTGGATATCGGCGGCGTCCCGTTCACGCACTTCACCGTGGGCGATGCGGCGATGAGCCACTACGTGTCGGCCGAGAGCTATCGTGCGGTTCACCACGGCAGCTGCTATGCGATCGACCTGGTCGTGGCTGGCACGCGCCCGGAGGTCTACGATCCGCCACGCACGCCGCCGTTTACGCAGCAGGAGGCCGCGACACGGCTGGCCGACGCACTCACGGCGGTGTACTGGGTGCCGTGAAGGCGGTCACCCGCGTTGCTCAGGGAAGGCGAGCATGACCTTGGCGCCGCCTAGTGGCGACGTGCCGATGGACAGCGTGGCGCCGTGCCTGCCGGCGATCTCGGCGACGATCGCCAGGCCCAGCCCGCAACCATCGCCGCTGGCGTCCCCCCGCCAGAAGCGTTCGGTGACGCGGCCGCGCAGCGTGGGATCGATGCCGGGGCCGTTGTCATTGACGCTGATACGGATCTCGCCCTGGATCGTTTCCACGCTCACCGTGATCACGCCTTCAAGCGCGCCGTAACGCATCGCGTTGTCGACCAGGTTGCTGATCGCTTCGCGCAACAACTGCGGTTCTCCGATCAGCATCACACCGGCATCCGGCCCTTCGTACCCCAGGTCGACGCCTGCGATCACGGCGCCATCCATGAGGCGCTCCAGTGCTTCGCGCGCCAGCTCGGCAATGTCCACCGGCCGCATCGCCAGCATCGCGCCGGCGCTGTCTTCGGAACGGCTCAAGATGAGCAGTTGATGGGTGAGGTGGCGCAGGCGCGTCAGCCCCCGCAGCAGGCCTGCCAGTGCGTCCCGCTGTGCGGCCGGATCCTGTTCGCGCAGCGCGCTCTCCAGCTCGATCTGCAGCCCGGCCAGCGGCGTGCGCAACTGGTGTGCCGCGTTGCTGATGAAGCGCTGCTGGGCATCCTGCATCGCCGAAAGCCGGCTCACCAGCTGGTTGAAGGCGTCCACGGCGGGCCACAGCTCGCGCGGCGCGGCGTCCTGTGGGTCCAGCGGCATCAACGCATCAAGCGGAGCACTGGCCAGCCGCCGTGCGGCACCGTTGGTATGCCGCGCTGCGGCGCCGGTACCTGACCAGGCCAGCCACGCGGCAAGCAGCAGGATCGTGCCCTGCAGCGGAATGCTCGCCAGCAGCAGGCGATGCTCCAATCGAAGGCGTTTGGTACGGGTCTCGGCCACGCGGATCACAATCGGGGTGGCCGAACCCGGCGGAGTCATCGCGACCTGCACGACGCGCACGTCGCGGCCGTCGATCACCGCGTCATAGTAGCTGCGCGCCGGGCTGTCATCGGCGTCCTCGGCCAGCGCGGCGGTGGCCCTCGGCAGCGCGCCGGTACCGTAGAGTCGCGTGCCATCGGCGCGGGTCACGTCGCCATATATCCGATCCACCGTGTCCCAGGTGAACATGCGCGAGACGGCGGGGGAAATCTCCATGTGGACGGTCTCGCCGCGCACCTCGATCAACTGTGCCAGCGACATCGCCGAATCCAGCAGCCAGCGGTCGTACACCTGTTCGGCGTAGTGCCGCGCCAACACGAACGAGCCGACCGCACTGGCCAGCAGCAGCACCAGCAGTGGCAGCCACAGGCGCCGCAGCAGGACGCCGCGCAGGCTGTACGGTGCCTCAGCCATCACTGGCCTCCAGGCGGTAGCCAAGACCACGGAGCATACGGATGCCGACTTTGGCATCGGCCAGTTGCAGCTTGCGGCGCAGGCGGCTGATGTGGACTTCGATCACCGACAGGCTGGCCTCGTGATCCCAGCTGTAGACCGCATCGAACAGGCGCTGCTTGGCCACGATGCGCCCCGGCTGCTGCAGCAGGATTTCCATCAGGGCCAGCTCGCGTGCAGTAAGTTCCAGCGGTTGATCGCCAACACGCAGTTCGCGGGTGCCGGTATCCAGGCGCAGGGCGCCCAGCTGGCGCAGGGCAGGGGCCGTGGACTGGCGACGGGCGAGCGCACGCAGGCGCGCTTCGAGTTCGCCGAGGGCGAAGGGCTTGGCGAGGTAGTCATCGCCGCCACTATCCAGCCCGCGGATACGGTCCTCAACGCCATCGCGTGCGGTGAGAATCAGTACGGGGACGGAAAAGCCCTCCTGCCGTAACCGAGCCAGCAGATCCAATCCATCGATGTCGGGCAAGGAAAGATCCAGCACCACCAGGTCGTAGCTGACGCTGGCCAGCGCCGACGGCGCGGCCAGGCCACGGGCGAGATGATCGCAGGCATGACCGGCGCGGGTGAGTGCGCGCACCAGGCCATCGGCCAGCGCGGCATCGTCTTCAATCAGCAGAATGCGCATTGCAAGGTTGACGCAAGGTTCGGGAAAGTTTGACGAAAGCGCTGCACCTTACCGTGTCGGCAATGAATACCACCACCCGCTGTGCCGCCCTGATGGCCGCACTTCTGATTGCGCCGGGCACCGCTTCGGCACTGACGCTGGCCCAGGCGGAACAGGCCATGGCAGCGCATAACCCGGATCTGCTCGCGGCAGCGATCGCGCTGCGCGGCACGCAGGGCGATGCCGTGAGTGCATCGCGACGCCCCAGCCCGGAGCTGAGCGTGGGCACCTCCAAGATCAGCCGGCAGGAGGGCATCGGCCCGGGCCGATGGAAGGACAAGCGCGTGGATTCCACCCTCGGCCTGGGTTGGACCTGGGAGCGTGGTGGCAAGCGGGGTTGGCGCATGCGTCAGGCCGACGCCTTGGTCGAGGCGGCCAACCTCAGCCTGCTCGACGGGCGACGCCAACAGCAGGTGGCGCTCACCGAGGCGTACTTCGGGTTGAAGGCTGCGCAGGAACTGCAACGCATCGCGGCGGAGGACCGGCGTGCGTCGGCGGAGAGCCTGGCTGCAGCGGACAAGCAGGTTGCGACCGGCGCCCTGGCCCCGATCGAGCGCGCACGGTTGGCGGTGGATGACCTCAAGGTGGCCGATGCCGCCCGTGAGGCCGAGCGTGGCCTTCGCGAGGCACGCCATGTGCTTGCGCTGCTGTTGGGCAACGACATCGATGCTGCGCTCAGCGCCGACGATGCGTGGCCGCGCGCGGGCGCGACCGCGACACCCGCGACACCCGCACCGACCACGTTGGAGGAGCGCGTTGATCTGCGTGCCGCCGAGGCGCGGGTGATCGCGGCGGACGCAGCACGTGCACTGGCCCGCAGTGAACGCCGGCGTGATGTGCAGTTCGGCCTCGAAGCCGAGCGCGAGCCAGCCGATATCGGCGGGGTGACCTGGGGCGTCTCGATGAGCGTGCCGCTGGGCGGTGCCAAGCGCTGGCGGGGCGAGCAGCAGCGAGCGGAGGCGGACTACGACGCCGCTGTCCTGGAACGGCAGCAGTTGCGGCGCGCAGCGACCGCCGAACTGGATCAGTTGCAGCACGCACTGGCCGCCGCCGCACAGCGCCGCACCGAGTACGAACAGCTGCAGGGACCGGCGGCAAGGCAGAGCCTGGACGGCCTGGAACTGGCCTATCGCCGAGGTGCCGCCACGTTGACGGATCTGCTGGATGCAAGGCGCAGCTGGCGCGAGTTCGAATCCGATCTGATCGATGCGCGGTTGGCGCATGCCTCCGCCCTGGCGCGCTGGAATGCCGCCGTTACTGCTTCCGAAGGACACCCCCGATGATGTATTCCCGCACCGCCGGCTCGGCCCGGCTGCTTTCGTTGCTCGTGGCCGCCGTGCTGGCCGGTGGCTGCGCGCGCGATGCCGGACCTGTGGCCGTGCCGGCCCCGACGGTCGACGGCGCCACCATCCGCTTCGCTGCCGACAGCCCGCAACTGAAGGTGTTGCGAAGCGAAGCCGTGACCGATGGCTCGGCCTCGGTCCTGCAGCTGCCGGCACGCATCACCTGGGATGACACGCGTTCCAGCCAGCTGCGCTCACCGCTGCCGGGCCAGGTGGCGCGTATCGAGGTGGCGCCCGGCGAGAAGATCAAGGCGGGGCAGGTGCTGGCGTGGGTGACCTCGCCTGAGTTCGGGCAGGTGCAGGCCGAGGGCGCCCGTGGCGCCGCCGAGCTTCGCCAGGCACGCAACGAACTGGCCCGCGTCCGCGAACTGCATGAGGCCGGCGTCGCCTCGGGGCGCGAACTGGACGAAGCCGAATCCGCACTGGCGGCCAACGAGGCCGAGCATGCCCGCCTGCGGGCGCTGACCCGCGGTTTCGGCAGCAGCCGCAGCATCGACCAGCGCATGCCGCTGCGTTCGCCCATCGACGGCATCCTGGTCGAGCGCCGGATGAGCCCGGGCATGAACGTGTCGCCGGATGCCGAGCTGCCGTTGGCGGTAGTGAGCGATCCGGACCGCCTATGGTTGATCGTCGATGTTCCCGAGGCGCTTGCGGGTCGCCTCAAGCCCGGGATGGCCGTGAGCCTCACGCCCGGCCAAGGCGAGGCAGCGCACGCCGTACTCGGCCATGTGGATGACTACATCGACACCGAGCGCCACGTGGTGCAGGCGCGTGCCGAGCTGGACAACCGTGAGCGACGCTTCAAAGCGGGTCAGTACGTACGGGCTGCGATCACGGTGCCGATGGACGGGGGCGTATCGCTGCCGGAGGGGGCGGTGCTGCTGCTCGGGCGCGAGCAGGTGGTGTTCGTCGACGAGGGCAAGGGCCGGTTCGCGCGGCGATCCGTGCAGGCCGAGGAGTTGGGCCAAGGGCGCTTGTGGGTGGGCCAGGGGCTGGCCGCTGGCGCGCGCGTGGTCGTGGACGGTGGTCTGCTGCTGCAGCAGGTGCTCGATCAGAACGTTGGCAGCGCTGACGCACCCGCCGGTGGTGCGGCGGCCGCCAAGGCTGCCCCATGATCGATCGTCTGATTGCGTACTGCCTGCGTCAGCCGTTGATGGTGATGCTGGCGCTGCTGATCTTCATCGGCGCCTCGTTCGCCGCGTTCCGCGAGTTGCCGGTAGAAGCGTTCCCGGACGTCTCCGATACCCAGGTCACCGTGGTGACGCTGCACCCGGGGCGCGCGGCCGAAGAGGTTGAGCGCGAAGTCACGATGCCGCTGGAGGTGGCGCTGTCCGGCATCCCGCACTCGGTACGCGTGTTCTCGCACACCCAGTTCGGGCTGTCGATGATCATCCTGACCTTCGACGACGGTGCCGACGACTATTTCGCGCGCGCCCAGGTGATGGAGCGCCTGCAGGGCGTGGATCTGCCCGACGGCGTGCAGCCGGAGATGGAGGCGATGAGTTCGGCGGTGGGCGAAATCTACCGCTATGTCCTCCACGCACCACACATGAGCTCCACCGAGCTGCGCACCGTGCAGGAATGGGTCATGGAGCGGCGCCTGCGTACCGTGCCGGGCGTGGCCGACGTGGTCAGTTTTGGCGGCTATGCGCGGACCTTCCAGGTGGAGCCGGACCTGGGCAAGCTGCGTGACCGCGGGATCAGCCTGGAGGAATTTGCCGAGGCGCTGGAGCGGGGCAGTGCGAACGCCGGCGGCGGCTATGTGGAGCGTGGGCAGCAGCAGTATCTGATCCGCGGAGTTGGGCTGATGCGTTCGCCGGCCGACATCGGCACCGTTGTCGTGGGAGAGCGGCAAGGCACCCCCGTGCTGGTGCGCGACCTGGCCCGCATCGTCGATACCGGCCTGCCGCGACAGGGCCTGGTTGGCCAGGATGACAACGACGACGCCGTGTTCGGCATGGTGCTGATGCGCAAGGGCGAGAACCCGTCCCTGGTGCTGGATGCCTTGCATGCGCGCGTGGCCGAGATCGAGGCCGATCACCTGCCGGATGGCGTCACGCTTGAACCGTTCTACGACCGCTCCTGGCTGGTCGCGACCACCCTGAAGACCGTGTTCCGCAACCTGGTGGAGGGTGCGGTGCTGGTGTTCCTGGTGCTGTGGCTGTTCCTCTACAACGCCCGTGCGGCGTTGATCGTGGCAGCGATGATGCCGCTGGCCTTGCTGTCGACCTTCCTCGGCCTGCACCTGTGGGGCGTGCCGGCCAATCTGCTCTCACTGGGCGCGATGGACTTCGGCATCATCATCGATGGTGCGGTGATCGTGACCGAGCATATCGTCTCGCGCATGTCGAAGATGCCGCCCGGCAGCACCCGGCGCGAGCGCATGGCGACGGTGTTGTCGGCTGCGTCGGAGGTGGGGCGGCCGACCTTCTTCTCGATGCTGATCATCATTGCCGCGCACATCCCGATCTTCACCCTGCAGCGCCAGGAAGGCCGGATGTTCGCCCCCATGGCCTATTCGGTGACGTCGGCGCTGATCGGCGCACTGATCCTTGCCCTGACCGTGGTGCCGCTGCTGTGCTTCTGGTGGCTGCGGCGCGAGCGGCTGAAGGGCGAGAACCCGGTGATGAACCGGCTGGTCGGCTGGTACCGCCCGTGGCTGGAGGGGGCGATGGCGCGGCCCCGTGCGGTGGTGCTTGCGGCAGTGGCCATGCTGGTGGTGACGCTGGCACTGGGCACGCGGTTGGGCTCGGAATTCCTGCCCGAACTGGACGAAGGCTCGATCTGGCTGACCGCCACACTCGACCCCAGCACCAGCCTGGCCGAGGCGCAGGCCCAGTCCCGGGGCATCCGTGACCTGGTGCGGACGTTGCCCGAGGTTTCGACGGTGGTGGCCAAGCTCGGTCGCCCCGAGGATGGCTCCGATGCCAAGGGCGCCAACCAGATCGAAGCGCTGGTGGCGCTCAAGCCCGAATCCGAATGGACCCGGAAGATCGACAAGCGCGAGCTGGTGGCGCAGATGCAGCGCATGCTGGAAGCGCGTATTCCCGGCCCCGAGTTCTCGATCTCCCAGCCGGTGCGCGACAACATCCTGGAAAGCATTTCCCAAATCAAGGGCCAGGTGGTGATCAAGGTCAGCGGCGAAGATCTGGACGTGCTGACCGGCCAGGCCCAGGCGATCCTGGCGCAGGTCAGAGGCGTGGAGGGCGTGGAGAGTGCTTTCATCGACCGCGACGGCAGCCTGCCGCAGCTGCGCATCGATATCGATCGTGATCGCGCAGCGCGCTACGGCCTCAACGTGCAGGATATCGATGCCGTGATCGAGACCGCCATCGGCGGCCGCGAGGTCGGCCAGCTGTGGGAGGGCGAGCGCCAGTTCCCGATCAGCCTGCGCCTGTCCGATGCCGACCGCGATCTGCAGCGCCTGCGCACCGTGCCGGTGGGTACGGCCTCAGGCCAGACGGTGACACTGGGAGATGTGGCGGACTTCAACATGGCCAGCGGTGCGATCAACATCTCGCGTGAGAACGCCCAGCGCGTCAAAGCCGTGAGCATCTTCATCGCCGGGCGCGACATGGGCAGCGTCGTTGCCGATATGCGCAAGCAGATGGATGCCACCATCCAATTGCCAGAAGGCTATCGCATCGACTGGTCCGGCGAGTTCGAGAATCAGCAGCGCGCCATGGCCCGCCTGGGCTGGGTGGTACCGCTGTCGGTGCTGATCATCTTCGTGCTGCTGTTTGATGCCTTCAAGGACGTCACCAGCGCCGCGCTGATCCTGGCCAACGTTCCGCTGGCGATGATCGGCGGCATCCTGGCGTTGCTGCTGACCGGGATTCCGCTGTCGGTGTCGGCGGCGATCGGCTTCATTGCCTTGTTTGGGCAAGCGGTACTCAACGGCGTGATCATGTTGACGCGATTCGGCCAGCTGCGCGAGCAGGGCATGGCGCTCTACGACGCCGTGGTGCAGGGCGCACTGCAGCGCCTGCGGACGGTGCTGATGACGGCGCTGTTGGCGATGTTCGGCCTGCTGCCGATGGCGACGTCGCATGCGATTGGGGCTGAGACCCAGAAGCCGCTGGCGGTGGTGGTGATTGGCGGGCTGTTGTCGGCGATGTTGCTGACCTTGCTGGTGCTGCCGACGCTGTACTACTGGGTGCATCGTCGACGGGAGCAGCGGCGGGGTGGGGCGGCGATGGAGGCCGAAGCGGTGTAGGTGACGAATGGCCGGGCAGTGTGGGGAGGAGCCATTGCCCGGCCGGTGGCGCTATGATCGGCCATCGCAGGGGAAGCGGAGCAGATCAGGAATGGAGATGATGGCGGAGGCCACGGCAGCTGGGGTACCGGAAGCTGCGGCAGCAGCTGAAACGGCCGGTTCTGAGCCAGTGCTCAGCTTCTCGTGGCTGCACGACAACGTCGCTGCCTACGTGGCCCGCAGCCGTTACCCGAAGCCGTCCCGCGTGGAACGTGCATCGCTCTGGATTGGCTTGGGCGCAGCTGGCCTGGGCCTGCTGGCCGGTGCGCTCAGCCCCCGTGTCATCGCGCAAGCGCCGGCGGCCATGACGCTTTCCATCTGTCTGGGTGTGGAACTGGCCGGCTTTCTGCTGCACCTGCTTCTCATGGCGAAGCGTGAGCTCCCCCAGGCGCTCAAGTTGCGACGCACGCATGCCGTGGACATGGATTTCGATTTCGCCTACTGGCGATATCTGGTGGGTGAGCTTCGAACGTTCCCGCGCGCGCAGTGTGAGGAAATGCTTCGCTTCTCAACTGGCTTGCGTCAGCGCATGAACGAGCGCATGGGGCTGGTGTTCGGTGGCATGCAGCAACTTGGGATATTCCCGGTGCTGGTGGCGCTCTATCTACAGTTCCGCGACTGGACGTGGGGCGATTGGGCCGCCGCCTTCGACGTGAACCCTGTTGCGGGCCTGATCATCTGGATGATGGTGGTGCTGTACGTGGCGGGCTGGATGCTGATCGGGTTGCGAACTCGATTGGACACCTACGTCAGCCTGCTCGAAACCGCGCTTCAGAGGGAGTGATGCATTCATCCAGGCGCGTTTTCAATCTTGTAATCGTGTGTCGTGTCCCATCAGTTCAGAGATTTTCCGTGATGCGTCCAGCAACGCCTGGACGTGTGCTGGCTCTGGCGTTCCGGGCAGGTAGTGGATCGAGCCGATGATCGCCACCGTTCCGAACAGCTCCCCGTTGGCCTGCAGGAGCGGCGCAGCCAGCGCGTTGACACCGATATAGAGCTCTTCAGGTGCGTCGGCCCAGCCTCGGCGGCGCACCAGCTCGATCTCGGCACGCAATCGATCCGGGTCGGTGATGGTGCGAGGCGTGCAGGACTGCAGTGGTTGGTCGAGGAACTGCTGGCTAACGCCTTGCGGAGCGAACGCCAGTACCACCTTGCCCTGGGCGACGGTGTTCAGATGGAACCGCGTCCCAGGCCGGAGGCTGATCTCCACAGGCGCGGTTCCGCGCAGGAAGTCGATTACCACCACCTCATTGTCCGAGTAGGTGGCAATGACAACCGTCTGCCCAACCTGGTCGCGCAGGCGCTCAAGCACCGGCTTGGCCAGCGACATCACGTCGAAACGGCTGGTGCAGGCACGCCCCAGCAGGAACATCTGCCAGCCGACCCGATACTGGTTCGTGCGCGGGTCCTGGCCGACATAGCCGTGCTCGCGCAGCATGCTCAAATGGCGGTGGATGCGGGCCTTGGGCATGCCGAGCATTTCAGCAAGACGCGTGACGCCCAGTCCCGCAGGGGCCGCGGCCAGTGCCTCGATCACTTTCAGCGAGACAATGGCGGTGGGAAGCCCTTGTTCAGCGCTCAGCTCCGCCGCGCCCGATTCGATGACGTCCACGCCTTCGCTGGCATTGATTTCCTTGATGGCACTGGGCGTATGACGGGGCATGGGAACCTTCTGGCGAACGTGAGGGACGTGAGGCAGGCGCTAGATTACCTCACGGTAAGCAGGGTCATGGCAGGTTGATGTATCGCTCTGCGAAAACGCGGTACTGCTGAACCTTCTTGGCTGCGGCGTCGGCGGCATGAACATAGCGGATGGAACTGCGGCCTTTGACCTGACGAGGAAGCAGGAAGCAGCGGATGAATGTTGTCGATTCGCGCTCCGTGGTGGGAGCCAGTACCGGTGCGTGGCCCAGTTCGAACCACGCCTCCCCGGCGGGATAGGCATGCGTTTCGCCGAGCGTCTCGATACGGATTTCGCCATTCAGGCAGATGCGGATACCCGGTCCTTGATGCACGTGGGTAAGTGCCACTCCGGCCGGCGGGAACTCGACGCGATCGCAGCGCATGAGCCAGCTGAAACGCGGATCCAACGTTACTGGCGCGTCCAGTTTCAAGAGGGTTGTGGCCGCAGGCGCCGAGGGCAGGTCGCCGGTACCAGGCTGTCCAGCACCGGTGAGTTCCCAGCGCCACAGCACCGTTTCCTCGGTGCCATTGATCAGGGTGAGTTCGTCCTGCGCCACAGAAGCGTGGCCTTCGCCGAGCCACTGCCCCTGGTCGTGCGCGTCGACGGCCAGTCCACCTGACCGCACGTACACCGCACGCGGCAGGGCCGGCAGGTGGATCGGCGGACAGCCTGCCGGCAGGCGGTCTTCGTGGAGGCGCAGGATGAGATCGGACATGGCGTAATCCTTTGGAAGTGTGGACGTATCGTACAGCGATACTCGTGTATCGTATATGTTCCGTTTCTCAAAAATGTGGTCTATAGTCGCTCTTCGGTATCGATTGCCGATACATCACAACCGCCAAAAATTCCGGAGGGGGAACAAATGGCCAGTAGTACGTCCACGTCGCCATCAGGCGACGCCGGCAACAAGCGCTGGTGGCAAGGCGCCACCCAGCAGCAGTGGGGCACCTTCCGGTCGGCCTATCTCGGCTGGGCGCTGGACATCATGGATCTGATGCTGTTTGCCATGGTCATCAAGCACGTCAGTGCCGACCTGGGGTTCGACAAGTCCGACGCGGGGATGGTGATGTCCGCCACCCTGCTGGCTACCGCCGCCGGCGGGCTGCTGTTCGGGTTCCTGGCCGACCGCATGGGGCGCGCCAAGTCGATGATCCTCAGCATCATCTGTTACTCGATCGGCACTGCGTTGTGCGGGCTCTCCGACACGCTTGGCCAGCTGATGCTGTTCCGGGTCATCGTCGGCCTGGGTGTCGGCGGGGAATGGTCGGCCGGTTCGGCGCTGGTCAGCGAAACCTGGCCAGCCCAGCACCGCGGCAAGGTGATGGCGTGGATCCAGAGCGCGTTCGCGGCAGGCTATGCGGCGGCGGCCATCGTCGCGGCTGTGGTGGTGCCGATGTACGGCTGGCGCTGGGTGTTCGCGGTCGGCCTGCTGCCGGCACTGCTGGCCTTCTACGTGCGCCGTCACGTCAAGGAGCCGGAGATCTGGGTCAACCAGACCAGACGGTTGAGCTTCACTGAGACATTGGGCGCGTTGTTCAGTGTCCATCGGCGCAACACGCTGATCGGCCTGGCGTTCACCACGGCAGCCATGTGCGGCTACTGGGGCCTCTTCACCTGGATCCCGACTTACCTGGCCACGCCGGTCGCCGAGGGCGGTCCGGGATTGGACCTGGTCAAGTCCACGGTGTGGATCGTGATCATGCAGGTGGGTGCGGCGCTGGGCTACGTCACCTTTGGTTACATCGCCGATCGGCTGGGGCGCAAGAAGGCGTTCCTGATCTTCTTCGCTGGCTCGGCGCTGTCGGTGCCGTTGTTCGTGATGATCCACACGCCGGGGCTGTTGATGGCATTCGGCATCGTGGTGGCCTATTTCGGCACTGGCTTCTACAGCGGGTTCGCTCCCACCTTCGCGGAAATGTTCCCGACGTCCATCCGCGCCACCGCGCAGGGCTTCGTCTACAACGGCGGCCGTGCCATCGCCGCGATCGCACCGGCGCTGATCGGCTACCTGGCCAACCAGCATGGCGTGGGCAGCGGCTTGCTCGCTACCGCCGGCTTCTTCGCGCTGGCCGGTCTGATCGTGCTGCTGTTCCTGCCTGAAACCAAGGGCGCGGAACTGACTTGATTCACCCTGGAGACTGACATGCCAATCATCCAAGTAACCCTGGTGCAGGGGCGCGACGAACAGAAGGTGCAGGCCTTCATCCGCGCGGTAGCCCGCGCTGCACATGAGCAGCTGGGCGCGCCGATGCAGACCATCCGTGTGATGGTCAATGAAGTGCCGCCGCAGCGCTTCGCGGTGGGCGATGTACTCAAGAGCGATTCCCCGACCGGGGCATCCGCATGAGCGCCGCCCTGACCCCGGCCGACATCGGCGAGCAGGCCGCGCAGCTGTACCGTGCGCTGCGTGAAGGCGCGCCCCTGGACCCGCTCAGCGAGCGCATTGCCGGGCTGCGTATCGAGGACGCCTACGCGATCTCCAGCAACCTGCTCGCCCGGCGCGTGGCCGACGGTGAGCGCGTGGTGGGCAAGAAGATCGGCGCAACGAGCGCGGCAGTGCAGCGCATGCTCAAGGTGGACCAGCCGGATTTTGGCTTCCTCACCGACCGCATGGAAGTGCGCAACGGCGGCACGCTGTCGCTTGATGGTCTGATCGCACCACGCGCGGAGGGCGAGATCGCCTTCCACCTCAAGCGCGACCTGTGCGGGCCTGGCATTACCCATCACGAAGTGATCGCGGCTACCGAGGCGGTTTCGGTGTGTTTCGAGATCGTCGATTCGCGCATTCGTGACTGGAAGATCGGCATCACCGACACCGTGGCCGACAACGCCTCCGCTGCCGCCTTCGTCCTGGGTGACCAGCGCGTGCCACCCAAGGGCCTGGACCTGGGCACGCTGGGCATGGTGTTGGAAAAAAACGGCGAGCTCGTCGCGACCGGCGCCGGCGCGGCTGCGCTGGGGTCGCCGATCAACTGCGTGGTGTGGCTGGCCAATACGCTCGGCCGCCTCGGCACTTCGCTGAAGGCGGGCGAGGTGATCCTTTCCGGTGCCCTGGTGCCACTCATCCCGGTGCAGCGCGGCGACCACATGCGCGTACGCATGGGCGCGCTGGGCAGCGCCGACGTGCACTTTGCCTGATCCCGCTTCATCCCCCCACGTATCCCCACAGGAGTGCGGTATGACCCTGAAAGTCGCCATCATCGGTCCCGGTAACATCGGCACCGATCTGATGATCAAAGTAATGCGCAACGGCAGGCACCTGGAAATGGGCGCGCTGGTGGGTATCGACCCCGCCTCCGACGGCCTGGCCCGTGCGGCCCGGCTCGGCGTCCCGACCATCGCTACCGGCGTGGAAGGGCTGATCGCATCGGAGGTATTTCCCGACATCGACATCGTTTTCGATGCCACGTCCGCGTCGGCGCATGTCCGCAATGATGCGTTGCTGCGCCAGGCGCGGCCGTCGATCCGGGTCATCGACCTGACCCCTGCGGCCATCGGGCCGTACTGCGTGCCCACGGTCAACCTGGAGGCCAACCTGGCCGCGCTGAACGTCAACATGGTCACCTGCGGTGGGCAGGCCACCATCCCGATGGTGGCCGCCGTCGCCTCGGTGGCCAAGGTGCACTACGCCGAGATCGTGGCGTCCATTGCCAGCCGGTCGGCAGGCCCGGGAACCCGCGCCAACATCGATGAGTTCACCGAAACCACCTCGCGCGCCATCGAGAGCGTCGGTGGCGCCCGCGCCGGCAAGGCGATCATCGTGCTGAATCCGGCCGATCCGCCGCTGCTGATGCGCGACACCGTGTATGTGTTGTCCGAGGCCGTCGATACGGCGAAGGTCGAAGCCGCGGTGAGCGAGATGGTGGCGAGGGTGGCGGCGTATGTGCCTGGGTATCGTCTCAAGCAGCAGGTCCAGTTCGACGTCATCGACGAACCGCTCAACGTCCCCGGCATCGGCCCCACCACGGGCTTGAAGACCTCCATCTTCCTGGAAGTGGAGGGCGCTGCTCACTACCTGCCAGCGTACGCCGGCAACCTCGACATCATGACCTCGGCCGCACTGGCCACTGCCGAGCGCATGGCCGAATCGCTGCTGGCCCAGCCGGCAGGCGCCTGAGGAGACTCCGATGACCCAACACAAACTCTACATCTCCGATGTCACCCTGCGCGATGGTTCGCATGCGGTGCGTCACCAGTACAGCCTCCCGCAGGTGCGCACCATTGCAGGCGCACTGGACAAGGCGCGCGTGGACTCCATCGAGGTGGCCCACGGCGACGGCCTGCAAGGCGCCTCGTTCAACTACGGCTTCGGCGCGCACAGCGACCTGGAATGGATCGAAGCAGCGGCCGAGTCGGTCAGCCATGCGCGCATCGCCACGCTGCTGCTGCCCGGCATCGGCACCGTACACGACCTGAAGAACGCCTATTCTGCGGGCGCGCGGATCGTGCGTGTGGCGACCCACTGCACCGAGGCGGACATCTCGCGCCAGCACCTTGAGGCGGCCAACGCCCTGGGGATGGATGCGGTCGGCTTCCTCATGATGAGCCATATGATCGCCCCTGCCGCCCTTGCCGAGCAGGCACTGCTGATGGAGAGCTACGGCGCGTCCTGTGTGTACGTGGTCGATTCCGGTGGCGCGCTGGGCATGAATGATGTGCGTGATCGGGTGCAGGCGCTACGCCAGGCCTTGAGGCCCGATACCGAGATCGGCATCCATGCTCATCACAACCTGTCGCTGGGCGTGGCCAACTCCATCGTCGCGGCAGAATCCGGTGCGATCCGCATCGATGCGAGCCTGGCAGGCATGGGTGCCGGTGCCGGCAATGCACCGCTTGAGGTGTTCATTGCAGCGGCCGAGCGCCTGGGCTGGGCGCATGGCTGCGACCTTTACGCCCTGATGGACGCGGCCGATGACATCGTGCGACCGCTGCAGGACCGCCCGGTGCGCGTGGACCGTGAAACGTTGGCGCTTGGCTATGCCGGCGTCTATTCCAGCTTCCTGCGCCACGCCGAGGCCGCCTCGCAGCGCTTTGGCATCAATACCGTCGACATCCTGGTCGAACTGGGCAAGCGCCGCATGGTCGGCGGCCAGGAAGACATGATTGTCGACGTCGCCCTGGACATGCTGCGCCGCCGTGATGCGGCCGCAGTAAAGGAACCCGCATGAGCCTTGATAACGAAACCCTTGATCGTTGCGCCCGCCTGCTGCGCGACGCCGAACGCGACGTGCGTGACGTCGGCAAACTGACCGACAGCCATCCCGGGCTCGATGTGGCTGACGCCTATCGGATCCAGCAACGCCTGTGTGCGCTGAAGCAGGCCGAAGGGGTGCGCATCGTGGGCATGAAGATGGGCCTGACCTCCCATGCGAAGATGCAGCAGATGGGCGTGGACACGCCCATTTACGGTTTCCTTGGGAGCGATAACGTCGTCGATGATGGCGCGGCAGTGGACACCAGCGTGCTGATCCATCCCAAGGTAGAGGCCGAGATCGCCTTCGTGATGCGCGATGCACTGCGTGGCCCAGGGTGCACCGCCAGTGATGTGCTCACTGCGACGGACTACGTGGTGCCAGCCATCGAGCTGATCGACTCGCGCTACGAAAACTTCCGGTTCGACCTGCCCAGCGTCATCGCAGACAACACCTCGGCGTCGCGCTATGTCCTGGGTTCGCGCCCGACGGACCCGGCCAAGCTCGATCTGCAGACGCTGGGGGTGGTGATGGAGAAGAACGGCCAGGTCGCCGAGGTGGGAGCCGGTGCGGCCGTGCTCGGCGACCCTGCCGCTGCAGTGGCCATGCTGGTCAACATGTTGTCCGAGCATGGCCAGCCACTGGAAGCGGGCGCGGTCGTGCTGTCCGGCGCAATCACCGCGGCGATTGCCGTGCAGGCGGGCGACAACGTCCTGGTCCGCGGCGACGGCATCGGTACCGTCGCCATGCGCTTCATCTAGAACGCTCCACCCCGTTCGTCAACGCCGCACGGCCTGTTCACCCAGGCCGTGTCGGCATCGCTATGCCCTGGGAGGGGAATCATGGTTGGAATGAAGAGGAGAACAGCGGCCTCGGTGCCGTTGTGGCTGGCGTTGTCCGCACTACCGCACACGGCGCTGGCGCAGGCCGTGGATACCGCCACGCTGGAGGCGCGTATGGCCGAGCTGGAAGCGGAGATGCAGCAGATGCGAGGGTTGTTGCAGCAGTACCAACAGCGCGATGCCAAAGCGGCCGAGAACACCCCGACGGTGGCGGTTGCAACGCCGCCCGCGCAAGCCGCAACGCCGATCCTGCCCGGGGCGATGCCCGGCACCCGCTTCACGGCAGGCGGCTTCATCAAACTCGATGCCATGACCACGCGGACCAGCGACGGCGCGATTGCCGATGGCTCGGCCGGCCGTCTGTTCTACTTCCCGGCCGCTACCCCGGTCGCCGCGGATGGAAACGGCAATAGCGCCAGCTACACCGACGTGCATGCTCAGTTCTCCAGGTTCTGGTTGGGCGCCGACACCGTTACCGAACGTGGCGACACGCTCAAGGCCTACATCGAGGCAGACATGTATGGCGGCGGCAACAACGCCTTCGCCGGCAACGAAGTGATCACGAATACCTACGCGCTGACCCTGCGCCATGCCTATGTCAGTTGGAACCACTGGCTGGCTGGCCAGACCTGGTCCAACTTCCAGGACGTAGCGGCACTACCGGATACGGTGGACTTCACCGGTCCGTCCGAGGGCACCATCTTCAACCGTCAGGCGCAGCTTCGCTACACGCGCGGCCCGTGGTCGTTCTCGTTGGAAAATCCGCAGACGACAGTGGCGACCTACCGGGGCAACGGCACCCGCCTCAACAGTGGCGATGACACCGTGCCAGACATCACCGCCCGCTGGGCGCAGCGCGGTGCCTGGGGCCACTTCACGGTGGCGGCCATGGTGCGCAACCTGCGTTACGACGGCCGTACCGACACCGGGATTGCGGCAAGCCTGTCCGGGCGCGTCAATGTAGGCAGCAATGACGACCTGCGCTACATGGTCAGCGGCGGGCAGGGCATTGGTCGCTACCTGGGCTTCGCACTCGGTGCCGACAGTGTGCTGGACGACGACGGGGAGCTGCATTCCCAAGATGGCTACGGCGGCTTCGTGGCGTGGCGTCACGCGTTCTCACCCAAGCTGCGCGGCAACCTCGTCTACTCCGGTGCTTGGCTCGACAACGATGCGCAATGGACCGGAGCGCTTGTCACCGAGCGCGCGCAGTCCTGGCGCGTCAACCTGATCTACTCGCCCTTCCCGAAGCTGGACCTCGGCGCTGAGCTGAGCCACGCCCAGCGCCGCCTGGAGAATGGAGAGGCCGGCGATCTGAATCGGCTGCACACGCACGTGAAGTACAGCTTCTGATCCTGAGCACGCACGGGGGATCCGTTGTCACGCACCCGGCTTCCCCGGCGGCAGGGTGTCGCCTCGTTCGTGCCAGGATGGGAGTTCCAGCGCATGGTGTTCGAGCATGGCCTGTATAGACGCACGCGCATGGTCCCTCTCCGCGTTCGCGCATTGGTCGAGAATCTCACCAGTCAGTTGTTCAAACTGCGGCCAGAATTGCGCTGGGTGGCGCACGCGCGCCACCCAGTGGTCCAGCTTGTCGCCCAGCGCATCAAGCTGCACCTGTATGTCGGGACGAACGCTCATCCCGGAGGTGCACCCAGATCAAGCGCGACACGGTAGTAATGGCCGTCGTCGCGGAGCAGGACGGTCAGGTCCGGCTGCAGGACGTCATCCACATGCAGGGTCGGCTGACCCTGCGCAGTGCGGGTCACCACGAACTCGTACAGGCTGCGCCCGAAGCGGTAGCTCAGTTCGAAGGACGGCCAATGATCGGGCAGGCAAGGTTCAAGCGAAAGACGATCGCCGTCGCGACGGATGCCGAGCAGGGATTCCACCAGCAGGCGATACATCCAACCGGCCGACCCGGTGTACCACGTCCAGCCGCCTCGCCCGACGTGCGGCGACACGGCATAGACATCGGCGGCCAACACATAGGGTTCGACGCGGTAGGTCTGGACCGCCTCGGCGTCCAGTGTGTGGTTCAGGGGATTGATCATGCCGGCCAGCTCCCAGGCACGTACCGCATCGCCCTGCTGTGCAAATGCCATCGCCGCCCACACCGCCGCGTGGGTGTACTGGCCGCCATTCTCGCGCACGCCCGGTACGTAACCCCGAATGTAGCCGGGGTCTTCCGTGGTCTGGTCGAACGGCGGATCGAGGAGCTGGATCAGCTTGGCGTCCTTTCGCACCAGATGCGTGTACAGCGAATCCAGGGCCTGCGTGGCACGCTCAGGCGCGGCCACGCCTGACAGCACCGACCAGCTCTGGGAGATCGAATCGATGCGGCACTCCTGATTCTGTGACGAGCCCAACATGGCGCCGTTGTCGAACCAGGCACGGCGATACCACGCGCCGTCCCAAGCATGCTGTTCCAGGTTCTGACGCAGGCGTTGGGCCTGTTCTTCGCACCATTGCGCACGGGCGGCATCGCCGCGCGCGGTGGCCAGCCCGACGAACCGGCGAAGCGTGTCATGCAGGAAGAACCCGAGCCACACACTTTCACCGCGCTGCTGGTCGCCGACGCGGTTCATGCCATCGTTCCAATCGCCGCTGCCCATCAACGGAAGCCCGCGTTCGCCGAGCAACCGGCACCCGCGTTCCAGCGCGACCACGCAGTGTGCATAGAGTGTGCCGCGCTGTGCCGAAAGGGTGGGCATGTCGTAGTAACCTTCCTCCTCCGGCGTCACTGCGCGACCCTCGATGTAGCCAACCACTTCGTCCAGCACGCTGGCGTCGCCCGTGACCTCCAGGTAGCGGCATGCGCCCTGGGGCAGCCACAGATAGTCGTCCGAGCAGCGGGTGCGCACGCCGCGACCTTGCGGCGGGTGCCACCAGTGCATCACATCGCCTTCGGTGAACTGGTGTGCCGCGCAGAGCAGCAGGTGTTCGCGGGTCAGGTCCGGGCGCGCGTGTATGAGGGCGAGCGCGTCCTGCAGCTGGTCACGGAAGCCGAACGCGCCGCCGGATTGATAGTAGCCACCGCGTGCCAGGTAGCGGCAGCCCAGGGTCTGGTAGACCAGCCAGCCATTGGCCAGTGCGTCGAACGCCGGGTCCGGCGTGCGGACCTGCACCGTGGCCAGTACATTGCGCCAGTGGATCCGCACGGCATCCAACGCATCGATGGCTTCCTGATTGCCCTGGCGGCTTCGTGCCAACGCCAGCGTTTCCTCGCGGTCGCGCCCCGCGCCAAGGCGGAACGTGGTTTCACTGCGGTCGCCCGGCGCCAGCTCAAGCGGCACCTGGATCGCCGCGCAGGGATCCATGCCCGCACCGGCCCGTGCATCCAGACGCTCGCGACGCAGCGCCGCAGGTGCGTGCAGGCCGCCGTTGCGGCCGATGAACTCCAGGCGGTCACAGGTCCAGCCGCAGCCCTCGGCATCGGTGTCGAAGAAGGCCATCCGGCCGCCGAACTCGGTGCTGTAGCTGTTGCGCGCCAGCAGCGCCCCGGTCTGCGGGTCGCGCTCGGTGACCACGTGCATGCGCGACTTCGGGCGCAGGTCACCCATGACCCATTCCACGTAGCCGATGGCCGACAGGCGCCGTGGCCGGCCCGAGAGGTTGTGCAAGCGCAGGACCGAGAACTTCAGCGGTGCGGTGACATCGACGAAGACCCACAACTCGCTGGCGATGCCGTCTTCGATATGCTCGTAGACCGTGTAGCCAAAGCCGTGGCGGGTACGGTACGCCCCGGTGCCCCGGCATGGCAGCGGCATCGGCGACCAGACACGGCCGGTGTCCTCATCGCGCACGTAGAAGGCTTCGCCGCCGGTATCGGACACCGGATCGTTGAGCCAGGGCGTCAAGCGGAATTCGTGTGCGTTTTCAAACCAGGTATAGCCCGGTGCACTTTCGCTGACGACCGTGCCCAGGCGGGCGTTCGCGATCACGTTCGCCCACGGGGCCGGGGTCGGGGCGCCTTCGCGCACGACCACAACGTACTCGCGGCCGTCCTCGCTGAAACTGCCGGTGCCGTTGTCGAATCGGCCAGCGCCGCGGTACGGAAGGAACGGCCACGGGTCGTCCACCTCCTCGTCATGCTCAACGCCCGGGGGCAGTCCGGGTTCGGGCCCCGGGTCGGCGACGACGGGCGGCCCCGGCGTCGCTTCCATCGCCAGGGCCAGCTCCTGCTGCTCCGCTTGCGGCACCAGGGCCGGAATCCGTCGCACAGGCAGCGGCTGGCGCCCCACCTGCGCCGCCAGCGTGCCGTCCTCGTCGCTGAGCACCACCCGTGCCACCGCCTGCAGCAGAACGCGGTCCTCGTGGCTCATGTTCTGCACCGGCCGCACGAAAATGCCGCCGGGGCGATCGAGCAGGCCCGTCTCCGAACTGGCGGCCACCATCCCCAGGATCTGGTCCTGCAGTTCCTGCCGATAGCCGGCCTTGCTGTCGTTCCAGATGACCAGATCGGTGTTGAGTCCCTTCTGGCGCCAATACGCGTGCGCCTGCACCAGCTGCCTGACCAGTTCCACGTTCTCCGCGTCGGTGACCTTGAGCAGCACGATGGGCAGGTCGCCGGAGATGGCATGGCCCCACAGCCCGGATTGTCCGCGCTGGTTCTGCTGCAGGACGGCGTCGCCCGCGCGCAGCAGCGGATTGGCATACAGCACGTGGCTGGCCAGGCGCTCGTACAGCGAGGCCTCGGCCTGGCTGGCGTTGATCTGCCGGCGCACCACCTGGCTGTGTGTCCAGGACAGGTCGAAGACGCGGTCTGCCAGGCGGCGATCACGGTACTTGTCGACCATCGCCTCGCACCCGGTGCGGTCGGCGCCGATGCCAAACACCATGTCCAGTTGCACGGTCTGCTCGGGCTCCAGCACCACCCGCACGCGGATGGCCACGATCGGGTCGAGCACCGAGCCGTCCGTGCCGGAGAGGTCGATATCGGTGGTCAACGCCTGCGGCGTCCGCGGCGTGTTGCCACGGCCCAGGAAGCGCGCACGGTCGGTTTCGTAGGAGATCGACACGACCTCGGCGTCATGCACCGCGACCAGATGGAACATCCACGGTGGCACCTCATCGTGCGAACGTGGCCGACGCGTGCAGAGCACGGCCTGCTTGGCGGCCAGGATCTCGCTCTGCACGAAAAGGTTGCTGAAGGCCGGATGCGCGTCGTCCGACGCTGCGGGCGCCAGCACCACTTCGGCATAGGTGGTGATTTCCACCGTGCGCTGGCGACGGCCGCGGTTGGTCAGGCGCAGGCGCCTGAGCTCGATGTCATCCTCGGCGGAAATGGCGACTTGCAGGTGGCTCTCGCAGCCGCGGCGGGCACCGCGGAACTCTGCCTTGGCGTCGGAGAAGATCGCCTCGTAATGGTCCAGCGCCACGCAGGTGGGCTGGTAGGCGGCAGACCAGAACTCGCCGCTGTCCACGTCGCGCAGGTAGCAGAACGACCCCCAGGCATCGGTGGTGCCGTCTTCGCGCCAGCGGGTGAGCGACAGGTCGCCGTGGCGGCTGTAGCCGCCGCCGGCATGGGTCAGCATGCCGTGGTAGCGCCCGTTGGAAAGCAGCTGCACTTCCGGGCGCGGGCCCGCCGGGTCGCGCAGGACGCGCAGGGAGGTCTCGTGCTCGGCCATGGCCGAGTGCTCGCCCAGGGCTTCGACCTCATGCGGATGGAACACGCCGATGCGCGGAATACGTTCCTGCAGCAGCAGCAAGGTGGCCTGGAACTCGGTATCGGCAACGAAACGGCGCTGCATCGGCTGGTCGCGCAACAGGTAATCCAGCGACAGCAGGCCCATGCCCTGGTGGTGGGCCATGAACGAACGCAGCAGAACGTGATCCTGCCCCGGCGGTACCCGGGCGGGGGTGTAGTCGATCGCTTCGTACATGCCAAAGCGCCCGGAGAACCCGAGACCTTCGAGTGCCTGGAGGTTCTGGCACGCCGCCTCCGGCGCCACCATCAGCGCCATCATGCTGGCATAGGGCGCGATCACTCGATCCTGGCCCAGGCCGCGTTTGAGACCCAACCCGGGCACGCCGAACGCGCGGTACTGGTAATTCAGGCGGGCATCGACGGCGTTATAACCGGACTCGGACACGCCCCATGGCAGGTTCAAGCTGCGGCCGTAGACGATCTGCGCCTCGACCGCATGCCGCGCGGTCTGGTCGAGCAGCGTATCCGGATAGCTGGGCATCACCAGCTGCGGCATGAGGTACTCGAACATCGAGCCACTCCATGACAGCAGCGTCGGCGTGCCGTTGACCTCGGTGAGCATCCGGCCAAGCGCGAACCAGCTCTCCTGCGACAACTGCCCCTGGGCGATGGCGACGAAGGCGCACAGCCGCGCTTCGGACGCGAGCAGGTCGTAGAAGCTGTTGTCCAGGCGATGGTCGTCGACGTTGTAGCCGATCGAAAGCAGGTTGCGGGTACGGTAGAACAGGAACCCGTATTCCATCAGCGAGAACTGCCCGGCGCGGTGCGCCAGCGCCTGCAGCTGCTCGATGCGCGCGCGCGCGTCCGCACCGGCGGAACCGGGCAGGGCGGCCAGCTGGCGCAGGCTGGGTACCGGCGCCTCGTCGTCCGCGCCGGCATCGGCAGGGAGGTCGGCGAGTGTCGCGCGGGCGGCATGGCATTCGGCAGCGAACAGGGCAGGCCAGTGCAGCGCACCTTCCTCGGGCGACTCCGGCCCCGGCCATTGCGCCAGCACGGCGTCGGCCAGACCGGCCAGCTCCTGCAACCGGGCGAGCAGCTGTGCCGTCCCACGGGGTTGGTCGGTACGCGTTGCCGCCAGGCGCTGGCGAAGTTGGTTGAGCGCCTCGCCCAGGAGTGCGTCAGCGGGGCGATGGCGCTGCCGTTCCTCTTCCAGCACACCGAGCGTATCGGCCAGGCCATCGAAGGTATGTGGCGCCAGCACCGGCGCGTCCACCAGCGCGAGCAGGCCTTGGCGCAGCGTCAGCAGGTGGCCGGCCAGGTTGCCGCTGTCCACGGTGGAGACGTAGCGCGGCTGCAGCGGCGCCAGGGTTTCGGTGTCGTACCAGTTCAGGAAGTGGCCGCGATGGCGCGGCAGCTGGTCCAGCGTATCGAAGGTGAGGGCGGTACGTTCCGCGACCGCGCCCAGCTGGAGCCAGCCGAAATCCCACGCGGACAGATTGGCCAGCAGGGACAGGCCGATGTTGGTCGGCGAGGTGCGCCGCGCCACCACCAGCGTCGGGTGCTCCTGGATATTGTCCGGCGGCAGCCAGTGATCCTGCTCGCGCACCCACGCCTGGAAGAACGACCAGGTGCGCCGCGCCAGCCGGCCCAGGAATGCCCGCTGGGTCACGGACAGTTCGGCCACGCTTGCGGCCGGCGGCCGGCCCAGCCACGCCATCAACGCGGGCGCGAAGGTCCACGCCAACAGCAGGGGCAGGGCGACAGGCAGGGCGTGCGGAGCCACGCTGGCCACGACCGCCGCCAGCGCAACCGCCAGCACCGACGCCGGCGCCATCACCCGCCATTCCGCGCCGCGGTCGCTACCGAGGCGGCGCTCGACTTCGCTGGAGGGGTTCCATTGCAGCAGGTGCCGTCGGGTGACGGTCATGCGCCAGAGCGTGCGCAGCACCGCGCCACCGGCCAGCAACGCTTCGTAGGGCAGACACGCGACCTGGGTGGCGGCACGCAGCAACGACTGCAACGTGCCGCGCCCGACCATGATGTAGTGCGCTTCCAGCGGGGTGTCGTCCGGAACGCTCAGCGCATCGCGCAGCATGCCGATCAGCGGCGGCGCAAACCACAGCGCCATCACCCATGCCGTCCACGCAGCCGGGCTTTCGGCATACAGCCAACCCGCCACCAGCAAGGCCAAGGCGGCGATCGGCACCAGGCTCCGGCGCAGGTTGTCCAGCAACTTGCCGCGCGACAGCAGGCTGAGCCGGTTGCGTTCCCATCCCGATCCCGGGCGCGGTGTCCACGGCATCAACCAGGGCAACAGCTGCCAGTCGCCGCGGATCCAGCGCGCACGGCGCTTGGCATCGGCGGCGTAGCGTTCGGGATAGTCCTCGTACAGGCGCACATCGCTGACCAGGCCGGCGCGTGCATAGCAGCCTTCCAGCAGGTCGTGGCTGAGGATGCGGTTCTCGGGCAGGCGGCCCTCGAGCGCATGCTCGAACGCTTCGACGTCATAGATGCCCTTGCCCACGAACGAGCCTTCGTCGAACAGGTCCTGGTAGACATCCGAGACCATGCGCGAGTACGGATCGATGCCGGGCTCGCTGCCGAACATCCGCGCAAACCGCGAGGTGCGGCGCGTGCCCAGACTGGTGCCGACGCTCGGCTGCAGGATGCCGTAGCCCTCCACCACGCGTTGCAGCGCCGGATCGAAGCGCGGGCGGTTGAGCGGGTGCGCCAACGTGGCGACGAAGGCGCGTGCGGCATCCCGCGGAAGCTGCGTGTCCGAATCCAGGGTGATGACGTAGCGGACGCCGACCAAGGCGGCCGTGTCACCGACGGTGCGCATGAATGCGGCTGCATCGCCCTGGCGGAGCAGGGCGTTGAGCGCTGCCAGCTTGCCGCGCTTGCGCTCGTGTCCCATCCACACCCCTTCGCCCGGGTTCCATTGCCTGGGGCGGTGCAGCAGGTAGAAGCGATCGCCGCGCTCGGCCGCGTAGCGACTGTTCAGTTCCTCGATGCGCTCCACGGCGTGCGCAAGCAGGGTGTCGTCCGTCGGCGTCTCGGCGGCCGCAGCGTCGAGGAAGTCCGTCAGCAGCACGAAGCGCAGCTGGGGATCGCGGTTGGCCAGGAAGCGGACCTCCAGCGCCTCGGTCAGCACATCGATGCCTTCGATACTGGACAGCATCGAGGGGACCGCGACCACGGTGGAGCAGGCGGCGGGGATACCTTCGCTGAAATCGAGCTTGGGCAGCGGCCTGGGCGTGACCAGTACCGTCGCCGTCCAGTTCACCAGGACGATGCCCAGCTCGCTGAACACCAGAAGCCCGAGCAGCGCGGCCAGCCAGATGGGCACCGCGCCACTGCCCGATGCCAGCAGGCCGCCGGTAGCCACCACCGCCAGCAGGGCAATCGGCAGCAGGTACAGGGCAAGGGGCACGCGGTGCGCCAGTCGCCGGGCCTTGCGGTGCCGTGGCGCTGCCTCGGCCACTGCGTCGACGGTGGCCGAGGCGCCTTCGCCCACGAGCCAATAGCCCACGTGCGTACGTGGCCCATCGTGCGGCGCAGCCGCGCGTGCCAGATCCAGCGCGATGGTCGCAACGCGTTCTTCCGCAACGCGGCTACCGCGCGCGATCTTCTCTACGACGTGGCGATAGGCGTCGCGGGTGCCGAAATCCATCTGCGGATAGACGGCCATCGGGTCTTCCCGCAGCCGCTGCTCGACCACACTCATGTCTTCGACAAAGGTGCGCCAATCCATGGTGGAGAGGAAGCGCAGGCTGCCGATGCTGTTGCCGATGGAGACCTGGTCGGCCGCCTGCTGCTGGCCCTCGGCGGCGACCAGTTCGTCGATGCGCTGCCCAGCCGCGGCGGCCCACTGTTCCAGCCAAGCGATCGGCATGGCCCAGGCGCCGCCGCGCCCTTGCAGCGAGCGGGTCAGCTCGGCGATGAACGCGCCGGTCAAGGGCGGCTCGGAGCGTGCCATGTCGGCCACCACCAGAACCACATCGGTCGGGGTGTCGGAGGCGGCGCGATTGAGGTTGTCCGCCCATTGGGCCGCCAGGCCGCGGTCCGTCCCGTCGCGCATCACCCGCGCCGCCATGCGCCGCAGATTCTCCAGCAGGGCCAGACGCAGCATGATGGGAACGGCCCACAATTCGCCCAGGCTCAGCGGCGCGAGCGACTGGTACGAGGCGATGAATCGGCTCAAGGTATCGCCATCAATACGGCCATCGCCGTGCGCGATGGCCTGCATCGACAGTTCATACACGCGCGGCAATCCGGCCGAGGGGCCGGCGGCAAGCGACGGCAGCTGCCGGCTGTAGCCGCGCGGCAGGTGGCGGCGCGCAGTCTGGATCTGTTCTTCGATCAGGTAGTAGTTGTCGAGCAGCCATTCCCCGGCCGGGGTCACCGGCCGCTGTTCGCGCACTACGTTGCTCAGCAGCGTGTTGGCATCTTCCAGGACACGCTCGTTGGCCTGCAGGCGATCGAGCAGGCGCTCTGCGCCAGGCCGCATCCGCACCCGGTGCTGGCGCGCAAGGGCGCGGCCGTACACCTCCATCTGTTCAACGCTGTACAGCGCGGCACGCAGTGGGACCTCGGTGGCTTCGATGGCCGGGACCGAGGCCTGGCGCTCACGCCAGCGCCAACGGACAAGACGACGCAGGCGGAGCCAACGACCAAAAAGACGGCGAAAGTGGGGCATGGTTTACCGAGGGGGGAGGTCGCGTCCTTGCATAGTTGCATTCGGGGTGGCGTGGTTGCTGTGAAGGCGGGGCTCGGAGCCCACTGGTTGCGGTCCGCTGCACGCAACGCTCCAGGATCGCCTCCCTCAGCGTGAAGAGGGCAGGCATCCTCTGCCGACCTTCCATGAAGCCTACGGAGCGGTCGTTGGCAGCAGTACCCCGGATGGTCCAGGTTATGCCGGGCACGTCAGGGATGGGCCACTGGATTGAGCCAGATGCAGCAACGCTACATGGATTGGCACGGCCGGCGTGGGTGCGCTCACTTTCCACGCAAATGCAATTCGGGAAGGGCGCACAGCTTCGGTGGGAGAAGTAGATGCCGGGGCCGCGCTCCCGGACGGCCGCCAACGTTCTGGGTTCAGCGGTAAACTCAAGCCCGGATCTCAAGCCACGGGTTGAGAAAGAGAAAACACGATGAACAGGGTCCACAAGGAGATCGCAAAAACGGCGGGTATCTACTACCTGCAGGCCATTGCTTTCGCGCTTGCGAGTTATCTGATCATGTATTTTGCTTACGGCGGTGTGCGTCTTTCCCTGCTGATGTGGTCGGCGATCGTGGTTGCGGTGTTCACTTTGTTCTACCTGCCGGCTTTGGTGCGGAACATCCGATTGGCCAAAGCGATCGACAGGAACCGGGAGCGTGGTGGGATGCCCTAGCGGGCGTCGACGCGGTCCTGACACGCGTCGGCTATGCTCGCTCGCCATCGCGTGCAGGAACCCAGCGCATGCCCTCCACCCGAAAGCGTACCCAATGCGCGCTGTGTCGCGACGCCGAGCCGCTGTCGTTCGCGTTCAGCTATGCGTTCCAGCCCATCGTCGATATGCGCACAAGACAGGTCTTCGCCCATGAGGCCTTGGTGCGCGGACCGGCAGGCGAGCCTGCCAACTCGGTGCTGTCCCGGGTTACCGCCGATAACTGTTACGTGTTCGACCAGGCATGCCGTGCCAAGGCTATCGAGATCGCCGCGCGTTTGAGGATGCCGTCGCATCTGTCGATCAACTTCCTGCCCAACGCCATCTACCGGCCCGAACTGTGCATCCGCTCCACCCTCGAGGCCGCGCAACGACACGACTTCCCGGTCGAGCGGATCATCTTCGAAACCGTTGAAGGCGAGCAGATCAATGACGGCAAGTGGCTGGCCGAGATCCTCACCGAGTACAAACGGATCGGCTTCAAGACGGCCATCGATGATTTCGGTGCCGGCTTTGCCGGCCTGAACCTGCTGGCCGATTTCCAGCCCGACATGGTCAAGCTGGACATGGGCTTGATCCGCGGCGTTGACCGGAGCGCCTCACGGCGCGCCATCGTTGCCGGTGTGGTGTCCATGTGTGCAGCGCTGACAATTGATGTGATCGCCGAAGGGATAGAAACCGCTGACGAGGCAGGCTGCCTTTCCGATCTCGGCATCGAGCTGATGCAGGGATACTGGCTTGCTCGTCCGCGTTTTGAAGGCGTAGTGACCGAGGACGAGCTTACCGGGGCGATGTAAGGTCGCCTCACGGCCTCAGGCTGTCGGTACGGTGCCGCCATCGATCGTGTACTCCACACCGGAGATGGACGACGCGCGGGGCGAGACCAGGAATGCAATCAGATCGGCTACCTCGGCCGGCCGGGCAGGGCGCCCCAGCGGAATGCCTCCCAGCGACTGCATGACCTGCTGTTTGGCACCCTCATAATCTGTGCCTGCATTGGACGCGATCCGCTCGACGAATGCGATCGCAGCGTCTGTCTCGATCCAGCCCGGCGACACGCGGACCACGCGCACCCCCTTGGGAGTGACTTCCTTGGAGAGGGCCTTGCTGTAGGTAGACAGCGCCGCCTTCGCCGCGGCATAGGCAATCGTGGCGCCATGCAGCGGCAGTAGCCGCTGGATCGACGTCACATGCAGAATTACGCCCGCGCCTTGGGCGATCATGGCGGGCAACCAGGTGCGATCCATCCGCACCGCCGACATCAAGTTCAGATCGAGCGCTTTGGTCCACTCCATATCGTCCAGCCGCGCGAAGCCACCCGCCGGCGCCGACGACCCGCCCACCACGTTGATCAGAATGTCGAGGGTGCCGAGATGGCGTGTGGTTGCCTCCCACGTCTGGCGTACGCCTTCGGCGGTAGCGAGATCCGCCGCCACATAATGCACACCCTCGACAGGGTGCTTCGGCGCCGACAGCGCAGCCGTCACAACACGTGCCCCCAGCCTCGACAACAGATCGACGACCGCAGCGCCCAAGCCACGGGCACCGCCTGTCACCAGCACGCGCTTGCCTGTCATTTGAAGATCGAAGGTCATGGGGCAATCTCCAGCGAGGCGATCTTGCCGCGTTCCAGAATGAAGATGTAGCGCAGGTCAACCGGGCTGCCTTGGAAGTTGCCCGACAGTTCGCTGGTCACGATATAGCTGCGATCCAGCGTCTCCACTGCTCGGGGGTGGGCGACATAGGTGTATTTCGCCGAGCAGGCGTCTTTCCATGCTTCGATCGCAGCTGCACCTGAATGGGCATTCCTTTCATCCAACACGCGCCCGTTCGACGTGAAGCAGCGGGCAACCGCCCGGCCGTCGTGCTGGTCGGCGACAAAATAGGCCGCGATCGGTTCGGGAAGATCGAGTCTTTGCATTTCAGTTCTCCGTTGTGGTGGACGGCGCCAGATTGACTCGTTCATTGTGGTAACGGAATCACCTACTATCTGAGCAGGTTATGTAGAAACGAGTGCACAATGCGCGGCTCTGAATTCGCAGAACTGAAGGCGTTCGTCGCCATCGTGGACAGGTCAAGCTTCGCCAAGGCGGCCGATCACCTGGGGCTCTCCCGGTCCGCCCTCAGTCAGACCATCCGGCAGCTGGAGGCGCGACTGGGCGTCCGACTTTTGAACCGGACGACACGCAGCGTTTCCCCGACCGAGCCCGGTCGGCGGCTGCACGAGCGCATGGCGCCGATGCTGCGTGAAATGGACGCGGCCGTAGCGGAGGCGGTAGACACGCGTACGCATGCCTCGGGCACGCTGCGCATCAACACGCTCAGCATGGCCGCCAAGCGACTGATCGCGCCACGCCTGGGACGTTTCACACGTGCCCATCCCGATGTGGTGCTGGATATCGTGATCGATGACACCTTGAGCGACATTGCCGGGGAGGGCTTCGATGCTGGCATCCGCGTGGGCAATCGTGTGCAGAAGGACATGGTGGCGGTCCGAATGACGCCGGATGTCGAACTGCTTGCCGTCGCAGCGCCGGACTACCTTGCCCGCCACGGTGAACCCAGCACGCCTGAGGACCTGAGCCGACACGCCTGCATCCTTTGGCGCTTCCCCGGCAGCGGCAGGATTGCGGGCTGGGAGTTCAGTAAAGCGGGGAAAACAGTCGAGTTCTTTGGGGAAGGAAACGTGATCTCCAACCACCAGGACATCATCGTGCCCGCAGCGTTGCAGGGGCTTGGAATCCTGTATGCCTATAACGACGATGACATCGCCGAGGCACTGCGCGATGGCCGACTGAGGCGCGTGCTGGCGGACTGGTCGCCCAAGGTCCCTGGCCTTTACCTGTACTACTCGAGCCGACGGCATATGCTTCCGGCGTTGCGGGCCTTCATCGACTGCATGCTGGATCGAGATCTGGGCGGTGAGGCGGGGTGATCGGCGCGGAGTTGACGATCAGCGGCCGGTTGGGAGAGCTGCCTTTCCATCTACCCGCTTTTCGTCCGAGTGCGGGCGCGGGATAGGACGGGTGATTAGGGATCGTTATCAGGGGTAGGGCGGAGGTCCGCTTCTGGCCGGAAGCAGACATGCGGTCGCCGCAGGTGACTAGGGTTCTTTATCAGCGGTAGGGCGGTCGCGTTTAGTCTCTGAATGGCGTGTAGCAGCCGGTTGGCACCGTGGAAATCAGTAAACATACTGGCGAGTAACCGGCAGTTGTGCGGATGCGCGTGGCAGAAGGCAAAAATAGACTCGATGCTCCCAAGTGGAGCTCGACATGTCGTCTACGCCGATGTGTATGGCAAAGGGGACGGGGGATGTCCGGGGGCGCTCTCGAGAGGTGTTGCGGCTGACCGCGTTGGCATCCGCCTGCTTCATGAGCTACGCAACCTTTGCGGCCCCGCCTCCAGACCATGGGTTGGAACCCTTGCCCACGCTGCCCGACACCTTCACCAACGGCAATGGCACGGTTCTTTCGCTGGAGGGCGGGTGGCCCTTCGCCTTGGGTTCGGGTGACACCGCGGAAGATCTGACCGGTTGGAGAATCGAACCCCAGGCGCAGGTGATCTGGCAGCGCGTGGACGTCGACGACCTGGTCGATGACATCGCGCGCGTACGCTACAGCGACGGCGTTTCCACGGTCGGCCGGTTGGGCATCCGGCTCAATCGCATCGGCAGTGGCCAGGGCCGCAACGGCGGGCCCCGGGCCAGCGACGCGTGGCTTCGCCTGAACGCGTGGCACGAGTTCAACGGATCACCCAGGACAGAGTTCTCCAGCGCAACGGGGTATGTGCCTTTTACGGCCGAGCAAGGTGGGCATGCGTTGGAACTGGTGACGATGATGGGCAAGGCAGGACAGGAAAGGCGGGGCCAAGCCCAAGGCGCAGCGCCTGGTCGTCTGCCCGAATGGCGCAAGGGGTGATCGACGCCCAGCCAAGCCAGGATAGCGATGGACCGTTGCAAATCAACGCGCACAGTGCTTAGCAGCGTCGTTCGAATCGGCGTAAGTGCGTCAGTGGCTGCAATGCTGACTACGCTGTATCCAAGGACTTCAACTGGGCGGTCAACAGGCGAGTCAAGCTGCGGCGTGCAAAGTACCCCTGCAACTGTCGGGCCTTGATAGTTCTTGCTCTCAGGCGAGCCTGGCCACCCTCGCGATGCTGAATGCGATAGCAACGTGACGCCCCGCACAGCTCTGCTTGGCTCGCGGTGACCGTCACCACGGTCACTTCCAGGCTGGTGAAGGCAACCTCCGCGGCGATGTCGGGGTTCTCAGTGCTGGCGCGTTCGATCAAGGTCCGGAATCGCCCCAGGTCTCGTTCGCCGCCGCTGCTGAGCGCTCCGACATTGGTTGCACGGCGGACATCATCTTCGTCCCCGGGAACAGCTTGACTCCACCGCTCGGTGCGTTCGGGAATGACTGCTCGTACGACTTTGCCACTTGGCTCAATCAGGTCGATGACCACATCGAGCAAGTACACCGGTTCCAATCCGAGATTGGTCACGAAGCAGTGCGCATCCAGGTCCTTGCCCGCGCCCGAGGTGATCAGGATGGACGGTCGCTGCTGGCGTCGGTAACTGCGAAGGAAAAAACCCAGATAAACGACCCATATCAACGCTGTCACGCACGTCATGGCTGCGGTTATAAGGGGCGCGAAATGAAGCAGGTTCTGTAGCACGTTGAGGTTGATCCCATCGCTTCGATGCGTGTAAGCAGGCGGATGCCAATACTCGCGTTTGAGCCGCTTCCATCTTGTGAAGCGCTCAGCACCTGCGGTTAGGGCCTGCGAGCACGCGCAGCTGAATTGGCTCCGTTTCCTGCTCAGGGGCAACCTGCAGCGCATGACACTTCAGCCTCACCCGCGCTATGCAGAAGGACGCGCACCTTCAGGTAGGTGTCATCCATCTGGCCTCGAATTTTAACGTAGCCTTGGCACGGGCTGCGCATACTTTCCGTCCATTGTTCTGGAGGAGAACGGCAGTGGGCAACTCATCACAAATTTTGTCGACTCCGAAGGTCCTGAGGCTCGAGGTGATGCCGCTGGACTTCGGCGAAGCTGCGGTGGTGGTGGAGCTGAAGTCTGAGCCGCCTAAGCGTTGGCTTAAGGCGCTCAAGCGCGAGATGTCCGACACGGAAGGGCTTGAGTCTGCCTCTGCCAAGTTCGACGGTTGCTTTGTCTACGTTCTGGGACTGGAACCGAGTATCGGAGGCGCTGCCCGCCGAGTCAGCCGTCTGCTTGCCGCAGTTCAAGAAAAGCTGGTGCAGGGCAGTGGCCATTCTCCGGAGACGGAGATGGCTACAGCACGCCTTCCGACCCCATCAAATGCTGGCCTGGCTGCCCGCGTGATCAGCGGTGCCTGAAGGAATAGATGCGACGCTGGGCCCGCGGCCTACTCGCGCGGACGGACTGCTGAGCAAATGAACTGTTTAACTACGTGGCGATTTCGTTCGAGGACTTGGGTAGGTTTCAACGGACGCATAACCCAAGCTCCGATAGCCTCATCGTCAGCATCAATGCCGATGCTGTCAATGGAGAACTGACATGGGCAACCAGAATCAGCAGGGTCAGCAGAACCAGCAGGACCAAAAGGGTCAGCAGGAGCGGGATAACCAGAGTCAGCAGCAGCAACAACAGGATCAGGATCAGAAGCGGGAGCGCTCCGGCCAGCAGGGCAGCCAGGACGAAGAGGAATAAGCAGCTGCCAATCGCCCTGACCTGAATACCAGGATGGCCCGGCTCGATGTCGGGCCATCGTCATTGTTTGGGGCCATAACGCAAAAGAGCAGCCGCGCCTGCCTTCAGTGGAGGGCGCGCACGCCCGCGATCGCTATTCAATCTTTCGATGCCCTTCGTTCAAACCGCATGCATTCGGCGGGAATGAGTCATCCTAAGTCCCAAGGCGGCGCAGGTAGCTCGCAAGCTTAAGAACGGTTGCTGCCTTGGACTCTTCAAGCAATCGGAGTGCCGTGGTCTTTCGAGAGCCGATGCCGGCAACCGCTTCCTGCACCACGATCGTGTCGTACTCCCTGGCGTTGCCATCGAAACATGTGGCCGTGATACACGACTCCGCCGTCATTCCTGCAACGAGGAGCTCCCTTACGCCAAGCTTGGCAAGCAGCACGGCCAGTGGGGTGGCGAGAAAGGCGGAGTGCTTGGGTTTGAGCACGAAATAGTCACCGTGTTCCGGTTCCAGAATCTTCGCGATCGCCGATGACTCACCCTCGGTGGCCAAGCACAGCCTCACCAACTCCTTGAAATCCATCTGCCAGTTGGCGAAGTTGTCGTTGGCGTAGATGACCGGATGGCCGAGCGCCCGGAAGCGCTGGGCGAGCGTCGCGATGTGCCGAGCGGCTTCCAGCGCCTTCGGCTTCACCTGGCCGGCTTCTGGGAAGTCGAACAACGTAAACATGTCGATGATCAGGAGCGCTGGGCTGGGTGTATTCATAGCTGCTCTTGCCCCTCAATCGCCCGTTTGGCTGTGAGGCGCCGCCAGCGGTTTGGACTGCGGTGAGTCCTTCTGACGAAGGAATATGGTCAGGATAACCAAGGCAAGCACGGCCAAGAACTCACTCTGCCAGTTCTGGAAGGATTCGAACCAGAAGCTGCTGCTCCACAGGTGTTCCCAGCAGGTGGGAGCGGGCAATCCCTTCGCGAGCTGCTCATCGACCTCCGCACGCCAGCTGCCAGCAAGATGCAGCGAGAAGCTCAGCAGGAACAACGCCGTGAATGCGATCGCCAAGGAGTGACCGTAAAGCATTTTCCAGATCCCCCCTCTCCGAACGGCCCAAGGCATGGGACCCGGCTCAACTCGCTCTTGCTCCTGCGCATCATCCAGTGGGCGCGATTCGGCCGAACCCTTCTGGCGGAGGCTGACGGTCAGCAGGACATACATGCCCATCTGAAGGAACTCGCTTTCCCAGTTCTCGAAGGTTGCGCTGACGAAATGGCCGCTATGCAGGTATGCAAATAGGCTCAGTGCAGCACGGTGCGTTTCAGCGAGTTCCTCGTTGTGGGTCAAAAAGCCAGTCCATATCTGGCCTCCCAAGAAGACCAGGAGAAAAGCCAGAAGCACGATCGATAAACCGCTTCTCTTCCACATGCCCACACGGCCTACAGTTGAACGAACGTCTCGACAGTAGTCTTGCGACCAGCGAATTGCAGTGAAGGAGCGGCGATCTACGCCGCTCCCCGGTTCAGCCACTAAGTCCTGGCTTTTTGCCTAACGTGTTGCCTTGCCCAAAGTCGGGCTGAGTTTTTCCATCGCGCTCGCCCGCGCCTTCGGGCTCTCCCTCTCCCGCCTTACCGCCCTTTCCATGCCCACGCTGGTCGTAGCCAGCGTTCTCGGTGGCACGGTTGGCGGCGCCTTCATCCGCAGCAGGCGGCTTGGCAGGAACGAACGGCGAAATCGGGTCACTCGCGGGGAACGTCTCCTCCAAGGCCTCTTCGTGGTTCCTGTCCGTCCGGGTCTTCCGGTGATGTTCCTCAGCCGGTGTTTCGCTACGGGCCTTCTCCCCGGGCACAGGGAGATCTTTCTCGTCTCGGCTCATAACCATGCGCCTCAAGCGGCCTTCGCGGCCTTGGCGTTGCCACCCGACTTGGCCAGGATCGTCAGCTTCTCGTCGGTTGCCTTTTCTTCTTCCAATGTTTCCAGCAGGAGCGGGAGCGCGTCCTTGTAACCCAACTGCTTGGCGAGGGCCGCAATGGTGCCGTAGGAAGCGATTTCGTAGTGCTCGACCTTCTGGGCACCGCCAATAAGGGCGGCATCCCGCACCGGGCCTTCCTCGATACTGTCGATGGCTTCCTTACCCTCCTCAACCAACCCCTCCATGGCGGCGCACTTGATGCGTTTGAGGCGGATGCCCAGCAGCTCGACAACCTGGTCGATGCGTTCGATCTGACCTTGGGTCTCTTCCAGGTGGGTTTCGAAGGCGGCGGCCAGGTCCGGATTGGAGGCGGCGCGCGCGAGGCGCGGCAGCGCCTTGGTCAGCTGCTTCTCCGCGCTGTAAATGTCCGACAGTTCGTGAATGAACAGGTCTTCAGCGGTCTTGATCGCCATGATGGTTCTCCGGGTTGGTGGTGGGTGGAGCGCTGAAGCTAAGCGCCCTCTCGTTAGGTTGGTGCGCAAATCTGTGAAGGCCTGCTACACGCCCGCAACGTCTTCTTGCGCGCACGGCATGCACAGGTCTTTCTTCGCCTTGAGATGGGCCGCAGTCTTGGCCAACTGCTCATATCGAAGGCGGATTTCCTCCAGACGCTCCTGGTCCATCTCCTCCAGATTCAGCAACTCGTTGTTGGCGTTGCTGGTCACTCGGATCAGCTCATCCAGCTTGATGTGGATGGCGGCGGTGTCGGCATTCTGGGTGTGCTGAATCAGAAACACCATCAAGAAGGTCACGATCGTCGTTCCGGTATTGATGACCAACTGCCACGTGTCGTTGAACCTGAAGAACGGTCCGCTGCTCGCCCAGACAATAACCACACCCAAGGCCGCTACGAAGGCGCCCAACGATCCCGAGGCGCGCGAAGCAGAGCAGGCAATTTTGCTAAAAAACGGTTTCGACATGGTCCACTCATGCGTGTTGAGTGGAAGAGAACCTACGACCGCAAATGTCGAGGATTGGTGACTTTCAGCATCGTAGGAAACCCGAAGTGAACGCTTTCGAGGGGACGGTTACGGCAAAAGGGATGTGTGCGGTCCGTTGACAATGTCCTCTCGCCGCTTTCACGCATTTAGAACGAGGATTGCCGGCTCATGCCAGCGGAGGATCCGAGGATGATGGCCGGCGCATTGAGGCGTTTGAGTGACTGGACTGCCCAGCCTGCGTTCCGAGAGTTGACCGTGCGGGAGGCTGCCCTGCACCTGCAAGAACTTGCACCCAGCTACCCAGGTCCTTTCGATCAACCGGTGGAGATTTGTGTAAATGGGTGCCGGTGGTTTGCCGAGGAGGTCGAGGCAGTCGCGGACGCTATCCACAGGGCAGGACGGCGACCCCATCGCGCGAGGGAACTGCTCGGCGGTCCCGAATGGGGCATCTTGCGCAATGCGGCCGGCCTGTGGGCGGTGACCGGTCCAATGGCCGGGCGGAAGTCCCAGGACCGCGAGGGATCCGCGTTGGTCCAGGCTCGCGAGCCCGAGGCAGCAGTTGAGGCTTAGATCACTGCAGCGGTGGATCTGAGGACGCAGGGCCGCCGGCTGATCTTTGCGAAAATTCCATGAAACGAGCAGCCGAAATCGCCTGGCGGCTCCCGCACGCAGGGCACTCCAGCACCGCCCCGCCACTTGGTATGTTCACGAGGCTCGGCGGGGCAGTAGCATTGGTGACGCGGTGGCAGGAAAGACATTCAGCCTGGACGCTAAGCACCATGGGTTCCTCATCCGAGCCGGGCCGACTTGGCTGCACATTGACTTCAAACAGATAGAACAGCCCAGTATTTGGCATGCCAGAGATTTCGCGTTTAGTGGCGCAAGCGGGGAAGCTCGGGCCTAAGTATGGCTTTCATCATAAGTGCCCAAGACTGCCGTAGCCAGAGCCCGGTGGATTCCAATGTGCTGGCCGACGATGAGGGCCAGAAACGCTTCGACCTCCCTAGGTCGCTAAGTCACGAGCGCAGGTGTAATTGGGCGGAGCTGAGCCTCATCTGTGAAGGGGCGCGCAATTCCTGTTCACGGCGGGCCTACGGTGGTGGGACTAGAAACAGTCTACTTGCCTGGGAGTAGATGCCATGACTGACGACAAGAAGAAGACCGGTTCCCCGGATCGCGACCGAATCAACGTCAATGAAGATTACGAGGTCCAGTATTGGACCAAGACATTGGGCGTAACGGCTGCCCAGCTAAGGGAAGCGGTCAAGGCTGTCGGCCCCACCTCGGCGGCGGTTCGTAAGCACTTGGGCAAGTGACGGGCGCGAGGCATGTCCCTCACCGAATATCGCCGCAAGCGCAGCTTTAGCAAGACCAAAGAGCCCGAACCCGGCAAGGCACTACCCGCCGGGCAGCGGGCCATCTTTGTCGTTCAGTTGCATCATGCCAGCCGTCGTCACTACGACTTCCGCCTCCAGGTTGGTGACGCGCTGAAGAGTTGGGCCGTGCCCAAAGGGCCAAGCTACGACCCGAAGGTCAAGCGGATGGCTGTTGAGGTGGAAGATCATCCCGTCGACTACGCCAGCTTCGAAGGCGAGATTCCCAAGGGCGAATATGGCGGGGGCCACGTCGCCCAGTTTGATCACGGGGTCTGGGCCACCGAAGGGGATCCCGAGGCCCAACTTGCCAAAGGGCATCTGCGCTTCGAACTGTTCGGGTCCAAGCTCAAAGGCGGATGGCACCTGGTCCGCTCCGGCAAGCCGGCGCGCCAGCCGCAGTGGCTCCTCTTCAAGGAGGACGATGCCTACGCCAGCCATGTCGAGGCCGATGACCTGTTGGGCGATGTCGCCGCGCCCCCCGTCGCAGACCTCAAACGGGCCGGCAGCGGGAAGCCTGACAAGAAACGGCTCAATGCGATTCCCGTCGCAAAATCCGCTCGACGCGTGGATTGGGCCAAGAGGGCGTTGGCGCTGACCGGTGGTAAAAGGGCCGAGGCGCCCCAGGGCCCGTTCGAACCCCAGTTGGCCAAGCTGGGCGAATCGCCACCCAAGGGCGATCAGTGGGTTCATGAGATCAAATGGGACGGCTACCGGATCCTGGCCACGGTGGCGGAAGGCGAGGTTCGCTTGTGGTCGCGCAACGCGTTGGAATGGACCAGCAAGATTCCCGAGATACGTGATGCCGTCGTTGCACTCGGTTTGAAATCCGCCGCCTTGGACGGGGAGTTGATCGCGGGGCGTGGGACGAAGGAAGACTTTAATCTGCTTCAAGCCACCCTATCTGGCGAGCGCCAAGGTGCGCTGTCGTATGCGCTCTTTGATCTTCTGCATATCAATGGCGTGGACATCGCGGATGCGCCGCTGCTGGAACGAAAGGCGCTGTTGGAGGACCTCCTGAAGGGAGCCCCGACCCACTTGGCCATGAGCTCGCACATCGCCGGCGATGGGGAGGCCGCCTACCGTTTGGCGGGTGAGCAGCATTTCGAGGGCATCATCTCCAAGCGCGCCGATCGCGGCTACCACGGCGGCCGAGGCGAGGATTGGAAGAAGACCAAGCAGTTGGCCAGCGACGAATTTGCCGTGGTCGGCTACACGGCACCCAAAGGAAGCCGCACTGGTTTCGGATCGTTGCTACTGGCCAAGCCCGACCCCAAGCATGGGTGGCTCTACGTGGGGCGCGTCGGCTCGGGATTTTCGGACACCCTGATCGGGGAGCTGACGGCGCTGATCGGCACGGCCGGCGGTAAGAAGTCCACCGCACATGTCCCAACGACGGAGACCGACTTGCGGGCCGCCACCTGGTTTGCGCCCCGGTTTGTCGTCGAGGTCTTTTACCGAGGCATTGGCGGGCACCAATTGCTGCGCCAAGCGTCGCTGAAAGCGGTGCGGCCCGACAAAGATGTGGCCGATCTGAAGGACTCGGATCGGAGCAACGATTCCGGCGGCGGTGCTGTATCTGCCAAGCCGAACAGACGTGGGAAGCAAGCCGTCACCAAACCCGAGCGCGGTGTTGCCGTCAAACTCACGAACAGAAAGGGCAGGGCGGATGCTGGAGAGCGGGTTCCCCCAAAGCTCTCAAGCCCGTCCAAGGTCATCTTCCCCGACATCAAGGCCACCAAGCAGGATGTGTGGGACTACTACAGCGCGGTCATGGGCCATCTGCTGCCTGAGATCGTTGGGCGTCCACTGTCGATCATCCGCTGCCCAGCTGGCACCGGCCGGCCTTGCTTCTTCCAGAAACACCACACTGCGGGTCTGGAGTTGGTCAGTTCGGTGAAGCTCAAGGAAGACAGTGGGATCAATGCCTACTACCTGGTGGTTGAAGACGCTGCCAGTCTCTTGGAGCTTGTGCAGTTCAACGCCTTGGAGTTCCACCCTTGGGGCAGCCACGCTGATTCCCCCGACCGGGCCGATCGCGTGGTGTTCGATCTAGACCCCGGCCCGGACGTGCCATTCTCGGAGGTCAAGAAGGCCGCGACCGACATCCGAAAGCTGCTTCAGCAACTCGAGTTGGAATCCTTCTTGCGGGTGTCCGGTGGCAAGGGTCTGCACGTGGTGGTGCCGTTGAATCCCGGGTGCGATTGGGATCTGACCAAGCGGTTCGCCCACGGGTTCGCAGACGCTTTGGCACAGTCTGAGCCGCAGCGATTCTTAGCGACGTCGACCAAAAGCCTGCGCAACAAACGCATCTTCGTCGACTACCTGCGCAACGGCCGAGGGGCTACCGCCGTGGCGTCCTATTCCTTGCGAGGCAGGCCCGGCGCGCCGGTGGCAATGCCCATCGCGTGGAGCGAGCTGTCGAAGCTCACCCGGGCCGATAGCTTCACCATGAAGGACGTGCCCGCCAAGCTCAAACGCAGGCGCAAGGACCCTTGGGAAGGTATCGAATCAATCCAACAGAACTTGGCACGGTGGGCACAGGACGACTGATCCCACTCACCAGCTGCCGTCGCTTTTCAGGAGGAATCACTATGCGTCGATCCATCGTTTGCGTCGCCGTCGCCGTCGCGCTTGCCCTGTCTGCGTGCGGGGGCGGGAACACAGAGTCCAGCGTCCAAGCGCCCGGGGCCGAAGAAACCGCGAAGACCAAAGCGCTCGAGACCGGGGCGGCCGTGCTGCAGGACCGGCCTCCGGTCGACGCCCTCAACGCCTATCTGGACGGGTTCCATTTCTACAACGGCCAGATGAAGGTCCAAATGGAGGCTCACCACTACTGCTCCATCCTCAACGAGGATGTCATCCAGTGCACGATCTACGACGGCAATGTGAAAGACGCCAAGCTGATGGGTGTGGAATACATCATCAGTGAGAAGCTGTTTGCTGGCCTCCCTGAGCAGGAAAAGGCGTTGTGGCACAGCCATGTTCAAGAGGTGAAATCGGGTCAGCTCATTGCGCCGGGGATTCCCGAGGTCGCCGAGCATGAACTGATGGAGAAGCTCATCCACACGTATGGCAAGACCTGGCACACCTGGCACACAGACCTGGACAAGGACCTGCCCCGAGGCATGCCGCAGCTGATGATGGGGTTCACCGCAGACGGCCAAGCGGACCCAGCCATGGTCGCTGCCCGTGACGCCCGGCTCGGGGTCAGTAGTGAGGACAAGCGGAAGCGTCGTACCGATATCGCCGCGCCTTCAATCGATGCGGGCGCCGATGCGTGGCAGAAGGGGAAGGTCATCCAGATCGAGGACCCGAGCGGCGGCCATGCTCACGTAGGGAAAGAAGAACCTGACGCGCCGTCCGACGGGGACAAGAATGCGACGTCCAAGGGCAGCTCAGGAAGGTAAGGGCGCCGCTTGTAACTGACGCCGATGGCTGACTGACCTCGTTAAGGCAGCATGTGCAGCCTATTGGTATCGGCCTCATTCGCCATCTATCGCATAAGCGGCATGCACCAAGGCCAAGTGGCTCAGGCCCTGCGGCGTGTTGCCCAGCCCTTCATCGGCGTGGGGGTCCCACATCTCCGGCATAAGGCCCACGTCGTTCTGGACGCGGGCCAGCAACGATCCGAACAAGCGATCCGCTTCTTCTGCCTCCCCCAGCAGGCCGTAGGCTTCCACCATCCAAAACGCGCAACTGATGAACGTGCCTTCACAGTCCTGCATGCCGCTGTAGCGCCACAGAAGATCGCCGCTTTCATCCGACAGTTCGCGCCGAATGGCCTCCCGAGTAGCGATGAAACGCTCCCGGCGCACTTCGCCCAAGCCGAAGCGCGACGCCAGCATCAGGCTCGCGTCCAGCCGGTCGCTGCCGGCATGCATCACGTAGCTCTGCTTTGCCTCATCCCAGCAGTGCTCGTCGATCCAGTCCAGGATGCGCTCTTTCTCGCGCTGCCAGCGCGGCAGACGGGCAGTGGTGATGTGGCCAGCTTCGGCCAGTTCGCAGGCTCGGCGGAGCGCCATCCAGCATTCCACCTTCGACATCGTGTAGTGCTGCGCGTCGCCCAGTTCCCAGAAGCCGCTGTCCTTGCGCATCCAGTTGTCGGCGCATTCGTCAGCCAGTTCGAACAAGAGCCGGGCGGTGGTGGCGTCGAGGATGTGGCCGGCCTCGATCATCCGGCTGGCCATTTCCAATACGTCGCCGTAGGCGCAGGTCTGCAACTGCTCAGAGGCCGCATTACCCACGCGCACCGGTTGGCTGTTGCGGTAGCCCGGCACGTCGATGCAGCGTTCCTTTTCGACTCGCTCGCCGCGAAGGGTGTAGCACGGCGCAAGCCCGGGACGGTGGCGACCGATGGTGGTCATCAGCCAGCTGAAGCCGGCCTTGGCGTCGGGCAGGGCACCCACGCGCAGGAAGGTCTTGATGACGTATGCGGCATCGCGAACCCAAGCGTAGCGGTAGTCCCAGTTCTTGTCGCCGCCGATGCGCTCGGGCAGCGAAGCGCTCACCGCCGCGGCGATGGCCCCGGTGGGCGCGAACCAAAGGAATTTGAGCGCCAGCGCCGATCGGATGACTTCAGCGCGGCGGCTTGCGTCGCAGTGCAGGTCGTCCACCCACTGGCGCCACTCCCGATCGGAGCGGTCGATGCGGGTATCGATATCCACTAAAGGCGGAACCGGAAGCACTTCGTCCTGAGAGGCGAGCAGCGCGATGATCTCCCGGTCGCCGGGCCGAAGGGTCACGGTGCCGCGGAGTTCCCGGTCATCGCAATTGCCGATCTGCACGCTTTCGGAATAGCGCAGCATCGTCATCACGGGGCCGGCGTGATGGACGCATCCGTTTGGGGTATCGCTCATCCAGGGCGTGCAGGCCCCAGCCCGGGTGCCCGGCTGGTAGAGCAGATCGAAGGTGACCTCTCCCTCCAAGCCTTCCAACCGGCGGGCCAGCTCGGACCAAGGCAGCCGCCCGGCCGGGCCGCTGTTGAGCGACTCGGTCACCCGGGCGAGGCCGGTGGCGGTGCGGACGTGCGTTTCCAACACGTTGCTGTTGTCGCGGTAGCGCCGCTGCACCTGCTGAACGTCGCGGGCTTGGAGCACAAAACGACCGCCGGCCGGGGCATCGAGCAGGCGGTCGAGCAAGGGCGGTGCGTCCATGCACGGGGCGCACCACCAGTCGATGCTGCCATCCGGCGCGATGAGCGCACTGGAGCGCCCATCGCCAATGGCGGCGTAGGAGTGGATGGGCGCATACCCGTCCGCGTCGCGCTCGGCAGGCACGCTATCGGCATCGCTGGAGCCAGGGGTCACGGCAGCAGCATGCCGCCGGTGGCGCCGATCACCTCACCGGTGATGTAGCTCGACTCCTGGGTGGCCAGCAACACGTAGGCCGACGCCATTTCCACCGGCTGGCCCGCCCGCTTCAGCGGCGTCTGCGAGCCGAACTCCGGAATGGCCTCAGGCGGTTGGCCGCCGGCAGGCTGCAAGGGCGTCCAGATCGGACCCGGAGCAACCGCGTTCACGCGGATGCCGCGCTCGGCCACCTGCTGGGCCAGGGCCTTGGTGAAGTTCACGATGGCCGCCTTGGTGGGGGCGTAGTCCAGCAGGTTGGGCGATGGCTGATAGGCCTGGATGGACGCGGTGTTGATGATGGTGGCGCCGGCCGGCAGATGCGGCAGGGCAGCCTTGCACACCCAGAACAGCGCGTGCACGTTGGTGCGGAAGGTGGCGTCGAATTGCTCGGAGGTGAGGTCTTCGATCTTTTCCACGGCCAACTGTTTGCCGGCGATGTTGGCGACCACGTCCAGCCCGCCCAGGCCCTTGACCGCCTGCGCCACCAAGTCGCCGCAGAACTGCTCGTCCTGGAGGTCACCCGGGATGGCGATCGCCTTGCGGCCTTCGGCTTCAATCAGCGCCACCACTTCGGCAGCGTCGTCTTCTTCTTCGGGCAGGTAGTTCAGCGCCACGTCGGCGCCTTCGCGCGCGAAGGCAATGGCCACCGCGCGGCCGATGCCGGAATCGGCGCCGGTCACCAGCGCCTTGCGACCCTTCATGCGCCCCAGGCCTACGTAGCTTTTCTCGCCATGGTCGGCCGCCGGCTTGAGCTCATGAACAGTGCCGGGCGGGGTTTGAACCTGGGCCGGGTAGGTCGGCTGTGGGAACTGGGTCAGCGGGTTCTGCATGTCGTATTGGTTGCGGGACGTCATTGGAATCCTTGGGGGAGGAGGGAGATACAGGCCTTACAGGGTGACCGCGCCGCCGGAGACGGTAAGCAGTGCGCCGGAGGTGTAGCTCGCGCTGTCGGCAGCGAGCATCACGTAGGCCGAGGCGAGCTCTGCCGGCTGGCCGGGACGACCGAACGGGGTCTGGCTGCCGAACTGCTCAACTTCCTCTGCGGCCATGCCGGCGGGAATGAAAGGCGTCCAGATCGGGCCGGGCAATACTGCGTTGACACGGATGCCCTTCTCGGCGAGAAGACCGGCCAGGCCGATGGTGAGGTTGGCCACCGCGCCCTTGGTGGCCGAGTAAGGCAGGATGTTGGGCGTGGGCTTCTTGGAGTTCACGGAGGCGGTATTGATGACCGAGCCGCCGTCCTGCAGGTGCGGCACGCACAAACGGGTCAGGTTGAAGACGGCATGCACATTGGTATCGAACGTCTTTCGCCAGTCGTCCAACGTGATGTCATCAAAGGATTCGTAGTAGCGCTGATACGCGGCGTTGTTGACCAGAATGTCCAGGCCCCCAAGTTCGCGAGTGACCTGCTCGATGAGCGCTTCAGCCTGGGCGTCGTCGCTGATGTCGCAGGGGCACAGGACGGCCTTCTGGCCCGCCTCTTCTATGAGGACCCCAATGCTGGCGGCATCCTTCTCCTCGCCCTCAAGGAACGCGATCGCCACATCGGCGCCTTCCCGGGCGTAGGCAATGGCTACTGCCGCACCAATACCGCTGTCGCCGCCGGTAATCAGCGCTTTCTTGCCTTTCAGCATGCCGTGACCAACGTAGCTTTCCTCACCGTGGTCTGGCCGAGGATCGAGCTTGTCGGTCTTGCCGGGAAACGACTGCTGCTGCGCCTTGAACGGCGGCCGGGGATAGTTGGGCACGGGCATTTGCTGAGCCTCTATTGGGTTGAGGAAGGTCAGTGTGCGGACGCCTTGGTAAACGTCGCGGCCCAGTGGTGTCGATGCGATGTGCAGGGGTCGGATCGACCGGAGGGTCAGAGCGGGTAGGCGATGGTCGTCATGATGCTGTTCTCGGCTTGGCGTGAATCAAGCCGGGTGTGCTGGACGACGACCGGAACATCGGATTCGATGACGCACGAAAAACCCACGCCACGGGGCACCGGGGCAGGCACCTCGAGATCGTTGAAGCGCTTGTGACACGTGCGCCGGGCGGGGACGGTGAAGCGGTAAGGGCCCTGCGGGTCGCGATCCTCGAAATACAGCGTCAGGGTGATCGCCGCATCGGTGGAACCGGTGTTGAGGATGCAGCAGGTCTCGTGGCTTTGCAGCTCTGGTTCCGGCCCGTTGCTCCACGCAGGGATGTAGCCCTCGGCGATAGCCCAGCACCGCCGACCGAGGGACGTCCGCTCATTGAGGTTCATCCGCGACGTCCCCTTGGCTTGGCGCCCCCGGCAGCCCATTGTGTGATGAGGGCAGCACTGCCGACGGCAATGGCGTCTTCCACGGCGCCGGTGCTGCTTTGACCGTAGCGGGCGATCGCCCGCATGCGCAGGTTGAAGGTCACGTAGGCCATACCAACGGCGGCGCCTGCACCCAGAAGCGCGCCCAGCTTTCGCTGCCGATGGGGAGCGAGCGCTGCGCCTGCAATCATCCCGGTAGCGACGCGCGCAACCATGCCTGCCGGAACGATGCGGTCGGGGGCCGTTTTCATCTTGTCACCAACGAGCTCACCGCCTGCCAACGCGAGCATCCCTGCGGAAGCGAGCTTGTTGGCCAGAAGGCGAGGGGCACCGTTATCGGCCGGCAAGTTACCGCTCCGCGCGGCGTTGGTCACCGCGGCCAAGGGGGTCATCGCGCGCATTCCTGCGACGGCTCCCATCAAAATCGAATGGATCAAGGCCATCTGGCTCTCCTGAATAGGGTGGAATCGCCGGAGCCGGCCCTCAGGGCTTTGCCGGACGCTCGTAATCTTCCGGTTTGGCGGTGTGCTCCGCCTCAGGCATGTCCTTGTCTTTCCACGTGGCGTCATCGTTCCGGAGCTTGTCCGGGGTGTGCGCTTTATCCTGGTCATCCACGTCGGCGCCGGGATTAAGGGGCAGTTTGCTCATGGGTCGCTCCGTGTTGGTGTCAACCTCTATGCTGCTCCCGCCGCCATGAGAACGGCGTTTGGGCGGACTCCACATTTTCACGACGCCGCGGTCACCGTCTGGCTACGTTGACGCGGGTATCTGTTCGTCGCAACGGACGGAGGACCTTACGATGCATGGACCGACCAGGGAGGGCCTGCGGTGATCGCAGTGATAGTTCCGGCCCACAATGAGGCAGCAGACATTGGCCGCTGCCTGGAATCAATCACCGTGGCCGCCAGGCATCCTGGACTTCGAGGCGAGCCCGTAGTGGCAGTCGTGGCGCTCGATGCCTGCACCGATAAAACGCCAGACGTATGTTTGCACCACGGTGCCGTGGCCATCTCGATTGAGGCACGGTGCGTGGGCGTGGCACGTGCGGCGGCTGCCAGCCATGCCCTTGGCTTGGGTGCGCGCTGGATAGCCAGCACTGACGCCGATACGCACGTCCCGTTTGACTGGCTCTGGAAACAAGCAAGCTGTGGGGCCGATGCGTTTTGCGGCGTAGTGGAGGTGCGTGACTGGCTTGATTACCCGGCTGCCGTGCGCCAAGCATTCGCTAGGCGCGAGCATGCGCGCGAAGGCCATCGCCATATCCACGGTGCCAACATGGGTGTCAGTGCTGCGGCCTATCGGGAGGTGGGCGGCTTCTCACCGCTGTTCACGGGGGAGGATGTGGCGCTGGCTCAGGCGCTTCAGCGCTCGGGGGCCAGCATCGCTTGGCGAGCTCGACCAGTCGTCACCACGAGTGCCCGCCGGTCAGCCAGGGCACCTCACGGGTTCAGTGGCTTCCTGCGTGCCTTGGAACGCGAAGTGCTCGAAGCGGGTGGGGCGTTGTTACCATCGCGGGAACTGGTGCGATGACGCTGAGGCCAGAGGAAGTCCAGACCCCAGGTGGATGGCTCCGCTGCCCGGTCTCCGTATGCGGGGACAATGTCCGGTGCTTTCCAAGCTCCCGGCAGTCCGGGGGTGCATGGTCTCGCGTGACCATCTTGGGCGAGGGGCATTCGTCCACAAGGTGGAAAAGCGGGACGAGGGCAAAGTTGGAGCATCTACGAATAGCCCCAAGTTGCACGTGGGAGCAGGGATGCTCATGTGCGCCCTGAATCGCCATAGCTGCACTAGGGCCTGAGCCTACTCACCAGGTGCAGAAGCTCTTTGACACTGAACGGTTTGGTGACAAATGGCGCGCCCTGATGCCGCTTCGGAACCGCTTGAAAGTAGACAGCGGAAGCGAATAAGAACGGGATTCCACGAGCCGCCATTTGATCTGCAACAGGGAACACCGGCCCGTCTCGCAGCTCAACGTCCAAAATGGCCGCATCAACGGTGTGGCTGGCAAGGGAGCTTAGCGCATCGGCAACAGAATACGCAGGCACGACCCGAAATCCCGCATCGCCTAAAGCCTCGACAAAAAGCCTGGAGAGCTCGATCTCGTCCTCGACTACCAAAATGACACTGCCTGATTCAGATTCAGCCGGACGGGTCATGAACTAATGAAGTTGCGGAGAGAATCGAATCGTCCTCTTCGACGTGTCAACGTCGAGCCAAGGGCTTTTGGCTCTGCGTTGACATGCACGCGCCGATAGGCGATGGATTCGTGGCTCAATTCAATTGTTCGTGGATCGCAGTGATGAGCTGTTTGAAGCGGTAAGGCTTCGGCAGAAAACGCACGGACGCAGGAATGGGGGGGAGCTGGGAGCGCTGGAGCCCGGACACCACCAACACACGGGCGCCGGGCTGCGTTTCGGCGACCGCAGCCGCCACCTCAAGGCCTGAAACACCACCCGGCATGCTGACATCCGTAACCACCACGGCGTATTGCGTTTCACCCCTCAACTGGGCGATCGCTTCTATTCCATCGGATGCGGGAGTGACCGCGAAACCCTGATCGGACAACGCTTGGGTCACCACCGAGCGCAAATCGGCTTCGTCTTCAACGAACAGCAAATTAATGGGCATATCAAGGCTCGTGGATAGGAAAGCAAAGCACGATGCGGGTCCCTTTTCCCGGAACGCTGCTCAGTTGGGGAAAGCCGCCTGATTGTTTCGTGAAACCAAACACCTGGCTAAGCCCTAGACCGCTGCCCCGTCCCACGGGCTTTGTGGTGAAAAATGGTTCGAACACGCGTGCCTGCTGGGCGATTGGAATGCCCTCACCATCATCCGCAACGGTCACGCAGACGTGAGGCGCAGGGGCGTGACCCTCTGAGGCAGGATCGAGGGTCTCCTTGGCGCTGGCTGAGATGGTGATAGTGCCGCCGTCGGGCATCGCATCGCGGCTGTTGCACACGAGGTTTAGGACCGCTGCCTCAAGTTGTGCCTTGTCGACGAATACCAAGGGGAGATGCTGGTCGAGGTCGAAGGTCACCTCGACCCCGTCTCCCGCCGAACGCTGCAAGAGTTCATGGGATTCTCGCAGCGCGGCGGCGACATTCAAGGGTTCGGGAGACAGCTTCTGGCCTCGGCCAAACGTCAGTAGTTGTCGCGAGAGCAGCGCCCCACGCTCCGCCGCCCGTAGGGCCGTCTCTATCAGCTTCGACGCAGGGCCGTCCTTAACCCTCAAGCTGATGAGGTCAAGGCAGTTGACAATGATGGTCAGGAGGTTATTGAAGTCATGGGCCAATCCAAGGGTCAGCTTGCCGATGGCTTCCATTTTCTGTGCTTGCAGCAGGCTGTGCTGGACCTTTTCTAGCCGCTCTTGAGCGTCATGACGCTCAGTGATGTCTCTGGTCACTTTGGCGTATCCCACCAACGTGCCGTCGATCCAGATGGGATCGATCACTACGCTTGCCAAGAAGCGTGAACCGTCTTGCCGGACCCGCCACCCCTCCTCGATACACCGTCCCTCCGCGGCTGCTGTCCGCAGGTTGCGCTGAGGCACGCCCGCAGCGGCATCCTCGGGGAGGTAGAACCGGGAGAAATTTGTTCCAATGACATCTTGGGCGGTGTAGCCCTTGATCCGCTGCCCGCCCGGGTTCCAAGTCCGAATTACGCCATGCTCGTCAAGCATGTAAATTGCATAGTCAGTGACGGAGTTGACCAAGAGGACGAACTGTCGGGACTCGTCATTCAACACGTCTTTGGGGTGTTCCAACTGTGTCACGTCCATCTCCCCGGCATCGCGTCACCCTAAGGGATGGTTTGTAAAGAAATCGTAAAAATGCGTGCTCCCGTGCTCGCTTTGATGTGGCCTTTACACACTGATGCTGCGTCATGGTCACACTGTATCTGCATGGACAGAACGCGACACGCGGGAGGGTGGCCGTATGGCAGACGGAATGGGAGCAGTGAGTGTATTCCTGGTAGAGGATGAGCCGAGCTTGATGTATGTGCTTGAGGAGTCGATCAAGACCCTTGGTTACGCGGTCATTGAGAAGGCGGAGTACCTGCCGGACGCTCTGGAGCGCGCGAAAAGTGTCGCGTTCGATGTGGCAATGCTGGACGTCAATCTGCATGGGCAAGAGTCCTTCCCTGTTGCAGACGTTCTGATGGAGCGGGGAATCCCGTTTGTCTTTACAACGGGGTTTGGTAAAACCACTTTGCCTGAGCGCTTCAAGCGCGCCCCTCTGATGGAGAAGCCGTTTCGTCTCAAAGACATCCATCGCGCGATCACTGAGCTTCAAGGGAAGCTGTCGGCTTGACCGGGTCTTTATAACTTCGCCTGGTCTTCACCCAAACATCGCCTCCCGGCGATGCCTCGCTGGATAGGGTGCGTTCTCCCTTGTCCAACCAGGAGATTTCCATGGCCGAACCCAAAGAGAACCTGCTTGACTGGCTGCGCGACGCCCATGCAATGGAGCAGCAGGCGGAGACGATGTTGAAGGGGCAGGCGTCCCGTATTGAGCACTATCCCGTGCTGAAGGCGCGGATCGAAGAGCACATCCAAGAGACGATCGGACAACGAGAGCTGCTCGAGGGCTGCATCAAGCGCCTCGGCGGCTCTCCATCCACCATCAAAGACGTGATGGGAAAAATGGCCGCATTCGGCCAGGCGCTGGGTGGGATGACCGCATCCGACGAGATCGTGAAAGGCGCGATGGCCGGCTACGTGTTCGAGCACTTTGAAATTGCCTCATACACCGCTTTGATCGCAGCGGCCAAGACCGCCGGTGACCCGGAAACCGCACGCGTGTGTCAGGAAATTCTGGTCCAGGAAGAGGCGATGGCCGACTGGCTTGCAACGCATTTGCCGGAAGTTACCGAAGAGTTCCTGGTGCGCGATGCCGCCCCTGGTGTTGAGGCAAAGAAGTAAAGTCCCGCTCATCATTGCCGACGCCCCGTCGGAGGGGTTTCACTCTCCGACGGGGCGACGAGGACGCCCGGTTTATCTTGTCCGCCGGTAGCTCAAGCATCGACGGAGTTCACCCAGGGCCGGCAAGACCACCAGAAGCATCGCGGGCACAAGCGCAAAGGCCCATAAGGCGGCTGGCGCCGGGTCAAACGCCACGACTGGTCCGACATGGGTGCTGGGCAGTGACCAGTAAACGGCACCTACCGCGACCCACGGCGCTAAGTCCAGAATACTGTGAACGTGCTGCTCCAAGGGGCGAATCGCGCGCTTGGGATAGGCCACCCGCGTGTCCCAATAGCCTGTTATTGCGTGCAGGCACACCAGTGCCAAGAGGATGGCGAAAAGCCCATGCGAGGCTCCGAATCCCAGCCAAAGAGCCGTCGCCAGCCCGAGGATCGCAATCTGAGCCAAGTGCAGCCTTGACTCCGGAATGCCCGAGGTGGATTCGATACTGCTGGCCCTGTGCAGCCAGAAATCCATGGCGCCCGCAACCAACCAAAGGACATACAGGACATGCCAGGCCGTTACGTCCATGGCGGGATCGGGCTTTCGATGTTGAAGGTCCGGCTGCGTCTAAAGCTCATAGCGATTCCTCCTGACAGGTCAAGCATCGGTTGGTCCGGAAATTCTAGAAAAGCCGCTCGCACGACGATGTGTTTTCGGCACGAGGGACTTACCCGTTCCGCTTGACGGGCCTGAGATTCCCTCGGTTTGACGGACCCTTGACGCCACGCTGACACGCCGTGCCGTCTGGGGAGCGGATATTCGTCTTCAACCTTGTCAGGAGAAACGTATGAGTGCTTATCCACAATTTACGGCAGCAACGCCGCGGGTAACTCGGATGGAGATGGCTGATCTGTACGTGGGCGATGACACCACCGTGGTCCAGCTGGACGCGCTCCCCTGCGAGGCCTGGATCAAGAACCTCCGAGAATTGGTGAGTCAGTGCTCAGAGCTCGCCGGAGCAAAGGTGGAGGTGGAGGGCTCGTGGGTCCACTTCATCGGAGTACGGAAGGCTTTTGGCCCTGTTGCGCCCCGCGTATTGGAAGTCATCGCAGCCGCAGGCGAGATGGCCTATGCCCCCCACACCGTTCGGCCGTCATTGTTTACCTCGGCCGCGGACTTAGCGATGCAGTGACACGGCGCCAGTGACGCCGACCGCCCAAATGCTTCCAAGGGCGCTCACGGGATGACCATGGCTGATGACAAGAGACTGGACACGGTATCGATTCCCTGCGCGGTGTTATCCAGCCGGAATAACTCAACTAGACTCTAGTACCCCCGGGGGAGATCGAAGGTGCAGAGGGTTCAGATGAGCGAGCGCATGACCCTCAGCCATGCCACCCATGCCACCCAATGCGATGGCGCTCCACACAGGCGGCCAGTTCCCGGCGGACTACCTGGGATCCGCTCGTGGCCTGAAGTGGACCTTGGCCCCACGGATAGCACAAGGGACCTGCTATCCAATTTTATCGCTTTGGTGACGAGGCAACAGGCGCCCCTATTTGGATGCACCCTTGGTCACTCGCCGCGCCTGTCTCAAGTGTCGGGGCGTCCGCTGGCCAAAATGGGGTGCAGGCTCGGTCTTAGCTTTCTCGCTCAACGGGATCGGTTAGGGATGTTTATCGGGGGTAGGCGGAGTTTCGCTACTGGCAGAAGCAAGCGTTCCCCGAGCAATGGATCAGGGCTCCAGATCACGACTAAGGTTGACGAGACCACACCGTCGCCCGCGCGTCCCCGTTTGCTAGAGAAAGCCCTTAGTCCAACTATTCCTACTAGTTCCTTAAACATGCGGGAGCAGATACTGCTGATCACCAAGGCAGGAAGCTTCTGCACGGTCAGGACTGACGTTGGCAGACCACCTCCACGTTGACGCCATCTGGGTCCAGCACGTAGGCGGCGTAGTAGTGCGGGTGATACTGCAGCCGTATGCCAGGTGGCCCATTGTCGACACCACCAGCGGCCACCGCCTCACGGTGGAATGCGTCGACGGCTGCCCGGCTGTCGGTCGCGAACGCGATGTGCGTGCCCGTCCCCGGTGCCTCATGGTCGTGAATCCATAGGCATGGATAGCCCTCCTTGCCGAAACCATGGCGGGAGCCGCCGGTGCGAGTGCGCTCGGGGCCAATGGTGATGACGAGGAGGATTTCTAGAGGAGCCAGGGCGGCTTCGTAAAAGCGCCGGGATGTCTCAGCATCGCTGACCGCAAACTCAATGTGATCAAGGATCGTCATGACGTGGATTGCTCCGAGGTAGCTAAGAACGTTTCGAAGGCGAGGCCGGCAAGTTTGGCGACCGAAGTCACTCGGGGCCTGGACAATCCGGCGCGTGCCGAAGCAGACAAGCCCTGCAATGTCGTCACGACGTAATCGGCCAGTTCGCGCGCACGCTGCGGCTCTGACCGGCTGATGTAATGCTCGATGAAGGTGGCAGAGGCGTCCGCGTAGGCACCGGCCAATGCACGCGCCTGCGGATCATCAGCGCGCATCCCTTCGGCCGCCATGCAGCCACGCCGGGATTTCGATCTGGTATAGAGGGCTGCGGCATGCAGCAGGAGGTCGCTGATGGCCTCACCCAGCTGCCGATCAGGCGTCAGGATCCTGTCTGCTGGCAGGTTCGCCTCTTCCACATAAACCGCTAGACATCGCTCGAACAGGCCAGCCTTGTTTCCATAGGCGGCGTACAGACTCGGTGGATTGATGTCGAGCGCGCGGACGAGCTCGGAGATGCCCACCGCGTCATATCCCCGTTCGTGGAAAAGATCTTTTGCGATGAGAACGCCCGCCTCGCGGTCAAAGGGGCGCCGTGATGGCCGCGCCGACGAAGGCGAATCCTTGAAGCGGGTCGATCCTGGAAGTTTCTGGCTCATGGTTTCCTCCGACGTCGGCGTAGCTGCGTGGGTGGCGAAGTGTTGCGAGGACGCAGTGGCATGTTTGCGTCCGTTGCTTTAGTGGTCACTATATACTAGATTAGTGATCACTACAACGCGGAGCGTGCAATGTACAACTTGAACAATAAAACAGCTGTTGTGACTGGCGGTGGCAGTGGAATCGGCCTGGCGATCGCCAAACGGCTGACGCAGGAGGGGGCCCGGGTGGTCATCACAGGCAGGCGCCAGCAGGTACTGGATGAAGCGCTTGCCACGCTGGGCGAAAACGCGGTCGGGCTGGTCGCCGACGTCAGCAGCGCGTCCAGCCTGGAGGCGCTGTATACCGAGGTGAAACGGCTTTTCGGCGGGATCGACGTGCTGGTGGCCAACGCAGGTGGTGGTGTACATGCACCACTTGGAAAGATCACCGAGGAGCAGATCGACCAGCAGTTCTCGACCAACGTAAAGGGCGTAGTGCTGACGCTGCAGGGTGCGCTGCCCCTGCTTGGCTCCGGATCGAGCGTGGTGATCATCGGGTCGACGTCCTCCATGGATCCGGGCCCTACCATGAGCATCTACGGCGGTACCAAGGCGGCAGTTCGCAACATGGTCCGGAGCTGGACGGCCGAACTCAAAGGGACGGGGATCCGGATCAATATCCTGAGCCCTGGGCCGACCAATACGCCATCGCTGCGCGAAGCTTTCGGAGACGATGCCGAGGCGGGCATGGCGTTTCTGACGGCAAAAAGTCCGCTGGGCCGCATCGGCGAGCCGGAGGAAATCGCGTCGGCCGTCGCGTTCCTGGCAAGTGATGCAGCCAGCTACGTCAATGGCGTAGAGCTGTTTGCTGACGGTGGCGCTTCCCAGAGCTGACCGGGGGCAGGGCTGCACCCGCCGGCTAGGCGAGTGCAGGTCCGCGGACGCTCGCCATGATGCGTGCAGCGTCCCGGGAAGGCGGCAGACCGAACGCGCGTACGTACTCTCGACTGAACTGCGTCGGGCTTTCGTAGCCCACATCAAGCGCGGTCGCGGTCACGCTCTTGCCATGCGCCGTCAACAGCTGGCGTGCCTGCAGCAGGCGCAGCTGCTTCTGGTACTGAAGCGGACTCAGTGCGGTGGCGGACTTGAAGTGACGGTGGAAGGCCGACTCGCTCATTGCCACCTGTTCGGCCAAGGCGGCGATTCGAAGCGGTTTGGCGTAGTCGCTACGGATGCGCTGGATCGCGCTGCTGATACGCGCCAGCGCCGAATCCGGCGTGGCCAACTGTCGCAGCATGCATCCGTGTGGTCCCTGCAGCACGCGGTACAGGATCTCGCGCTCGTAGGCCGGGGCCAGTGCAGGTATCTCGCCGGGGCGTTCCATCAGGCGCAGCATGCGCACCCACGCATCCATCAGCTCCGGGGTGACGGCAGCGACGTTGAAGGCCTCGGTCTGGGTGGAGGGCTCGCCGCGCCCGGTGGCGGCATCGGTGGTGTCGCACAGCAGCGCTGCGAGGATGCTCGGGTCCAGCGTGAGGCTCACCGCCAGGTACGGTTCGCCGCTGCTGGCCGGGTGCACGGCACCCACCGCCGGTAGGTCCACGGACATGATGAAATAAGTGGCGGGGTCGTAGTGGAGCGTCTTCTCACCCACCGTCATGGATTTGGTGCCCTGCAGGATCAGGTTGATCATCGGCTCGTATACGGCCGCCAAGGCATGCTCCGGGATCTCCCCCTGCACCATGGCCACACGGGGAATACCCGTATCAGTGCGGCGATTTTCGGCATGCGCCGCGAGCCGGCGCAGTTCATCCAGTGCGTTTTCCATGGCCACATTGGACACCCACCGGAGCGGGCTGGCAAGGCGAGGAGCAGGAATAGGCAGGAAATAGCGAGGATCAGGGCGGCGCTCCACGGCCAGCGAGCCTAGCCTGTGGATCACCCTTCACTGCACAGGAGTACCTGCATGAAAAATGTACTGATCACCGGCGGCAGCCGTGGCATTGGTGCCAGCGCCGCGTTGCACTGCGCGCAGCGCGGCATGGGCGTCGTCCTCACCTACAACGCCCAGCCCCATGCTGCCCAGCAGGTGGTGGAGCGCATCCAGGCAGAGGGCGGTACGGCAGTGGCCCTGCAGCTGGATGTGGGCAAAACCGGCAGCTTTGCGGCGTTTGCCGCGCAGGTGAAGGACACCTTGCAGGGCACCTGGGGCGCCTCCGCGCTGGATGGCCTGGTGAACAACGCCGGGTTCGGGCTGTTCAATCCGATAGAGACGGTGACCGAGGAACAGTTCGACGGTCTGTTCAACGTGCACCTGAAGGGGCCGTTCTTCCTTACCCAGGCACTGCTGCCGCTGCTGGGTACTGGCGCGAGCATCGTCAACGTCACCAGTGCCACCACGCGTGTGGCCACCGCCGGGGTGGCGCCATACGCCGCCTTCAAGGGCGGGTTGGAGGTGCTTACCCGCTACATGGCCAAGGAGTTCGGCGAGCGCCGCATCCGCGTCAACGCCGTCGCACCCGGGGCGATCCGTACCGAACTGGGCGGCGGCCTCAATGATGAGTTCGAAGCCCTGCTGGCCGCGCAGACGGCGCTGGGCCGGGTAGGCGAGCCGGACGACGTGGGCCGCGTAATCGCTGGGCTGCTCGGTGATGAGCAGGCCTGGGTCAATGCGCAGACCATTGAAGTTGCAGGCGGCTACAACATCTAGTTCGCAACGGGAGTACGACATGCTCGACCACATTTTCCTCACTGTCACTGACACCACCCGCTCGGTCGCGTTCTACACGGCCGCGCTGGCCCCGCTGGGAATCGTCAACCGGCTCGACTACGACGGCCGGCAGGGCCCACCCGGCCACCCGGACCTGAAGGGCTTCGGCGCAGGCGGCCGGGTCTTCTTCTGGCTGCGCCAGGGCGTGGCGGCAGCGCAGGCGGCACATATTGGATTCGTGGCGGATTCCAGCGCGATGGTCGACGCGGCTTATGCCGCCGCGATGGCCGCCGGCGCCAGCGAGATCCATCCGCCCGGCCCGCAGCTGCACTACGACCCCCGCTACTACGCCGCGCAGGTGCGCGATCCGGATGGCTACAGCCTGGAGTTCGTCTACAAGAGCTGGCAGCACGGCCATGAATGACGGCGTCGAGTCGCACCCCCTGCAGGCCACAGTGGTGGCCTTCATCAACGCCACGAACGCCTTCGATATCGAACGGGCCCTGGCGTTGTTCAGCACGACGGCAGTGATCGATGACCCTTCCACCGGATCCACCTTCAACAAGCATGCCGGGGTGCGCGACTATCTGGAAAGGTACTTCCTGGGTTACCACACGGTCACCCGGCTGCTGTCGCTGGAACGCCTTGGCGATGTACGCGCACGCGTCCGGGTCGATTTCACCGGCGATTTCGGTCACGAGATCGGATTGCTTCTGGTGGCCGTGGATTCCGCAGGCCGCATCTCCCGCATTGACGCCTCACTCGAATAGGGTGGCGAGGAACACACCATGAAAACATTGATGATCTACGGTGCATCCGGCTACACCGGGCGCATGGCTGCAGCACACGCGAAGGAAGCTGGGCTGAAGCTGGTATTGGCAGGGCGCGACGAAGCTCCGCTGCAGGCGCTGGCCACACGCCTTGGCGTGGCGTACCGCGTGTTCGCGCTGGATTCCGCTGCCGATGTGGACTACGGATTGCAGGATATCGCGGTGCTGCTTAACTGCGCAGGTCCGTTCGCGCATACCGCAGGAGCGCTGATCGAGGCGTGCCTGCGCGCCGGCGTCCACTACCTGGATATTGCCGCCGAGCTGGACAGCTACCAGTTGGCCGAGCGCCATGACCTGAACGCCGCAAAGGCCGGGGTAATGCTGATGCCGGGCAGCGGGGGCAGCGTGGCGATGCTTGGCAGCCTGGCCGCGCGTGCCGTGGAGCGTGTGCCGTCACCGGTGGCCATCCGTATCGCGTTGCATGTAGCAGGTTCGATGTCGCGCGGATCGGCTATCAGCGCCAGCCAACACGTAACGGCCACGTGCCTTATGCGCAAGGACGATGTGCTCACGGCACGTGCCCCGGACGCGCTGCGCGACATCGATTTCGGCAACGGGCCGGTGAGTTGCTTTCCAGTGACGCTGCCTGACCTGATCACCATCGCCCGGCAAACCGGGGTGGGCGATATCGAAACCTACGTACATGTTTCTGGCAGCGCTTTCCCCGAAGGCGGCATCGATGCACTGCCGGATGGTCCCACCGCGCAGGAGCGCACCGACAACCGGTACCAGGCAGCGGTAGAGGTAGTCGGCGCCAACGGTACCGTAACCCGCGCAGTGCTGGATACGGTGAACGGCTACAGCTTCACTCCCCTTGCCGCGGTCGTGGCTGCGCGCCGTGTGCTGGCAGGGGAGGCGCGTCCAGGCTTCCAGACGCCTGTAGGTGTATTCGGCAGCGGCTTCGCTGAGACCATCGCCGACACCCGTATCACTCTCATTGACCCAACCACCCCCACGGCTCGCTAAGGAATCCACTTCATGTCGCTGCACCTCAACGCTCCCGATACTCTTCACGACATACATGCCGTGGTCGACACGCTGTACCGCTTCGCCGCAGGTATCGATCTTCGCGACCGCAAGCTGCTCTCGTCGGCCTTTACAGAGGACGCCATCTCCGACTTCCGCCCCGCTGGCGCAAAGGCGGGCTTCGAGTACCCGGTGCTGCAGGGGCGGGAAACCATCGTCGAGGCGCTGTCCACTTCGCTCAACGGGCTCGATACCTCCCACTCGTTCAGCAACCCGAGGGTGGCGGTGGACGGTGATACGGCCCGGGTGGATGTGTTGGTCGAAGCGCAGCACGTATCGAGGGTCGACGGCACACGCCAGTATCTGATGAAGAACCGCTATGACGTTTTCTTGGCCCGCCGCGACGCGGGGTGGGAGATCAAGCATGTGATAGTGGACAACGTCTGGAGGACCGGTGATCCGGGCGTGCTCGCCGGAATCTGAGCGGAGTGGGTGGTCAGTGGTCCGCTTCTGGCCGAAAGCGGACCTTGGCCCAACGGGTAGGGTAGGGGAACTGCAATCCAGCATTAGGATCAGGGATGTTTATCAGGGGTAGGGCGGATGTCCGTTTCTGGCTGAAAGCGGACGAAGGTCGAGGCTCGAGTTGAACTGCCAATCGGCCTGTCGCTGGCGCATTGCGCGCGGCGAGCAATCCACAGCCTGTCCGCGACCAAGCATCGCGCGACATCTGCCGTCTGAACACTATCTCCGCAACGGGCAGTAGGTAGTTGACCCTGCCGACGTGATCCGTAAAATTGACTTACGGCGTGTGCTGCGTGCGCCCGGGGGTAGGTCCCGATTACGGAGAACGACCTGTCGTTTTCCGAGTCTACGCATGCTGATACTCCAAAGTTCCGACCATCTCGATGTCTCACAGCTCTCACAGGCTTGGGCTGGATGGCATCTTCCACACCTCGATCAACCATGAGCTGACGAACCCTTCAGGTGCGTCGAGTCTGGTCGTACCTATCCGGTTTGTTCTCTCCTTGCTTTAAGGGAGCACGATGACAACGATAGACCGACCGCCCAGCATCTTTGCGCGCATGCTCGCCAACGAGGCATCTGCGGGTGTCGCACTAATGATGGCGTCGATGGTCGCCATCTTGCTGGCCAACAGTCCAGCTGCGGGCAGCTACTTAGCATTTTTGCATGCTCATGCCGGCCCGGTTCTCAGTGAGAAACTCGGGCCAATGACGCCGCATCTTTGGATCAACGACGGGTTGATGGCGATCTTCTTTCTTCTTGTCGGCTTGGAGATCAAGCGCGAGCTTATCAGTGGGCGGCTGTCCTCCTGGCAGCAGCGCAGACTACCAGCTGTGCCTGCGCTGCTCGGCATGGCACTTCCTGCTCTGATCTTTCTGATCGCATCTCGGCACGAGTCCTCCCTGTCCAACGGCTGGGCCATTCCTGCGGCCACAGACATTGCCTTTGCGGTGGGGGTGCTGGCGCTTTTGGGGCGGCACGCGCCTCCCAGCTTGAAGCTCTTGCTGCTGTCGGTGGCCATCATCGACGACATGGGTGCAGTGGCAATCATTGCCCTGTTTTACACCTCGTCCCTCGACATCGGA